>JAGVFR010000030.1 GCA_020057555.1 bacterium | reverse complement strand
TTTGCTTGCGCAGGAATCAAAGCATCGGTGACTTTTGTATTTTCCCAAATTATGTAACCAGCCGATTGATTATCAAAAAATGTAACTGTTCCGTCTTTAGCACCAAGGTTTTCTCCGTAAGCTGTAATAAGTGTCTCAACCGGCCCTGCAACAGGATCAAGTTTACAAACTGCAGGACCTGGCGCGCCATCAACTATCACAAAGTCAACGCTATTTGACGATTGACCATCTTGTCGTTTGAGAGAAAGTTTGTACGTGCCAGCTACAATTTGATCTCCAAATTCATTGGCAATCTGAAATTCTTCAGGAACTTTAACAATGACCGATGAGTCATTCCAAAACTGATTTCCACATTGCGCTGGAAATTGTGTATCTCCAAGAGCTAATTTTCCAAGACCACTAGTAAAATTCACCTGACCTTTAGCAGAACCAAAATCCGTTCCATAAATAGTTACGTATTGTCCTGATGGTCCCCAGTTTGGCGCTGATTCACATTTCCCTCCTCCACACATGTCGTCTTTTGCGCACAACTCGCCGTTTTTCGTTCCGCCATTACACGCTTTCCAACCAGTTTCGACGTAAGAGATATTTGGTTTGGTTTCTGCTTTTGCGGAATCTAAAACAGTAAACGCAAGTTTGTTTGATCCAACACGCACTGAAACACATTTTCCGTCACCTTCAACGCATACTTTACTCTCTGAACAATACTTGAGCGTTTCACTGCACCAAGAAGTCGCGCACTTATTCCCCTCTCCACAATCGCTGTTTTGCGCGCAAAGTTTTCCAGTCTCTTTTCCAGTTGCATCAACACATCGATAATCTCCGGTAAAAGCTTGCGTACTAACCAAACCAGCAGACATATTTGGAACAACTACCTTTACTTGCGTGTCAAACCACGCCGAATATCCAGCCGAAAGAAAATCTTTGAAATAAATAACTGATGACCCTTGATTTGAGCCAAGTCCAAGTCCAGAAAAAACTGTTGAAGTCGAACTTTCGCCTTTTGCAGGATCAACATCACAAAGTCCAGGACGTTTCACAGCGTTCACATCAAAATCAGGCGAGAGCGGTCCAAACGCATCGTTTGTTTTATCTTTTTTAACATCAGGTCCGGCTGTTGCAATTTCAATTGGTCCATCTTTTGCTCCAACTGGAAGTTGAACAACAATCTCTTTATCGCTCCACTTTGTTTTTCCATTGCATGAGTACGCTGAAACGCTCTTGCTTTCTTCTGGTTTTGATCCAATGAATGTTACACTTCCGCCAATCGCGCCAAATCCTAAACCTTTAATTGTGACCAAACTTCCAACAGCGCCATCACCCGGTGAAACAGAATCAATTCGCGGTTTACTTACACAAACTTCGTTTTCACACTCAAGCCCTGGCGCGCATTGAGCTGTTTGTCCGCACGGATCTTTTTCACATTTGCCGCAGTAAAACGCGCTTGTAGGATCTCCTCCGCAATTTATTCCAGTTTCACCAAACTCTTCGTCAATTTCTGCATTATCACAGTTCGCGGCTCGAACAACAGCTGAAATTTTTATCGCTGTTGCTTTGTTACCAGCGCAGTCAAACGCGGAAGCCCAAAGCGGATAACTTTTGTTTGTGACTAATCCGATCGTGTCCCATTCAACATTTTCGTCTGTTGAAAAAATGTTTACCGTGTTGTTTCCAACCAACCCTTTGCTCGTTGAAAGATCAAGACCTGATGAATAAAGCGCCTCACCATCGCTTACTGCATAAAAATCAACGTTTGAAACTCCTGTATCGTCTTTGGTTTCCGCTTGCAAAATCTGAATCGTTCCAACAATAACGGATTGTCCGTTTTCAGGAGCTTTCATGCTGATTGTCGGACCTTTTACATCAACGCCTTCTCCTGTGATAAATGAAAATTCGTTTTTTCCTCCTAGTGTGTTAAGTGTCGCGCCGCTTGTTGACTTTAAAGCGGGATTTATTTTGAGTTCGTATTCTGTATTTGCGGCAAAACAATGCGCTGTCACGTTTGGCGCAGGACATAAAGCGGCCGGAGTAAATTTAACTACGCTTCCTTTTGTTTCAAAAGTTCCTTCAACCGCGTCTCCACCTTTTTGTTTGATTGTAATTCCTTCTGAAACTGTTGCCGGATTAACACTCTTTGAAAAAACAAGCTGAAGTTGAAGATTGCGAATCGCGCTCGCGCACTCTGTATTTACTGAATTGAGTTTGAATGTTGTGAGTGTTTGGTTGTCTGGATATGCTCCTCCACCACTTCCATTTTCTGTTGTTACTCCGCCTCCTGTTGTTTCAACCAATTTTCCAATTATGAACTGAACGATTCCAAACGAAGCAAGCACAATAATGAGTCCAACAATTGCTTGACGTAAAATGTTTTTTGCAGTTTCAAGCCTTTTTGTGTTTCCAGCCGAGGTCATGTACAAAAATCCAGCGTACACAATCATTGCAACTGCAATAATTCCAACGAAACTCACTGCTGTTCGAATTAAACGAGCAATGATGAGTTGAATAGATGGACCTGTTGCAAATCCTGCGTTTTGCGCAAACTCTTTCAAATCAACACCTTGCGCAAAAACCGGAACAGCAACAATCAGCCCAACGCTCACAAGCGCGAGAAGAAAACCTGATAGAAATGAAAGACGAGAATTACGCATGAAATTTTACTTTACATTCCCCGGTAACGTGCCCGGTTCATACAAAGTCTTACACGCAACTGCAGATGGCGCTCCATTACAGCAATAAGGTTTGCTTGAATCCGACCCATTGCATACTCCATCAACTTGCATAGAAGGATACATACAAATCTGATACACGCTCTTTAGGCCATTTGTTACAACAGGATAATAATCATATCCACCTTCAGCATTACTAATGAAGGCAGGATGACTCAAAAAAACTTTGCTTGTTTTAGCTTCAACATCATCTTCCTTGTTTGGTGAAAACCACATTGAATAAAGTGGATCCGGCCAAACAGAAATGTTTGAACTATTCACTGTTGAACCTTTCAGAAGCGAGTTAAACACGATTTCAAGCGTTGCGTTTTGATCAATCTCTTGACCGCCAATTTCAGGTTTTAACAAAACAATTTTTGGAACAATGTCATTGATCGCGTCTGTTGTTTTGAACGCCCATGAATAATTATCATTCAAAGCATTGTTTGCACAAACAATTGTGTCATTTGCTGTTCCACAAGCTGTTCCATCTCCATTTCCATCAAGAGAATTTCCTGAAGCGTCAGTCAACCCATCATACGAAACTCCGATAAGTTGAGCTTGCGGGGGGTTGGAATTATCAAGTGTTGCCGCCTTACCGGTAACATTCAAGTCAGCAGTTGCTGGCAGACAATAAATCACATCACCGCAAGGATCTTTTGAACAAGCGTCAATGCTTGTGAATCCAACTGTTTTGTACCCATTGCTAATTTCATATATTCCCTGAACAAACGAACCGTCTTTTTGAGCGATCACGACGTTGGTAAACAATGGATTTTTTCCATCAATATATGAACCGGTTGAAGACATTGGATCCATTGCTTCATTGAATGTCATCTCAACTGTCACATTGCGCGGTTCTTCAGCCGCGCTTTTTGGAATCACAGACACAACTTTTGGTGGAGTCAGATCGATTTCAGTTGAAACTTCAAAAGTCCATCCGTATCCTGATGAATACGCTCCAACAAAAGCGTTTGAGCCGTTTGCTTTTTTGATTCCAGGTTGAAGCGCAACAGTATAATTTGTGTCTGTTGTTGGATTACCAAGAAGATCAACTGGGTCGAAAACAAAAATTGTATGCTGTTCGTTTGTCAAAACTTTCACAGCAGAGCTGTCGAGTTTTTTGTCTTTTCCTTTTGCTGTTTCAAAAATATAGACGTTTGCGTTGTTAAGCCCGCTCTCGCCGGAAATAATAGATTTTGGATCAACAGCTTCTTTGAATGTAACAAAAATTTTTGTATTGCGAGGAATATCAACCGCGTTGCGAGGAGGATAATGACTTTCAACAATCCCAGCCCCAAGCGCGCCAGCGAGCGGTTCTTTGTATTTTTCCATTACAGCTTTTGAAACAATTTGACCGGATGTCGCGCCCAAAATTGCATTAATAACAAATGACGCAATAGCGTATGAAGAAAAAATAATTAAAACTCCGATTGTTGCTTGTGTAATGATTTTTTTTGCCTTTTCCGTTTTCGCTGCTTCGCCTTGCGAAGTCATGTACAAAAACCCTGCATACAGAACAAGAAGAACAAAAATGATCCCTAGAATACCGAGAAAAGCGCGAATCAGACGCGCGATTATCAGGATAATGTTTGTTTGTGGCAAACCAGAAGCTTCGGCAGAAGTTTGAAGAAAATCTGTTTGCGCAAAAACAGGATGAACAAGTCCGAAGAAAACAAAAACACACAGCACGCCAAAGCCTGCTATGTAGACGGTAAATGAACGCAAGTATGTCCGACTATTATCGGTCATGCGAAAAAGGGTGAAGTTGTACATTCATTTTAGCGCATTTGAAAAAAGTAGCATAGTAGCAAAGTAGTAAAGTAATAAAGGAAAACAAAATACATGGATTTTTTCCATGCATTTTTGTTTTTTCACCCTATGCTTCCCCACTGCTTCCTTCTGCTTCCCCACTGCTTCCTCCTCCTTTACATCACTTGCGGAGTTAGGGTCAGGTCTTGAATTTTCTGACTTTCATAATTCACAGTTACAAAACAAAACTCTCCCAACGAAACATCGGGAGAGAAATGAAGAGATTTGCGGGGCAAGGAACGCGAACCCGTTCTCACGATTCCACCTGTTGTCAGGAT
>JAGVFR010000024.1 GCA_020057555.1 bacterium | reverse complement strand
TAGCCACTTCACTGACCAGAACTACTCGCTCTGGTTTTTTTAATTCAATTAAATTTCAGGGTTATCAAAAATTGGAATTTCGTAATTACCATATTTCCATACGCGCAGGCTTTCAGTTGGAGCAGAGATAAAAGTATTATTGATAGATGTTGCATTTGATTTTTGATCAATATATACACCGTCACCGCAATTGGTGATTATGTTATTTTTAATAATCTGCGATCCTGCGATAGATGCGATTCCTGTATGACAATCGTCTATAATATTCCCGGAGACTTCTTGATTACCGTTGAATTTAAGATCAATTCCTTCATGTCCAGCATCTGATAAATGATTGTTGATTATTTTTATGTTTGAATTTGCCGATGATATTGTTCCCCACAACGCATGACGAGATATTGTGTTTTGAATAACACTATTTGGTTGTTTGCCGATGGGGTTTAGTCCATTGCGAGTATATTCAACTATGACTGCATCAACTAAACTGCCATCTCCATTAAAAATAATCGCTTCCCAATCTGCAAGATTTGGTTGTTCTGACGCTGATGTAAAGATGATTGGCTTGGTTTGTGACCCTTTAGCGATGAATTTCCCAAAAATAAAAAGACTAGAATGAGTGGTCGTGTAAGATTTAAGACGTGTTGGATCAAGATTGTTAAAACCATCTGCCGAAACTTCGTCGCCGCTATGACGATCGTCACCGACCACAAACTTAACTGTTGTGTTTGGTAAAACTGTGAGATTTCCAAAAATTTCAACGTCTCCAGTGATGCGAACGTCACCGCCCCAAATTTGATTTCCGATAAACCGCCCACTTATGGAAGTATCAAATTTCTGTGTTGTAGAAAAAAATTTGTACAAAACAAAAACAATAGTGAGAACAACAACGACTGTCAAAATATACAACGCTTTTTTCCAGTTCATAGAATAAGTATAACACTAGTGGAAACAAAAAGAGATTGATCTGTGTCAATCTCTTTTTGTTGGCTCCGCGTTGTGGGCGATGTTAGGACTGCGATACAGGAATATAATGGGTATATTTCGATTCCAAAACTTACAGGGGTGAATTTGGTTTATTGATAGAAAGCATTAAATCATCTTGGAGTGTTCGTGTATTTCCATGACTCAATAATCCCAAATATGATTGAATTGTTGGTTTTGTCGGATGAAATTCAATCCGTTTGAACATGCGTCGTTTTGTAACCGTTCGCAAAACCCGATGATCCATAAAATGAACCCATCCAAGAAAATCAATACCTGAACCGACCTTCCCCAAAGAAATCTTCGTTGGATGAAGCGTCAAATGTAAATCAAAGAGTAAAAACGACCGAATGCTCGGAATGAGTGATTCGAGAAATGATTTATCTTCCGAAAGAAAAACGAAATCATCGGCGTAACGAATATAGTATTTTATTTTCAATTTGTGTTTCACAAATTGATCAAACCGATTCATGTACACATTCGAGAATAACTGTGAAGTAAGATTCCCAAGTGGCAAACCGATATGAGGTCGGTTTTCTGTTTCAAAACTTTCGATAATCTTTTCGAGTAACCAGATGATGTCTGAATCTGAAATGTGTTGTTTCAAAATTCGCATCAAAATCCTGTGGTCGATACTCCCAAAGAATTGTCGGATGTCACATTTCATAACCCAACAGGTTCGTGTATGATTTTGGCTCGCCTTGCCCGCAAACACATGAAACCGATCAATCGCTTTGTGCATTCCTTTTCCATCTCGACAAGAAAAAGAATCGCTCGCAAATGACCGATCGAAATACGGATAAAGCATGCGATACAATGCGTGATGTAAAACTCTGTCGCGTACGGACGCCTTGTGAATCAACCTGCGTTTTGGATCTACGATAACAAAAGATTCATATTTTGAATGTCTATATGTTTTATCCGACAACTCTTTATGCAAATCAAGCAGATAATCCATGAGATGCAATTCGAATTCTTGCACGTCTGTCTTTCCTCTTTTTCCAACAACAAACTCTCCCCACGCATCAAGCAGGTTATTCATTGATATCAATTCCTCAAATGTATGGTTGAACATAACGCACAAAATCCTTCTAAGCGTCCCCACCCCAAGACTCTTACCAGTCTTACAAGTTTTGAAACGAAATTACTTGTTTTGGGTTGATTGTTATAACAAATTACCAAAGACTAATCGCTATTCCATTGGTAAACGCATTGATGATTTATTTGTCGAAGCAATCGAAATGATTTTTACAGCCACTTTTTTGAAACAAGATGAAAAACTGCCGTATGTAAAGGTCGCCATTCGAAAATGTGATGCGATTAAATTTTTTATACTCATTCTGTTTGAAACAAACTCACTCGAACAAAATACATTCATTGCACTTTCAGAACCACTCAACGAAGTTGGAAAAATGCTCGGTGGTTGGCACGGACAACTTTCAAAACCTTCTCAAAAACAAAACTCTCCCAACGAAACATCGGGAGAGAAATGAAGAGATTTGCGGGGCAAGGAACGCGAACCCGTTCTCACGATTCCACCTGTTGTCAGGAT
>JAGVFR010000016.1 GCA_020057555.1 bacterium | reverse complement strand
GTGGCACTATGTCGGAAGGAACAGCGGCGACAGTCCGATGGCCTGGAGACATAGTGCCACCGCTTCTTTCTGCGCTATGTCTGATATTTTTTCAATCACAGGCGGAAAACCTCTTACTGGGGAAGTAACACTTTCAGGTGCAAAAAACGCAGCATCAAAAATGATGATCGCTAGTTTGTTGACCGATGAAATAGTTGAAATTGAGAATGTTCCACGTCAGCAAGAGACAGCTATCACACAAGAAATCATTACAGCAATTGGGGCGCAGATTGAATGGGCCGATGAACACACACTTCGAACAACAACAAAAACCATCACCTCAACTTCTGTCCACTCACTTTCTCGAAAAAATAGAATTAGCATTCTTGCGCTTGCTCCACTTTTACATCGAGCTGGTGAAGCATTTGTTCCGCTTGTTGGTGGAGATGCGATTGGATCTCGTCCTGTAAATTTTCATATCGAGATTATTAGAAAAATGGGCGCGTCAATTGAAGAAGAAAAAGACGGGTATCATGCAACCGTTAAGAAACGTTTGAAAGGAGCACTCATTGAACTTCCGTACCCATCAGTTGGTGCGACCGAGACAGCGATTCTTGCCGGTGTTTTAGCAGACGGTCGAACAACAATTCACAACGCAGCAATTGAACCTGAAATTCAAGAACTTGTTATGATGTTGCAAGACATGGGAGCAGTAATTCAAATCAACGCTTGTCGTTCAATGGAAATAATTGGTGTTGAAAAATTGCGAGGAACGCGTGTGCATGTAATGCCTGATCGAATGGAAGCCGCGTCGTATGCCTGCATGGCACTAGGTACTCGTGGAGAAATTTTTGTGCGTGATGCAGATCATCAACACATGATCACTTTTTTGAATGCTGTTCGTCGTATTGGTGGAGAGTATGAAGTGAAACCAGACGGAATTGTTTTTCGCGGTGCATCGTCTTATCGCGGGATTGAACTTGAAACAGACACTCATCCTGGTTTCATGACAGATTGGCAACAACCGTTTGTTGTTGTGCTCACTCAAGCGAAAGGAATTTCAGTTGTGCATGAGACAGTATATGAAGAACGATTTGGCTATACACAAACGTTAAACGATATGGGCGCAAATGTTTCACTGTTTAGCAATTGTCTTGGTGAAATTGAGTGTCGGTTCAAAGGACAAAACTATCGCCACTCTGCAGTGATCACTGGCCCGACTTCTTTACACGCGGCCGAGGTTGAAGTTCCAGATATTCGAGCGGGTCTTGCGTTTGTTGTTGCGGCGCTTGTTGCAGATGGCACCTCAATACTTCGTGGAATAGAGCATCTTGAAAGAGGTTATGAAAAGTTGGAAGAAAAGTTGCGTCAAGTTGGAGCGCAAATTGAACGAAAAAATAATTGATTATGTTTTTAGATATACTCTTTACATCTCCAGCAGTTGCGCTTGCTTGGGCTGTTGCGATTTTAGCATCACTTACAATTCATGAATTTTCTCACGCGCTTGCAAGTTCTTTGCTTGGAGATAAAACAGCAGAGCGTGAAGGACGTCTTACACTGAATCCACTCGCACATTTGGATCTACTAGGACTCATTCCCCTTCTTCTTTTTGGTTTTGGATGGGCAAAACCAGTTCCGTTCAATCCATACAATTTGAAAAATCCAAAATGGGATTCTGTGAAAATCGCGCTTGCAGGTCCTGTTGCGAATTTTATTCTTGCACTTGTTGCCGCGATTGCGTTTCGAATTACATCAACTCAACTTGGGCCGGTAAATCTTTTGCCAGTATTTTTATTTTGGCTTGTCATTTTGAATTTGTTTCTTCTTTTTTTTAATGTGATTCCAATTCATCCTCTTGATGGATCAAAACTTTTTTTCGCGTTGTTTGATAATCCAAAATATGAACGTTTACGCGCGTTTGTCGCAATCCGCGGTCCACAAATTTTGATGATCGCAGTTTTCATTGCGATACTTACAAATCTGAATATTTTCTTTTTTATTTCTGCGCCGTCTTACTCTGTTTGTAATTCGTTGATCGGACAAAATTGTTTGTGGTATTTCGCAGGGATATTTTAGCTATGTTCTATTGACAAAATAGGGTTTTTTGATGTACTGTTCTTTGTCATGGTAAATCTGACGAGTTGTCAGAAGCCCGCTGGCACAACTGCGACAAAGTGTGAATACACGTAGTCGCAAAGGAGAAGGACAATGAGTGACCTCATGCTCGATGTCGGTTCCGCGAACGAACTCAAAATGGCATTTCGAAGAGCTGGTTACACGCCAGAAGACGTCAAGAAATTGGGAGAAGGCAGTTGGGCCGAAAAGATTCTTCCTGTCTTGCGCGATCAAGCCATCATTCATATCATCAAGCACATCGTCTACCTCGCGGGCGACTGCATGCCTGCATCGTGGAAAGAGGATAAGTGGGCGATTGAGAAACACGTTGGCGAAGGTCAGCTTGAACTCGATCTCACGAAGATCCAATTTCACTTCTCGCCGAACCAGAAGGATGGCAAGGTCATCGAGGGTAACAAGCTCCGCAAGGAACTTGAGAACAGCAAGGTTCCTGTCCTGAACGCCTGTGTTCTCG
>JAGVFR010000005.1 GCA_020057555.1 bacterium | reverse complement strand
TTGGAACGAACCGCCTCATTTCCGAAAAAATTGTTTCTTGGGATTTCGCCCCGCCGTTTGATTTTACCGCCCAATTCCTTGCGAGCCGCGCCCGCAGGCACGGCGAGCAAACCTCTGCTTCCCCCCACAAAAAATCACGAAGTCCAATTTGGTGCGCGGAAGAGGAGTCGAACCTCCACGCCTTGCGGCACAGGAACCTCAATCCTGCGTGTATACCATTTCACCACCCGCGCATTATTGCTCGGGCATTATAGATAAAGCCTTGAAAATTTTCAAGTGGCACTTCTTATGATAAACTACCATCTAGTATGTCCGCATTTTATCGTATTCCTTTGGGCCTCATTGTAATGATCATTGGATTTTTAATGGTAAAAAAAACCGAGACCCTGCTTGAGTGGTTTGGTGAAGTTCAGTTTGCTGAAGATAAATTTGGCCCAGGTGGCACACGTTTTTTTTATAAACTTCTTGGAGTTGGTGTGACCTTTATCGGAATTTTCATTGCCACAAATGTGATATCTGATGTTTTAACAAGCATTGCGAAACTTCTTACGCACACATAATTATGCCTATCCTTCCTTCAGGTCGCGCGCTTCTCGATTCCGAGGCTATATTACGCCGCGCTGGTCTTACGATTGATATGCACTATGCGGATCTTGGCGCTGGCATGCTTGGGCATTTTGTTTTGCCTGCTTGCGAGATTGTTGGTCCTGGTGGTGAAGTGTACGCGGTAGACATTCTAAAAGACGCGCTTCAATCAGTTGAAAGTCGGGCGCAAATGGAGAACGTGACAAACCTTCACATTGTTTGGGGCGACTTTGAACGATTGGGAGGAGTGAAAATTCCAGCGAGCTCTTTGCATATTATTTCGTTTGTGAATGTTGCTCGCGTTTTAATTAAAACCAGTGTTCCTGTTGATGAAGCAAAGCGATTGCTTCGCGAAAATGGACGAGTTCTTGTTGTTGATTGGAAACCAGGAGTTGGATCAATGATTGTTGATGAACAAAGGCGCGTTCGTTCAGATGATGTGCACAAGCTTTTTGTTGAACAAGGATTTCGTCTACTCGAAGCTTTTGATGCAGGGCCACAGCATTGGGGTTTGCTTTTCAAACTTTCAACAACTTGACTTATAGTGATCTCCTCTGCTACTTTGCTACTCTACTATGTTTAATAATTTTCTTGACCCATCTTATTGGTTCACTCTTCAACCAGCACTTGTTGGCGGAACGTCTGGGAAAATAATCTTTGTTTTTTTTGCTCTTCTTTTTGTGCTGGGCATTGTTGCCCGAATTGTCTCTTCAAACAGAACAGACGATCGTCACATTCGAGAAGTAATTGAGCGTGGCGCAACATTGCTTGTGACAATGGGAATTCTTGGCGCGGTTTTGTACTTTTTCAGTTTTGAACAGATTAGATTATTTGGTTCAAGGTTTTGGTATCTGTTTTGGTTAATTGGAATTATTGTCTGGGGTTTCTTTCTATTGCGTTTTGTTAGGCGCACAATCCCAGAACTTCGCGCGCATGAATCTTTGAAAGCAGAACAGAAAAAATATTTTCCACCTCGCCGCAAGAAGTAATTTATGTCAGACCATCGTCGTGAATTTGGAACTTCAGTTGAAAAAGCTGTTGCTGAATATTTGGAAAACAAAGGATTTCGGATTCTCGAACATCAATATAAATCTCCATTTGGAGAAATAGACCTTGTTTGTCAAGATGGCGACGAGGTCGTTTTTGTTGAAGTAAAAGCTCGTCAAACATCAACATTTGGATATCCTGAAGAAAGCGTAACACGACAAAAGCTTCGTCATATCGTTCGGTGCGGTCTTGCATATCTTCGATCAAAGAATCCAAACACACAGTGGCGCATTGACGTTGTAGCAGTTGAGTTTTTGTCCAAAGCTCGAATAACTCATCTCAAAGCCATTGACATTCCAGACAGTGTTTGGTAAAGTTTAAGCACTGTTGAACCTGTCGAAAGACGGGTTCTGTTGTTAACAACTCACCATCTTCTCTACCATATGCCTTCCGCAATCGAACAAGCAATCAGACAAATAGTCGAAGAAAAAGGCCTCCAATACGAGGCTGTAATTGACGCAATCGAATCTGCACTTGGTGCGGCATATCGAAAAGATTTTGGAGATAAAAATCAAAACATTGAAACTAAATTTGATCCAACCGATGGTTCAATGCAAGTGTGGGATGTAAAAACTGTTGTTGAAGATATTGATTTGGAAGAATTAGAGCATCAAGATGTAGAGCGTCGTCAAAAAGCAGAGCAACTTGCTCTTCAAGTTGAAGATGCTAGAAAAAAGGGCGAGCCGATTCCAACTATTTCGCTTGAAGAAGAAATAGTTTTGCGTTTTAATCCAAAAACAGACATCATGCTTTCTGAAGCACAAATTTTGAAACACAATACAAAAATTGGGGATGTGATTCGAAATGAACTTCCTCAAGCAGAAGAGTTTGGTCGTATGGCCGCGATGACAGCAAAGCAAGTTATCACACAAAAATTGCGAGAAGCAGAACGCGAAGTTGTTTACAATGAATTCAAAGGACAAGAAGGTGAAATTTTGAATGGAACAGTTCAACGTCGCGAAGGGCGAGTTGTTTTGGTTGATCTTGGTCGAACAACTGCGATCATGCGACCTGAAGATCAAATTACTTCAGAACGATATAATACTGGCGATCGAATCAAGGTTTATGTTCGCCAAGTTGGTCTTACAACAAAAGGTCCTGAAATTTTAGTTTCACGCACATCAGAAGAAATGGTGCGAAAATTGTTTGCGGTTGAAATTCCCGAAGTTTCAGAAGGTTCTGTTGAACTTCGAGCTATTGCTCGTGAGGCTGGATCACGTTCGAAAGTTGCTGTTTTCACAAGCGACGAATCTATTGATCCAATTGGCGCGTGCATTGGTCAGCGCGGCACTCGCATTCAAACAATTATTTCTGAACTAGGCGGTGAAAAGGTAGACATAATCGAATGGAATAAAAATCCTGTTGAATTTATCACTCACTCACTCTCTCCGGCAAAAGTTATATCAGTTCGAGTTGATGAGACAGATCATTCCGCGCATGTGAAAGTGAACGCGGATCAATTGTCGCTTGCGATTGGAAAAGGCGGTCAGAACGTTCGTCTCGCCGCTCGTCTAACTGGATGGAAAATTAATATTGGAGAGGAAGAGGAAGTAAAGGAAGTATTGGAGGAAAAGGAAGTAGCGGAAGTAATGGAGGTAACGGAAGAAAAAGAAGAAAATAATTCAACGACTACATTGACTCCATGACTCACTTGACTTTTTTGACTGCTAACCTATGAACATTTTTCAACTAGTTCTTGTTCAGCCACTTTTCAACTTGCTTGTTTTTCTTTATGACGCGATTTCCGGTTCTGATATGGGAGTCGCTATTATTTTACTCACGCTTATTATCAAACTGATTCTTTGGCCGTTCATGAATTCTTCGTTGAAATCACAGAAAGCCATGCAAGAGATTCAGCCAAAAATTGAAGAACTAAAAAAGACACACAAAGATAATAAAGAAGCACTTGCAAAAGCAATGATGACTTTGTATCAACAAGAAAAAGTTAATCCTCTATCATCTTGTCTTCCGCTTCTTATTCAATTTCCAATTTTGATCGCGCTTTATCAAGTTCTTTTAAAAGGGTTTGATCCAACTGCACTTGAAATGCTCTATACTTTTGTTCCAAATCCAGGAGAGATCCACAAATTTTTTCTAGGCTTCTTAGATCTTTCTGTTCCAAGTATTTGGCTCGCGGTTTTGGCTGGAATTTTTCAATTTTTTCAAACGAAAATGTTAATGTCTAAGAGTCCGCCAAAACAAGTTGCTGGAACGTCTGGAGCCAAAGATGAAACAATGCTTGCTTCCATGAATAAGTCCATGTTGTATTTCATGCCAGTTATGACAGTTGTTATTGGTGTGAGTTTGCCTGGTGGTTTGGCACTTTACTGGGTTACGGTTACAGTTTTTTCAATTGTTCAACAAGCGGTTGTATTTAGGAAGAAGAGTGGTAAAGTAGCAGTAGCAAAGTAGAAAAGTAGAAAAGGGAAGTCACAAGCGAATCTTCTAACGAGTTCTGCTTTCCCTTTACTACACTGCTACACTGCTACTTTGCTACTCTTTCTATGCCAACAGATCTCGAGCTTTCAATTTTAAGAACACTCTGTTGGTTTTCTGTTTTTCATTATCCACTCACAACATTTGAAATTTGGAAATGGTTGTTGCGTCCATCACGACCGTACGATTTATTTGAAGTAACACAATCACTTACAAACAGTGTTTGGCTTAAAGAAAAATTGAATCAGGAAGACAGTTTTTGGACACTGCATTCTGACCAACATCCATCAATAGTAGAGGAACGTCACAAACGTTTTTTAAACGCGATAATTAAATATCGCAAACTACGTCGCGCTTGTTATTTTTTTCAACTCTTGCCAAACGTTAAAGCTGTGGCTTCAGCCAACACTCTTGCGTGGTGGCATACAACAAATGAGAGTGATATTGATTTATATATAATGACTGATCCAAATAGAATTTGGTCATCACGATTTTTTTTGGTGTTGCCGTTTGCGTTGATCGGAAACCGACCACAACAAATTAAAGATGTTAAAGTTAATGATCCGTTTTGTTTTAGTTTTTTCACCACAACGGAAGCTCTTCAAATGGAGTCGCTCAAATACGGAGATGAAGATCCATATCTTGCGTATTGGGTAAAGTCGCTTGTTCCAATGCTTGACAGGTCAGAAATTTTTTCGCAACTCGCGTCTGTAAATCGTTGGGTTGATGTGATTTTGCCAAACGCGCGCCAGCGATTGTCACATCCATCTCATCGGCCTCGTTGTTTATTTTCGATTCCAATTCAGTGGTCTTTGTTAGAACCATTGTTTCGTTCAATTCAACGAAATCGTTTTCCTTCTAACATCAGAGATATTGCGAATAAAGATTCACGCGTGATTGTTTCAGATCAGATTTTGAAATTTCACAATAGCGACCGTCGTGAGCAGTTTATGAAAGAGTATAAAGAAATTTATGAAAGAGAAATTAGCTGAGATTTTTTTACTGTTGATGGTTTTTCTTTTGCCTTGGCAAACGCGATGGATTTTTTCTTCTCCAGTGATTGGTGGGGAAGTGTCGCAATATGGAACTTTGTCATTGCATGTAACAGAGTTAATTATTTTTGTTGTTGTTTTGTTGCGCGGAAAATGGCAACCAGTCGAAGGGATGAAGAAAATTGTACAGGCTGGATACTTATTATTTGGAACAGTTTTTTTTTCGCTTGCATTCACTTCGTTTTTTCAAACAGGGATCGCGCAGGTCTTGCATCTTATATTTGCCTTCGCACTCCTTACGCTTTTGTGTGATGTCCGCACAAATATAAAATCAGTCGTTAGTGCTTTTGTCGCAGGACTTATTATTCCATCTGTTCTTGGGTTGTGGCAGATTATTGTTGGTTCTTCACCGTCGTTTTCATGGCTCGGACTTTCAGCGCAAGACTCGCAGGTTGCAGGAACTGCAGTTGTTGAAACCGCTAGTTCAAGAATGTTGCGCGCGTACGGATCTTTTCCTCATCCAAACATTTTTGGCGGTTATATTGCAGTTGGTCTTGTTTCTTTTTCATGGATCGTTCGAATGATAAAGACAAAACAACAACTTATTTTTTCGGCAATTCCTGTTATTTTGTTTTCTGTAACACTTATTTTTACTTTTTCTCGTGGTGCATGGCTCGCTCTTATTGTCGGATTTTTACTTTTGTTTAGTTTGATGTTTGTTAGACGTCGTGTAATTCCTTCGCACGTGATTCCAGTCATGATTATTGGTTTTATTAGTTTGATTACCACATTTATTATTTTTTATCCACAAATTTTTGCGCGATTTGAACCAAGCCTTCGCGTAGAAAAAATTTCCATTGAAGAACGCGTGTCGCAATACTCATGGTTTGATGATGTGTTCAAACACAATCCGTTGTTTGGAGTTGGGCCAGGAGCGTACACATTCGCGCTTCAGACAATTGATTCTGGAAAAGACGCGTGGGCTTATCAACCGATTCATAATATATTTTTCCTAATTCTCGGTGAGCTTGGTATTTTTGGATTCGCGGCATTTTTATATCTAATTTTGCGAATTGATCAATTGAGCGCCAAAGTTTCAAAACAAGCAGACGGAATGCTTGGGCTAACTCTTTGTGTTGTTTTGATAATACTCGGTTTGTTTGACCATTATCTTTGGTCTCTTTGGCCTGGCTTGGCTTTGGGAGTGTTTGGAATATCATTGATAGTTCAGTGGTCTAGACCCACTTGACAGTAAATAGTTGTAGCCCACGGCTTTAGCCGTGGCTGTGTTGTAACTCATTTTTATTTATCTTTGATTTGTTGCGTTTTTTCGTAACAGAGACACAAATTTTAATACCACGGCTAAAGCCGTGGGCTACCCTTGTTTTCTTTTACATCCACTTGACAGTCTTTTTTTATTGAGTAAAATGACGACGCTAGCAGTCATATAAGACGAGTGCTAGCGTATTATTTATCTATATTATGAAACTCACACCAATTTCCGACCACATTGTGGTCAAACCAATTACCGCAGAGGAAAAGTCAGTCTCTGGAATAATTATTCCAGACACAGTAAATAAAGAACGTCCAGAACGCGGCGAAGTGATCGCTGTTGGTCCTGGTCGTGAACTTGAAAATGGAAGTCGCTCCAAAATGGAAGTCCAGCCAGGTCAAACTGTTTTGTTTAAAAAATACGCGCCAGACGAAGTGAAAATAAATAATGAAGAGTTTTTGTTAATTCGCATGGAGGATGTGATGGCGGTTGTAGAATAAATATATGGCAAAACAAATTTCATTTAATGAAGAAGCACGTTCAGCGCTTAAGCGTGGTGTTGATCAACTTGCAAACGCAGTAAAAGTTACACTTGGTCCAAAAGGACGAAACGTGATTTTGGATCGCGGTTATGGCGCTCCAATCGTAACAAAAGATGGAGTAACAGTTGCAAAAGAAATCGAACTTGAAAATAAGTTTGAAAATCTTGGTGCTGAACTTGTTAAAGAAGTCGCAAGCAAAACAAACGATGTTGCCGGTGATGGAACAACAACAGCAACGGTGCTCGCTCAATCATTGATTGCCGAGGGTTTGCGAAATGTAACTGCAGGAACAAATCCACAAGCGCTTCGTCGAGGTATTGAAAAAGGTGTTGAAGCAGTTGTTGCGGAGATCAAAAGAATTGCAACACCAATCAAAGGTGAAGAGATTGAAAAAGTCGCGTCAATTTCCGCAAATGATCCAGAGATTGGAGCAATGATTGCAAGCGCGATGAATAAAGTTGGAAACAATGGTGTTATTACAGTTGAAGAATCACAATCATTTGGAGTGGATGTTGAGGTTGTGGAAGGAATGCAGTTTGATAAAGGATATGTTTCCGCTTACATGGTTACGAATCAGGAGCGAATGGAAGCTGAATATCATGATGCTTATATTCTTATTACAGACAAAAAAATCAGTTCGATTCAAGATATTTTGCCAGTTCTTGAAAAAGTTGCGACAACTGGAAAGAAAGAACTTGTAATAATTGCGGAAGATGTTGATGGGGAAGCGCTCGCAACACTTGTTGTGAACAAGTTGCGCGGAGTGTTCAGCACTCTTGCCATCAAAGCTCCTGGATTTGGCGATCGCCGAAAGGCAATGTTGCAAGACATCGCGATTCTAACTGGCGGCAAAGTTATTTCAGAGGAAGTTGGATTAAAACTCGAAAGTGTTGATCTGCATGATTTGGGTCAAGCACGAAAGATTGTTTCTAATAAAGAAAATACAACAATAGTTGAAGGTCGTGGTGAGAAATCCGTGATTGAAGATCGTGTTAAACAATTGCAAGCAGAATGGAAAAATGTGACTTCAGATTTTGAAAAAGAAAAATTACAAGAGAGAATTGCTAAATTGTCTGGCGGAGTTGCTGTGATAAAAGTCGGTGCGGCAACAGAAACAGAGATGAAAGAGAAGAAGCATCGTATTGAAGATGCTGTTGCGGCAACAAAGGCGGCAGTTGAAGAGGGAATTGTTCCTGGCGGCGGAGTCGCGCTTATGCGAGCGGGTCTGGTATTGAATTCTACTTCTGTTGAAGGTGATGAAAATATAGGTCTTGATATTTTGCGCAGAGCGCTTGAAGAACCGTTGCGTATGATCGCGCAAAACGCTGGAAAGGATGGATCAGTTGTCGCTGAAAAAGTCAGAGATAATACTGGTTCATTTGGATACAACGCGCTAACAAATGTGTATGAAGATCTTGTTAAGGTCGGAGTTATTGATCCAGCGAAGGTTACGCGAAGTGCACTTCAGAATGCGGCATCGATCGCAATTATGATTATCACAACAGAAGCGGCTGTTACCGATATTCCAAAGAAAGAAGAACCAGCTCAAGCAGGACAAGGCGGAGGTATGGGGATGTATTGAAGAGAGGGCAGAAAGGGTAGAAAATAAAACATAGGCGGGGTGCCATCACTCCGCTTTTGATTTTTATCGTAAGTTCAGGCATCATTTATCGTACTATGCCTACACAATCAGAGAAATTTATCTCCGCGATCGGTTATCTTGGGGTTTTATGTGTTCTTCCTCTTTGGTTAAATCGTCAAAGTGCGTTTTCTCAACATCATGGCAAGCAAGGATTAGTTTTACTTATCGTCTGGATCATTTTGTGGGCTGGAAATATTGTTCCAATTTTGGGACAAGTCGTTTGGGTGCTTGGATCGCTTGTTCTTATTATTTTGATAATTCTTGGAATGATTAACGCTTTTGCAGGACGCATGTGGGAAATGCCAGTGTTGGGAGCGTATGCAAAGCGTATGAATCTTTAACGTAAGGTTTGTTCTCGCGTACAGATGGATTTGTGTTGATTTCTTTTTATTCTGTTAGAATTATTGCACGAACGGCTGTGTCATGTCGGAGGGAACAACGGCGAGGAGTCCGTTGGCCCGGAGACATGATACAGTCGTTCGTGTCCAGCCAAATTTTATGCAAGAACTTCTCAATCAAATTCAAGCCCTCCGGGTGAAAGCAGAGAACACCTGGAGGTCCCTTTGACCTCGACACTGTAAAAATACAGCTTGCCAGTCTTGAGATTGAAATGGGCCAGCAGGGTTTTTGGGATAATAGTGAGAACGCTCGCAAAGTGAGTAAACAAGCAGCAGAACTGCGAGATGAACTTTTCATTTGGGAAGGGTTTTTAACAGAAGTTAAAGATTTAGAGGAAGTTGTTACTCTGTCGCAAAGTGAAGGAGATGATTCTCTTCATGATGAAGTTGCAAAAAAGTTTGAAATATTTGAGAGAAAATTTGCGCGACTTGAATTTGCCACGCTTTTTTCCGGCGCGTATGATCAGTTTCCTGCAATTGTTTCGATTCATGCTGGTTCTGGTGGAACAGAAGCGCAGGATTGGACAGAAATGTTGTTTAGAATGTTAATTCGTTTTGCCGAACGTCGCGATTGGATAGTTACGATTTTGAATGAATCGCGAGCCGAAGACGTTGGAATTAAAAGTATTACAATGCGTGTTGAAGGTCGTTATGCTTATGGATATTTAAAATCCGAAGCCGGTGTTCATCGTCTTGTGCGAATTTCTCCGTTTGATGCTGAAAAAATGCGTCATACAACTTTCGCGCTTGTTGAAGTAATACCAGAACTTGATGAAGTTGAAGAAATAGAAATTGATCCAAAAGATTTGCGCATTGATACTTTTATGGCAGGTGGCAAAGGTGGACAAAGTGTAAACACAACTTATTCAGCCGTTCGTATAGTTCATCTTCCAACAAACATTTCAGTCGCGTGTCAGAATGAACGATCGCAGTTGCAAAACAAAGAAACCGCAATGAAGATTTTGAAATCAAAACTTTTTCAGCTTCAATTGGATGAACAAGAAAAAGAAAAGAAAAAATTGCGTGGTGAATATCAATCGGCCGAATGGGGAAATCAAATCAGATCATATGTTCTGCATCCGTATAAAATGGTAAAAGATCACCGAACAGAGTATGAGACGTCAGATACGACTTCAGTTCTTGATGGTGAGCTTGAACCGTTTATGGAAGCGTATTTGAGAAAGCAACTTACGGATTCGGATCGTTTTGCAAAAGCGAATCGAGAGTAGAAAAGTAGTAAAGTAGCAGAGTAGCAAAGGGAAATGAAAATAATATGCCAAAATATTCAATAGCATTAGTGACCGGTGGCGCCGGGTTTATCGGCTCACACATAGTTGACGCGCTCATTCGGCGACATATCAAAGTTTATGTTGTTGATGATTTATCAACTGGAAACTCGAAGAATGTTAATCCAAACGCGCATTTTACGCGGATGTCTATTTTGAATCCGCAGTTTGTTGAGTATCTCAAGCGAGTGAAACCAGATGTGATTTTTCACACTGCCGCTCAAATCAATTTACGGGATTCAGTTAAAGATCCGCTCAATGACGCAAAAACAAATATTTTGGGAAGTTTAACGATCGCGCATGTTGCTGGACAGATCAATGTTAAAAAAATTATTTTTTGTTCAAGCGGCGGACCAATGTATCCAGAATCCGCGAGATTGCCATGGTCTGAAAAAATCATTCCAGAACCATCGTCTCCATACGCGATTTCAAAACGCTCCGCGGAAATGTATTTTCATTTTGCTTATATGGTGCATGGGGTTTCATATATAGCGCTTCGTTACGCGAATGTGTATGGGCCACGACAAAATGCAAAAGGGGAGGCAGGAGTGATTTCTATTTTTACCAATCAAATGTTAAACGGAAAACCGTCAACGATTTTTGGAACAGGAAAACAAACAAGAGATTATGTGTATGTTGAAGATGTTGTTGCCGCGAACATTGCGGCGATGAATAAAAAAGTAATAGGTGTTTTTAACATTGGCACTGGAAAAGAAACTGATGTAAATACGATTTTTCAAAAATTACAAAAACTTACTCGTGCGCAACTTCCAGCACGTCATGAACCAGCGGGAGTTGGAGAAGTTATGCGTTCAGCGCTTGATGCGCGCAAAGCGCGAGAGATTTTGGAATGGAAACCGAAAGTAAAATTGGATGAAGGATTGGAAAGAACAGTAAAGTGGTTTGGAAAATGAAAAAGCACGGAGCGGTTGTGCCATGTCTACGGGCCATCGGACTGTCGCCGCTGTTCCCTTCAACATGGCACGAACCGCTCCTTTTATAATGTCACAAACTATGTTTTTACTTAAAAAAGATGAAATAGGAAGAGCAGTAGAAATACTCCGTGCAGGGGGAGTTGTTGTGTTTCCAACAGAAACTGCCTATGGAATCGCGGCAGATGCGACAAATTCACGCGCGATAGAAAAAGTGATGGCTATCAAGGGTCGCGCAACAGGAAAAGCACCGCCGCTTATCGTTGTTGATTTAAAAATGGCAGAAAAATATGCTTTGCTATCGCCGATTTTTGATCAACTAATTTCTAACCTTTGGCCTGGACCACTTACTATTGTTTCTCCAATTCGCAAAGAATCGACATTGTCGCCGCTTGTGATTCAAGACAATACAATTGCAATTCGTGTAAGTTCTCACCCGATCGCTCATGTGCTGTCGCAAGAATTAGATGTTCCGATTGTTGCAACATCAGCAAATCTCGCTGGTGAACCATCTTGTTATGATATTGAGTCAGTAAAAAAACAATTTAGCACTCAACTTTTGCAACCAGATTTGTATTTGGATGGTGGGGTTCTGCCAATGCGTCAGCCATCAACTATTATTGCTGAAAAAAACGGACAGATAGTTGTTTTGCGTCAAGGAGAAATTGAAATACCAGTATTGTATGTTGCCTAGAGCGAAAAAATCATTTGGTCAGAATTTTCTTGTTGATGAAACAGCTTTGCGAAAAATAATCCAAGCCGCTGAAATTGAAAAAGGCGAAACAGTTCTTGAAATTGGTCCAGGAACCGGGACGCTAACACAAGCGCTTGTTGACGCTGGCGCGCGAGTGATCGCGATTGAGATGGACAAAGATATGATCGAACCACTCAAAAAAAGATTCGGCGATCGTATTGAATTGATTCACGGTGACATCCTTAAACTCCAAGACTTTATTGACTCCATTGACTTAATTGACTTTTCTTTCAAACTAATCTCCAACATTCCCTACAACATCACTTCACCAATTCTTGAACGATTTTTAACAACATCACCAAGGCCGTCGCGGATGGTTCTTATGGTTCAAAAAGAAGTTGCAGATCGCATAACTGCCAAACCTTCAAAAATGAGTTTGCTTTCCATTGTCTGTCAGATTTATGCGAAGTGTGAGCGCGTGACAATTGTGAAAGCCGGCGCGTTTCGCCCGATTCCAAAAGTTGATTCCGCGATTGTTATACTTGATCTGTACAAACCAAGTCATCCTGCTCTGCAAGGTAAAGATCCTGAAAAAGTAATTTCTATTGCCAAAAAAGGCTTTTCATCCAAGCGAAAACAACTCAAATCAAATCTTGGTCAGAATGTTGCGAAAAGACTCGAACAAATTGAATTGAATCCAAAAATTCGTGCACAAGAACTCACTGTTGAGAATTGGATTCGTTTGCTATAATAGGTTTATCCGATTATGGGAATCAAACGCGTTCGAACACGCGAACCTCGTCCTCTTTCAACCGAGCAAAAGGTTGCTTTTGCGCTTTTGTTATTTTTAGGTCTTGGTGGAATTTTTTTTGGATTCCGTTCGTTTGGCGTGAATATCCAGCGTCCGTTTGATTTACAGATCGCTAAATACTTACAAGGTGAACGTTTTGTCTCAACTCCACAACGTGAACAAGAAGAACTTGAGGCTTCAAAAACTCGCGATGTGGATGGAGATGGACTTACTGATTATGATGAGCTTCAAGTTTATAAAACAAGTCCGTATCTAGCTGACTCGGATTCAGATGGATTTGACGACAAGATGGAAATTTTTTCAAACAATGATCCGAACTGTCCAAAAGACAAAACTTGCACAGGCATTTCTTCATCTGAAATAGTTGATGAAAGCAATCCGCTCGCCGGGCTTGAAGGAATTTTTGGAGATATGACATCTTTGTCAGCCGCTGGAGAAATTGATTTTAAGTCAAAAGAAGATGTTGAAGCGTTTTTCAAAAAAGCAACACTTGAGGAAATTCGGAAAGCGCTGATTAAATCAGGAATGCTACAGGAAGACCTTGATAAAATAGATGATGAAGCGCTTGCCGAGTTTTTCAATATGACGATAGATGAAGCGTCGGATAAAGGGACGTTTGATGCACTTGTCGCGCCTTAGTTATGAATTCTACTAAGCAAAAAACGAAACAAATGTTTTCTTTAGGACTCATGTTTGTTTTTGCTTTTGGACTGGTAAGCACGATTGTTTTTTCATACACAAGAGTCGCTCAAGCAGAATATGTCTTAACCAACTTGGAATTAAAAGGGGCAGAGAGTATGTCAGCTTGTGGAGCAGCTCCTTTTTCTCCTCCATGTATTGGTGAATCAGTTAAGGAAACCACAAAAATTCTAAGTGAAAAAGTGGCTTCACCAGCTTGGAAAATCGCGGCGATACAAGGATTGTTGGACATAAGCAAATTTGTTACCAATCGTCTCGCATACGAATCAGCATTGATTATCGCAAATGGCGGAATAGGGCAGGGATCAATGTTTTATAAAAAAGGTATTAGCGAAGGATTTGGGGATTTTGGAAAAGAAGTTGCCGGAGAAGCTGTTGCAGAAATGAGCGAAACACTTGAAAGCGGATTTGGACTCAAGCTCGGAGCTTGTCTTCCACCACCGGATTTTACGCTTGCTCTTCAGCTTGGAATTGCGCAAAGATATAAACCACAAAAGCCTCGTTGTGACATTGATGAGTTTGTGAACAATTGGGAAAGTTTTGCAAGCGAGATTCAATCTGCAATGGATCCTGATCAAGCCAATAAAGCGATTCTTTCAAAATTTGCTGAATCACTTCAGCCTGGTCGAAATGAATTAAGCGCGGCAGTGAAAATCAACTATGAGGTTGCAAAACAGGTGGATGAGAAAAAAAATGCTAGCATTTTAGATCAACTAAAATCAAACGCATTAAAAAACGTTAAAGATCCCACAACAGGACAAACAACAACACCATCTTCTTTTGTGGAGGATGATTTCGTTACAAAACTTAGAAAACTAGCCACGGGAGAAGACATAAATTTGAAAGCCTCTGACATGCTTGCGGCAGAAGATACAACCGGAGCAATAGTTGGTGGGCTTGCGTTGACAGCGGCTTCGACTTTCACAAACACTCTTCTTTCCGAACTTTTCAACAAAATTTACAAAGGTTTGTTTTCTGTAACACCAGGATCATCAGATCCGTTCAATTTAGAAGCGCTTCCTGATGATGAAGAATCTCAACGTGATCGACTTTCTGGAATTTTTGCAACACTTCCATTTGCAACAACCGAATACAATGCACTTTCGGAATTTATCGTTTGTCCACCAGAAGGAATAGCAAATCGTGGAATTAACAACTGTGTCATTAACGCGAATTTCATGGCCGCTATTTCAAGAGGAAATGTTGGAATGCCGCTTACTGTTCAAGAGGCGATTGACGAAGGTTTGCTTGACGGAAGTTGGAAACTCATTTCTTCGCGTAAATTGGATGTGAACCAAGATCCGTTGTGTTATTCGTACAGTTTTTGTTATGCAAACCTTGTAAAAATGCGCAAAGCTCGAATCCTTCCAATTGGATGGGAAATGGCCGCGCAAGCAAATAGTGATACAAATCCAAAATCCCTTAAGGAAATTATCAGTGAGTTTAATAATTGCAGTCCAAATGGAACAATTGATTCTGCTCATCCATTTTGTCATTTGATAGATCCTGATTGGGTTTTGAAATATCCTGACGCGCAATGTCGCGCAATCGTGAACGGTGAAATTCGTCTTACAATGTTAAGTCCCGGCCGACAAAGTGTTTGTGCTGACTCGCCAAGCTGTTTAGGAGAAGACGGAAATGGAAAATGTACAAATGGATATGGGTATTGTGTAAGTGAAAAAAACGTTTGGCGTTTCAAAGGCGACGTGTGCGCGGAAGAATACGCGGGTTGTTTGTCAATGACAAACACAACATCCAAAAAACAAAATGCGGTTATCATAAACACTGTTGATTACAGCGTTTGCGGAAAAGAAAACGCAGGCTGTCAGTGGTATCGCACAAATAAATATAAAACAGGTGACGTTTTTGAGTGGTTAGTTCCAGGCGAAACGTTCAATACAGCAGACCGTGAGAACGATTGGCTATATCAGATTCAAGCTGGAACAATGAGTAACCCGACAACATATACTCCGCCGACTGGTAGCGCGTATTCTGTTTTTTCATATCAAGATCGTGAATATTTCACGCACGCGGCAGAAGAATGTTCAAACAGTGATGCTGGATGCTCTGAATTGTTTTCTTCAAACAGTTCAACTTTGAACATGAATCGCAATCCGAGTTTTGAAACAGATGAAAACAGCGATGGTTTTCCAGATCATTGGGCGCTTTCGACTTCAGGCCAAATGACAATTGATTCAACCAATCAAGCCGCGCGCGGAAATAAATCAATTAAGTTGATAGCCGGAAATATCTCCCAACTTCTTTCTGTTTCACCAAATCAGTTTTACACTTTGAGTTATTACGCAGTTTCAGAAACAGCAAACGCGCAAAGCGCCGCAGTTCGTCTTACGTTTTTGGATAAAAATAGCGATCCTGTAGGTTTGTCAGGCTTGTCGTTTGTTGGCTGCGTAGAAGTGAATAATGAATTGTTTGCTGTAAAAAATGTTGAAACTGAATGGATACGACAATCTTGCACTTTTGGTGTTCCAAAAAACGCTTCTCAAATGAAAGTTTTGCTTGATTCAACAAATGTTCGTTATGACGCGATTCAAGTCGAACCAAAAGAAACAACAAGCACATTTGTTGAAGGTTTGAAAAAAGATGGACAATCGCAATACATCAAAACAGCTCCGAGTTATCTTGGGTGTGAAGGAAAAGCAACAGATCCTGCCGCGTGTAACTCTTATGCACAAGTCTGTGCCGCTCAAGATGTCGGATGTAATTTGTACACACCAGATGATGGAGATCCAAACGTGTCCGCGATCGTAAGTTCGCTTGATGTTTGTCCAAATGAATGTGTTGGATATGACGCTTTCAAACAAGAAGCAACACAGTACGATGATAGTGAATTTCCAGTGCATTTCATTCCAGCAAAAGCAGTTACATGTTCAGCGCAATTTGTTGGATGTGATAGTTTTACGAATTTGAATATCGTAGGAGAAGGCGGAGAGGGAATTGAGTATTACACAACGCTTCGAGCTTGCGCGACTCCGAAAATGACAGATGGATCAACAAACAAAGAATCATCAACATTTTTCACTTGGGAAGGATCGGACAATGCCGGTTATCAACTTCGTTCATGGGTTTTACTTGAATCAAACGAAGATGATGCTCCGTGTACAAAGTGGAAAGTCAGCGCGAAAGATCAAATGATTTGTGAAGAAGACGCTGTATATTTAACACTCGTTGCGGTAGATCAATCTTGCAACGGACACGATGATATTTTCTCAAATCCTGATTGTCGAGAATTTTTTGACGCGTCCGGTATAGTTCATTATCGAAAGTTTTCAAAAACAGTAACAATAAGCGAAGAGTGCGCGCCGTATCGAAAAGATGTTTCTACAAAATCTGATTGTGACGCTTCTGGCGGTTTCTTTGATCAGCAAGTCGGTTTTTGTCGGTACTTTGGTTTGTCTTCAGAGAGTAATAGTTGTCCTTCTGCGCAAAATGGTTGTCGTTCATATACTGGAGGAGCGGGTCGAAACGCTGTCACGCTTCTTAACGAAACATTCGAATCCGGATCATACGCTGGATTTGAGAAATTCGGTCCAGCAAATACTGATATAAAAATTAGCAACGAATCCATTGCAACAGACGGACATTCTTTGCGCGTGTCTGTTCCTGCTGGTGCAAAAGGCGGGTTTGCGACAACGCAAGAATATCTTGATGTTGCTCACATAAATGTTACGTATGACCCAAACAATTCAGCGCAGACATGTTCGAATTTAAGTCATACTGTAACGCCAGCCGGCTGTGAAATCGCGCCGGATTGTGTTGTATATCCTGGCGCGAACAGTTGCGGTCCGCTTGTGAATAAACTTGTTTCCGGAAAAACGTTTGTTACACAGTTTTGGGCAAAAGGAAACGGGAATCTTCAAGCGTCAATTGTTGAATACGGAGGACAACAGAATTCTGATTCTTATGATTTTGGCGGCCAGATTGCTTTAACAGGAAATTGGAAAGTTTATTCGCTTGGTCCGTTTGATTCGAGTCCATACTCTGGTATTGAGAAAAATTCGATTCTTGCTTTCCAAACTGACGCCGGGAAAGAATTTTTCATTGATAATTTGATTCTCAAACAAGTTGAAGAAAATATCACGATCGTGAAAGATTCTTGGGTTATTCCTTCAACCTGTGACACTGCTCCAAACGGAGCTGTAACGCCGCAGTATTATCTTGGCTGTGAATCATATTCTGACAAAGATGGCAAAGCGAGTGATTTGTATCAATTTTCTAATCTTTGTTCAGAAGCGGTTGTTGGGTGCGAAGCGTTTAATAAAACATTTGAATCAGATTCAGCGTACAGCCAAGTGTTTAATGCGAGATGCTCACAAGGCACGAACGGAGATTTAGCAGTTCCGTCATTTGTAAGTCAAAACACAGCTTGTGTTGTTAATGGCAAAACATACTGCACGATTTCAACCGGCAGATCGTATTGTACATTCGATTTAGACGGAGTGTTTGAAAATAAATTGCCGAAAGATGGCAATTTCGGAATTGTGTATGGACCAGAAACGGTTTTGTCTCCAGCAGATAGCGCTGTGTACATTGTTGATAATGGAAAAGCGGATTGCGATGCAAAAGTCGCAGGATGTCGCGAAGTTGGCGCGCCAAAATACAGTCAGGATTTGAAAAAAGTTGAAGGTTTTGACAGTGCGTATTTCATAAATGATCCAGAAAAGTATGGAGATATTTTGTGTGATAACGACGCTTTGTTCTGTGACGAGTTTGCTTCAACAAAAGATGGGAACTTTTATTTCAAAGATCCAATCAAGAAAACGTGTGAATATCGAGCCGGTGTTGAAATTGAAAAGCAGAAATTTTCCGGCTGGTTTAGAAGTGGAACAAGCGAGCCGTGTTATTGGGCAGATGTGAATGGAACGACAGGGTTCCAGCCAAAAATTGATAGCGCGTATATTGTTGACGGAGATCAAGCCGCGATTTGGCAAAACGGAGACGCTGGGTACGACGGTTGGGTTGGAAGTTGTCCATCCGGCGCTGATTTGTGCACTGAATTTGCTGATGTTACAGATAATGAAAAACCATATTACTTTTTGAATAACGACAAACTTGACGAAGCCGCAACAGCGGATCCCGATGTTTGTAAAGGAAGAGTAAGCCAAAAACTTGGCTGTGCTGTTTTCAATAATCGAAGTCGATCAGAACTCAACTACAACGCGAGCGCTTCTTATGTTGTTTCAATTCATGCTGATGAATTATTAAATCAATCACCAAACGCGCTTGTTGATCCGGTTAGTTGTACACTCCCTGGAGGTGACGAATTCACATTGTCAGATACAACAAAAGTGAATTTGTGTAATCAGAGATGTGAATATACAACAGGATTGGATGATTCACTTGAAACAAGCATGAGTCAGAAAAAAACAAATACTAACAGCACTTACTTTGAACGTTCGTGTCTATCTGTTGAAGATTGCCCGACACTTGAAACAAAAAATGGGAAAGAAATCAAAGCAACGCAATGCGCGACGGTTGTTCAGGATTATATACTCGAGAATGATTCAAACATTGTTTTGAGGGTTGTGCGCGATCGTAGTTGTTCATCGTGGCTTGCGTGCGATTCGTCACGCACAAGTTGGAATGAACAAAACAATAAGTATGAACGAATTTGTGATTCAGTGAATTTGTGCACAGAAGGCGGAGCGCTTGGAAATGAATCAACTTGCACGAAGTGGTCACCTCGTGATCCGAAAATTTTGACCGCGTACCAATACTCATCGCGCGATATCACATGGAGCGGTTCGGATTTATCCGGTTATGCGATTCCAAACAAATTGCCTGTTGAGCTTTACAATCAATTTAATGTCAATCCAGCGAAAGCGTGCTTGAAAGCCGATGGAACTGCAGAGGGATCTCTTAAGGAGTGTGATAATGATAAAGACTGCGCGAAAGGGTCATCATGCAAAACCGCGCCAACAGCATATCGTTTGGTAAACGATGCCGGACCGTGCAAGACATCGGCAGAACTTGGTAGTTCGTGTCAAGTTGGCTTTTGTGAAGATTCTGGAAAAGAATGCGGAACAAGTTCGGATTGCGGGAAAACATCGGCCGGAGCGGCTGACAAGTGTGTGATCGGATCATGTCAGGCAACAGCGAAATCTGGAAACACAACAAATTGTGTGAACACAGATTGTTCGTGCGCAGTAAGTGCGGATTGTATAGGTGGATATGTTTGCGACGTTGTCACAAGCGTTTGTGTTGATAAACAACTTGGCGCGCAAAATTGTTACGCGGCCGCAGACAACAATTGTGATGATCCGCAAGTTTGCGTTCTAAACGCGACAACAGCGAACGGTTCATGTTTTAGTGGCCGATGTTTGACTTCGATTATTGATAGTAACAGCGATGGATTTGCTGATCCACTAAAATCTGAAAACTACGTAACGCAATCTTGCCGCGGATATCCGGAGATTGATTCACCTTATTTACCAAATGTTGTTGAACAATGGGCAACAGCGAACGGGAAACAAGGCGCTTTAGAAGCTGGATTTACTCCAACGTCAGAAGCTGACACAGAAACATGGTCGCGTCCATACACATATAAAACTGGCTATCAGGATTCTCAAATTTGCGCGCCGCAAGGAAATGGAAAATTCGCAAACTGTAATTGTAGTTATGACAAAGTTGAATACGCTGACGGAACCATCAATCGTTTTGAAGAAGTTGGTTCTTCCGCGACCCTCCCAACCGGTTTTTGTTCAGGCGGAGCTTTTGACGGTCACATTTGTCAATCGAACGACGATTGTGCTGATCAAGTAGAGAACCCATTAAGCTCCGGAACTTGTTTGAAGCAATCTCGCCGCGACTCAATGTTTGGATGGGAAGGTTATTGCATTGAAAAAGATACATCTATTCAACTTTTCGCAAGCACTGAACCGAAAGACCAAGCGTGTTTGACTTGGCTTCCGGTTGATCAACTTTCTGGCGCGACTGATTTGTACGCGAAATATTTGAGCGCTGGTTTTGAACCGCAGGACACATATTTCTGCGGTGAAATCGGACTTGCGTATGATTTTAGTACAAGTGGAGGACGATGTGCTGAAACAGGTGATGGGTGGTGCAATGACTCCTCAACAACATCTGCTTTTCAAGATGATTATCCTGATGAAGACACTTATTGCGCCCCAGGTTCTTTCGTGATTATGACAGGATGCGGAGATGCCTCGCCTGGAGACGATACGTGTACAGAGTCTTGGGGAGATGACGATTACCCATATTTCTGCGTTCCAGAATTGTCTTATAAAAAGGATGATGATAAAGGGGAAGGTCTTGGAATGGCTAAGGGTGACAGATGTGAACTACCAAAAGACGATGAAGTCGTTTATAAAAATTCAGAAGATGAGAATGACAATACGATTTACTTCATGGGTAGTAGTAAATATTCAGAATATAAAACTTCTTACAATGATTGTTTTGTCAGAGGAGTGTTTGACGATGAACCATTGTTTGAATATTATTTTGAATCAAAAAGTTCACCGAACACATCAGGAATTTCGCTCACACCATACGCGGCTTGCAAAAATATTCTTGAGGTTGGAAAACAAACCGCTGATGAAAAAGGAAATTACAACGCGGCTTATACCGATCGCGTGTGGAAGAGCAAGCCAACTCCATATTTCATTAAGGATGATTACACGATAACAATCGGTGACACACAGTTCAAAGCATTTGGGTATAAACCAAGCACTGTTCCGGAAATTTTTGGTCAAGCGTTTGGATTAACAAAGAAGCTTGATAAAGAAACAGTGCCGGATCCTTATCCTCATCGCGTGTACATGTGTCAAGATGGTGATAACCAAAAACTCGCATCAACTGACGGAGCTGGTACGTGCGATGAAGATTACAATATTGTATCCGGAATTGGGGAGGCTCGACCGTACTATGGAGTTGAGGTCGTGGAACTAGTCAGTAGTGCACCTATTGGAACATGTACAGATGACGCAAGTTGCAATTTAGTTAATGGAAATCCAGCTGTTTGTAATTCACTAATTTGTGAAGTTACAGGAGAAGACGAAAATAAAGTAAATGGCAAGTCTTGTGATTCTGCTCTTGGTAAAAAAGCATTAGATACAAAAGAATGTGATGCTTTAACTGATGATTCTAAAAAAGAAAAGTGTTTTATTGGTTTGTCTGAAACGGCGTGTGGAGAAGGTGGAGGTGAGTGTGTTGGAATATGTGAGAGTGGAAATACAGAAAATGGTTCTTCATGCACAAAGACATCCGATTGTGAAGTATATCAATGCGTACAAAAATATGTTTCAGGTGAATACGTGAATGGCTGCGTTGAGTCGAGTCTTTCAGGAGTCGAATTGAAAAATCTTGAGGACGTTACAAAAATTAAAGAGTTAGTCACGTCGCGCGTGAAACAATTATTTGCGCTTTCGTATGATCTGTTGAAGTTTACAGATGATGTAGGCAAGTATGGCGATAACAATTTGTTTGGAGATTTAGAATCAATTTCTTCTGATCCAGAAAGTGTTTTTCAAAAAGATTCATCTGCAAATGATTGGACTTGGGATGAGCGCGCAAAAGAAGGGAAACCGCCGACTGTTGTTTCGCTTGGCGCGTGCGCGGGAACAAAATGTAAAGAGGGAAAAGAAGGCGCGTTTACTGTGAACGATCAAGATGAAGGAAATATTTTGGCAAAAGGTTCAAAGCGCGTGAGTGTAAGTTTCTTCGCGTATGCTGATTCAAACCAGATGCCGATTAGAAATATAGTTGTTGACTGGGGAGACGGAAAAGATATTACGGCTGAAGGAATGCCATGGCCGACAGATTCGCAAAGCGGATCTAACGCCGATGATAACTTCTATAAAAATCATCGCGGGTTGAATAACACAGTTGGTAACAATAGCGAGATTTGTAGCAGTGACGCTGATAACTTTGGTGAATCGCCAGAAGCGTGCTCAAGTGGTTATGTTGTGTTTAGCCATGATTATGCGTGTAGCCAGGCTAATGTGAATGCGCTTGAAACACGTGAGTGTAAATTTGCTGGCGGACGTTTGATCAACTCTCCATGTTTGAGCTCAACAAAAGAAGGAAAAGCCGCGTGCGTGTTTCAGCCTCGCGTACACGTGAAAGATAACTGGGGCTGGTGTACAGGTTTTTGTGATGCTGGAAGTGATGGGAAAGATGGATGCTATGGTGGAGTAGAACTGATTAATAATGAATGTCAGATAGATGTTTGTCCGAGCGAAAACACAAACAACAAATGTCCAGATATCGTCAATACAAATTTAATTGTCAACCCTTGGGTCAACTACAATGGAACAATAATTGTTGAAGTGGAGTAGGAAAAAGGAGAAAATCACAGGCTAACGCCTGTGATTTTGTTGTCTTGTGTCATCCCGAGCGGTTACTTTTTCAGTCCTCCTGAGCGAAGCGAAGGATCACGAATTTCCGTCATTGCGAGACCAAAGGTCGAAGCAATCTCTGCTTTTGTCATCTCGACCGAGGAGGCCAACAGCCGACGAGCGGAGAGATCTCTCGACTCTCCCGCCATGGCGGGATCGCTCGAGATGACACAGAGCATTTTTGTCATCTCGAATTTCCGTCATTGCGAGACCAAAGGTCGAAGCAATCTATGCTTCTGTCATCTCGAGCGAGTTAAACGAGTCGAGAGATCTCTCCACTCGGTCGATGAGGAATTTTCAAATAAAAAATCCCGGGTTGCAGTATGCAAACCGGGCAGTGATCCTTCGAGCGAAGGATCTACGATCCAGCTACTCGACACGAGTGAGCACGATATCGAATTCCTTGTTGGATTGTGGATACGTCTTGTGGTATGTGATCGTCTTGAGATCATCGGAGATGATCCCATTGGAGATTTCGATAGCGTCATCTGCTACGGAGAAGCTGTTCCTATCTACTATGCCTAGAATGGATCCAGCCCAGTGGAGTTCAAAGTGACCATCAACCATCTCCGTCGTGGCCTCACCTTCGTACTGATCGGCCTCATCGCGATACGTCCCGTTTGGCGCGAGCCCCCAGTCCTCGGGCTCGTCCCAGAAGACTTTCACAGGATCCATCGGATCAATTCCGACGACCTTGTTAAGAAAGAGAGAATCTTGACGAAAGAATTTTACCCAGACCACACCACCACCCGTCTTTTTTTCGCCGATAGTCTTCTTCTCGCAGACATTGACGTTCACGCAGACCACTTCGCCATTGAACGTGAAATCTCCAACGAATTCGTTGGGCGCCGTGGCGATCACGAGTCCGGACTTGTTCACTTTCTCCACAAAGTGACCATTGACGCACTCTTCACTTACAAAACTAAAGCTTAGAGATAGTTCACAGTCATCTTCAGTTTCATAATCGTCACACACCGCGTGGTTACTATACCCCTCCTCACAGCATGTTCGGATTTTTTCGCACGCTGTTCTGCTGTCTTCAGCTCCCGCGCTCTCGCAACCCGCGAGAATAAACATGGACAGAACCATTGCGATCACGCAGATCGCGACCTTTTGAAAGAGCTTCATTTTCTCTCCTTTCAGCCCATTTTCTGGGCATCCTCATCATCATTTCATCACAAAACCCCAATTTTGTCAAGTTTGGAAGGGGTCAGGTCTTCGATCATCGGTTTAACATCGCTCAAAACCGATGATCGAAGATCTGACCCCAATACAACGGCTTGATTTTTTTTCTTAGTTATAATATAAGGGTTATAGGGAATTGATCTTTCCAATAAAAAACGAATGACTTGATTGTCTATTAACCAGATACAAGAATGGAGAAAATAAAATGGTAACATTGAAATCGGTTCATCTGGATGTTACGAACCGCTGTAACCTTTTAGGAAAATGTAAACATTGCTATGGTGGAAAGTATTTTCTTTCTCGTTTACGTGATCAATTGACACAGCAACGGATTCGATTGCTAGTCGCTGAAATGGAAAAGATGGGAGTCGAGGAGTGTTGGCTTTCTGGAGGAGAACCACTTCTGCGACGCGATCTGCCTGAAATCATTAGTCTCTTCAAAGACAAGGCAGTTCGTCTTAAAAGTGTTTTCACCAATGGCACGGTACATAGGCTTGATGTTGTCGAGAGATTACTCAAAGATAGTCCTGCAACGAGTTTCTTGGTAAGTCTGGATGGGCATTCAGCAAGTGCTCATGAGATGATGAGGGGGGTCGGGACGTTTTCTAGTGCCATGAAGTTTGTCCGATTCGCACGTCACTCAGGAGTGGCAGTCGGTGTCAATACGATGGTGACGAAATATAACGTCGATAGCCTCATTCCGATGTTATCCATGATAAAGAGCATTGGTGCCAGCCAGTGGCGATTGGCAATACCAAGACTCCAAGGTGAAGCTGGAAATAATCTAGATATATATGCTGACTTCAGCGATGTATGTATGGCCTTTGAGCAAATTATTAAACACATGCTTTGTCATCAAGACGATATCCATATCAGCGTGGATTCTCTCATCACGAGTCGAGATATTGAGCGAAAGATCATTCATACATTCTCCACGGAAAACTGTTGTTGTGAATATAAGAAAACATCGATTACCGTTAAGGCGGATGGAAGCGTTGTGCCATGTCCGGCTTTTGACAATGTTATATTCGGTAACGTGCATAGTGCTTTGCTTCAAGACATATGGAGATCGACTCCGTGTAGGGCTCATAAATGTATGCCACTTTTGGTTACGAAGTGTGCAAACTGTCATATGCTCAAGTATTGCGGGGGAGGTTGCCGTCGTACCGCATGGTCATCTAATGGTGATCTATATGGTAAAGATAAAAGTGCCTGTGCACTTCAGCTGTTCTTTCAGAAACTTGTGTTGCCTCTGTTACATGATAAGAAGTTTGTTGAGATGCCTGTTGAAGGTGGCACATTGTGGACATCTGATTGGGACTTTGGAAGCGCTATCCGAACGCCCGATTAACTCTATTTGTCTGCCTCTCGGCAGGCTTTTTTATTTCAACAAATCGAGTAGAGTAGTAACCGTAATTTTTTTTTGACGCTTTACATCGTCTCTGTTACTTTACTTAAAAGGTCGAAAATACATCTAAGTAAGGTAATTCTCTCTTTAAATATGGTAAAAATTATCATAGACTCAATTGAGAGTATGTCCGAGGTTTTTTGTTCAACAGAGACAGGTTAACCTCTTAAAATTAAATACCATCTTAATTGATGGTATTTAATTTGGGTCATTACGTTGGAAAATACATGTTACAAAAAGTAGATTGGAGCAGATTGAATTCAAAGCCAAGAGACTACACATTCCTTTTGGTGTTCCTGAATTATCTGGATACCTTGTCAGTCCAATGAGCGATAAAGCTAACAATGGATTCAACGTAAATACAGAAAAAGTAAATGGTGCAGCATTGGATCTTAATCAGGAAAACGCTCTCGCTAGAGCTATCTCTGAATCTATTGAACGATGTTGCTTCATGAACTTCGAAGAAGATAAGTTTTATTACGGTTATTACGATCGGAATGTGTATATAAATCCAAAGGAATTTATTTTGTATTCACAAGATCAGTACTTCAGAAGGAAATTTTCATACGTCCGACCAGAAATTTTATATGTGTATGAATGGGTAAAAGCGGAAAGTTTGTTGGATGGGACGATAAAATATCTTCCTGCTGAATTAATTGTTCCAGTCGATAAGGTTGGAAAAATCGATGGCTGCACCTCCACTGGGGCGGCGGTAGCGAAAAATGAAATACACAGTTTGGAAAACGGTTTATGCGAAGTGATAGAGCGCGATACAACCATGTGTTCGTGGCTTCTGAAAAAAGGATGGTTCTGTTTAGAGAGTTCACAATTATTTGCTACAAAAAAAATCGCGGAACTTTTCGCTCTTGTGCAAAATGTTGGAATGAATATAGAGGTGTATTTCGCCGTAAATGATATGAATATTATAACTGTGATTTCACGGCTTTATTCTACCGATAACCAATACAATGCTTACGGTTCGTGCTGTAAGCTCGATATTGAACTTGCAATCCAAAGATCTATCGAGGAATCGGTGATGATCTTGAGAACGCAAAAAATACTTTTAAAGAAGAACTATGTAGGAGATAAATCAGTCGCGAGCCTCATGAATCACATAATGGTGCCCTATAATCGATACTTCAGAAATTACAATAGTTGGTTTGTTGGTAAGACCACAGTGCTTTCTTCCGGCGCATATCAAAGACTAACCGAAAATCATCCTAAGACATTTAAAGAGTGTATTAATCGACTTGTGAGTCATGGTTACGAACCTTTGCGTGTGAATATTCTTCATACGAAGTTCTCAGATTCTGGTTATTATGCTAATAAGGTTGTCGTACCAGGCATGCACCCACTTGAGGTTAACCATAGTCAGCTACACCGAGACTATCGGAGATTGAAAATTTACTCTGGTGGGATACTCAATTCATCTGAAATAAATTTTTTACCGCACCCATTTGGATGAGTTAGAATAGAAAAAGACAAACTCTTACTTTATGAATATCTACTCGACTTTTTTAGGAAAAATTGAACATTTTGAGCCGATAATACCGGGAGAAGTTAGTTTGTATGCATGTGGGGTAACGACCTACGATGATGTCCATATAGGTCATGCACGTCAGGCAATATTTTTTGATGTTGTGCGAAATTATTTTGAATACAAGGGGTATATAGTGAGATACGTTCGTAATTATACGGATATTGACGATAAGATTATTGATAGAGCAAAGAAACTACAAAGAGATCCCCTTGAACTAAGTAATTTTTACGTAATTAAAACCGCTATCGATTTATCAAGATTAAAAGTCGGTAGGGCTACATATGAACCAAAAGTATCAGATTACATTCAAGAGATTATCGATTTTATTAGCAAATTACTAAGAATTGGAGCAGCTTATGTTTCTAATGGAGAAATTTTATTTGATGTGTATGCATTTCCTAATTATGGAAAATTATCAAAACGTAAATTAGAAGACATGGTCAGTGATGAGACGGTTCGTTATAAAAAACATCCTCAAGATTTCAGTTTATGGAAAAAGACTAAGAAAGGTGAGCCATCTTGGTTGTCGCCATGGGGTTATGGCAGGCCAGGGTGGCACATTGAATGCTCGGTCTTGGCAAAAATATTTCTCGGAGATTCTATTGACATACACGGGGGTGGAATAGATTTGATCTTTCCCCATCATGAAAACGAGATCGCACAAAGCGAATCATTTACTAACAAACAATTTGCACATTATTGGCTTCATAATGGGTTGGTTATGGTGGAAGGCCAAAAAATGAGTAAGAGTCTAGGTAATTTTATTACAGTAGAACAAGCTCTTAAGAATTATCCACCCGATGTAATACGTTTTGCGATATTAAGTTTTCACTATTCCTCACCGATTGATTTTACCGAGGACTTATTTAAAATTGCTAGTAAAAGAGTCTTTTATTTTTATAAAACGCTTAACATTATCAACAAACTATTAGTAAATGGTACTTTAACAAATGATGACGATAACCTCCTCAAGGAGTTTTCTGATTCTGTTGTAGCGAATTTTGAATCTGTGATGGATGCTGATTTCAACACTGCTCTTGTCGTGTCTCAATTATCATCAACTTTTCGAGACGTTAATTCATTCCTCATGGATGAAAAAATTGCTCAATATAACAAAATTTCCAGCTTAGACTATTTTATACGTGAATTTAAAAAAATTACATGCACTTTAAGACTATTGGATGAAAATCCTCAAGAATATATCGATGGAGAGAAAGAGCGATTTTTAAAAAGAAGAAATATAACGAGCGAATACGTCGAGGATCGGGTATCAGAAAGAGAAAAAGCGAAATCCGATAAGAACTTTAATCTCAGTGATAGCATTCGACAAGAATTAAAGGATCTTGGGATTGAATTGCATGACGATCCAACAGGAGTTAGTTGGGATATTTATTACGAATCCCTTCACTAAGTGAGCCATTTTTTCACTAAGTGAACGGTTCAGATCCTTCCTGTTAAAGAGCTCGTGGCAACCGTTAAAAAATTAGTTGCAAGAAAAAAGCATCATTCTTTCAACAATAAAAATTGAAAGTTAATCAACTCATGATTAATTCGATTTAAATAAATAATTTTTTAAAATTTATGTCAGAAGTAGAACGGTTTCGGTCAGCTCATCATTTGAACGAGGTAAATAAAGAAGTACGAGAAGCTAGAACGATAAAAGATGGGAGTAAGGATAGAACTATTGGGGACGTAGAAGAAACGAATCGTATCATTTTGGAAGCAGCATATCGTAAGGCTTTGGATACCGAAACTGATCAGATACAGGAAGAAAATTTTTCGAATGTCTATACTGCCGATGAAATAGAATCTAACCTGCGTTTGGTGAGAGATTTGGAAGAAAAATTTGCACAGCAAAACGAATCTGAACCATCAAAAGAAGAAATAATGAGATTGGGAAGAATTTTAGAAGCGATTGTTATTGAACAGATCGAATTAAACGAATGGCTTGGAGAACATGTAAAAACGCAACAAACGACGAGGTTTGATGATTATACAAACGGCATTGACTTCATAGCGGAATTTGAGGATATAGGCAAGCATCTCGGGTTTGCTATTGACGCTACATCAGGACATGATAAGACAATCGAAAAAAAATTAGACCGAATCAGAAAAAAAATTATGCGTGGAGAGATGGGGGAGGTTCGTTATTTTCGTTCAAGCGATGGTTTTCTCAAAGGAAAAATGGAGCTTCTACCAACAGTTGTGTTGGCTATAGAAAGAAAAACTCTGGTTCATTTAGCAAGGTTATGGGTACAAGGGAAACAAAGTGAACTTGCTCGACACCCTGTCAAATATTTCTTTTTTCACGAAGTTTTAGTTCAGCTAGAAGCGCAATTGAGATTTGCCAAAGAATTGAAAGAAAGAGGAAAATTGAAAAATGAATATATCCTCGTACGTCTGAATGAGCAGGTTGAATTTATGAAAAAATCAGTGCCAGATGACTTAATGAAAGTTCTTGATCAAAATTTTGATCACGGACACAGGTATGTTTCTGTTCTTTCTTCTAGAGTTTTTTCATACGATTATGAAAAATAAAAAATATGCCAGAAATAATTGTAAAACAAAGCATTAGAAAAGACGCGTGGAACTGGTGGAGCGCCTGCAATAAAATTTCTTATAGCGTAGATTGGAAACAACGAATAGAAAAAAAATTACAAAATAAATTGGTTGGCAGAACCAAGGAACGAGTCTTCAGCTTTTTAATCCCTTATTTGAGAAATTTATATAAAAAGGAAAATATCAACCAAAAAAAGAAAGAACTGCAAAATATTTTAAAAAAACAACAAAATGAAATTCTTAAAAGAATGGAAAAAGTAATTGGTAAAAAAATTTACAGAGAAAATTTTACTTGTTTTTTGACAACTTTTCCAAGAGCTCCTTACGATTACCATCGTGGATATGTTTGGATTCCAATTATTTGGCCAAAAGAAACTTATATAAGAATTTTTGTACATGAATTGCTCCACTTTCAGACTTACGCTTATTGGCAGACGATGTGCTTAAAGAAATTAACCATGCAGGAGTTTGAAGATTTGAAAGAAGCCTTGACAATTGTTTTGAATGAAGAATTTATGGATTTAATTATATGGCCAGATAAAGGATATAAAATTCACGAAAATTTAAGATCTAAATTATTAAAATTTTGGAAGGCGAATAAAAATTTTGATGAACTAATAAAATATGGTGTGAAAGAATTTGAGTGAATTCGACACACTTGTGTTGAGGTCTTTTTAATGGAACTACACTTTATTATCGACAAAAAATACGATCTGCGTTTCGCGCAGAACGTAAATGCGAAACAGAAAATGGAGAAACAATACAGGAAAGGCAAATCTGTATTGTTGTATTCGGTTTGTGAATATCAAAAAGCATGGGATGAAATCAATCATTTATTTTCACGATACATCGAACAAACAATCGGATACGCATGGGCACATGAAAAATATTATTGTGTTGTGTCTCCAGTGCATCAGGGGATTTCTAATTGGGACGGAAGTGATCGTATTATTCGATGGTGGAAAGAAAATCCTTACGCAATTTGTCGAATAACAGCGCATGAGCTGATTCTCCATCATTATTTTTATATTGTAAGAAAGTTTTATTCCGATGTAAATTTAACAGATAAACAAATATGGGCTCTGGCAGAAATCGCGGCATTCGCGCTCACATCACTAACTCCACAAGTAAAAAAATTCTGGCCATGGGATACAGATGGTTACTATACAAATCATAATTATCAAAGCATTGTTCAGTTACAAAATAAACTTAAAAATCCATTTTTGAAACGCAATTCGTTTGATGAATATATCCAAACTGGAATTCGACTAGTAAAAAAATACAAACATTCAATCAAATTTAACTAGCGCTTGTGGAAAACTGCCATTGACGAAAAACTAATTTTGATGTAATCTGTAAGTACAAGTTAAAACCTCCTATCAAGTTGATTGGAGGTTTTTGTTTGTATGGTTCAAACAAAAGGAGAATAGTCATGTATCGCTTTCTGAAAGGTTGTTTGTTCTGCGCGCTCGCTCTTTTGATTGGTGCCAAAACTGGGGCTCTTATGGTGAAGTTTTTCCCGGACTTTACTACGAAGTTCGCGTCGGTCTTCGCTATTAACGGCGATACTGACGATTCTACTGAATCGTTTGGCAATCATATAGAGGTCGATGTGCTAGAAGACGATTTTTTCCAGCATTCAATTGGCAGTAAATTGATGCATACATCAACTAGGTCCAACAAGCACATGTGCGACCTTATCGACTTCGACCTTCCTACGGACACTGTTCCGTAATCTCGGCTGTGCCTACTCGCACAGCTTTTTTAAAAAATAGCCGAGAGTGTCTCGACTATAGAATGCCAGATATCATGACCATGTTACATGTGTCCGCATGTTGAGAAGTTGGGATCACTTGCAATAAGATCTGTGAGTAATTTTTGGTCGAACGTTTCGTTGTCGATTAAGTTGCAGTATGGTGCTTCATCGTGAATTCCAAGTTGTTTTGCCAAGAGACAATGCTTACTATACGCCTCTTGTTCGACCAACCAATATGCTTCGCAACTTCCTCCGATTTCTTTTTCGCCACGATCGTGATATTGCCTATGATGAATTGCCTCATGATAGATCGCGACAGTTAAATATTTTTGCCCAAATTCGGATCGTAACGCGTTACTAGTGAACGGCAGATTGATTTTTAGGGTTTCTTTTTGGGAATGAACGCCGAAAGAACCAAAAAAATCATTCATTTCTTCATTCCACTCGAGTTTGACTTTACCTGATACGATTTCGGCCCAGAGTTTCTTGCTTACTTCCTCCATCGGATGTTCTATGAATAATCTGTACAATTCCTCATCTATATTTCTGGATGTTGTATGCTTATGTTCCGGTGAATCCTTGAGCGTTTCAGAGCTACAAACTGTTCCTAGATAGATGAGCGCTGCGACGATACAAGTGACCACGAACAATACTAGGAACTTTGTTATTGACTTGGATCTGTTTTTTTTGACGCGTTTCATTTTTCCACCTCTTTCAGTTGTATTGAACGTGTTGCATCCATTGCAACTGAAAAGCGTAGCATGATTTGAAAAGTAAGTCAAGCTTTTTTAGGCTAAATTTAGATAAAAAATGCAAGACGTCAGGAAAAGCTGACACAAAAAAACAACCATTTTGCATTGTCAAAACGGTCGGTTTTTGAGTTTAATTATTTTGCGATGTTAAATAAACAAAACAGAACGAAATTTCACAAAATCATTGCCTTCGACTTGTATTATTGAATCACAGCGCCGTCCGTATAAACTTCTGTTGCAGGAATCGTTACGATTCTATCCCATCGGAAATTAAGAGAATTGAAGACCGTTTCGTTTGCCACATGTCGTTTAACTTGTTTGCTTGAATTGGATGGATCAGGTTCCAAACGATAAACTTTTGGCGAAGTCGCGTATTTAACAATCGTATAATTTGGATGATGATCCGTGTAATTGATTTCAGAACCAGTCGTGTACTTGTTCAAAAGAGCCTTATCAACATCTTCAACCCATGTCCATGAATAATTTAATCCAAGGAAAATTGTTTCACTTGTAATCCAATATCTTTCAGTTCCAAGCAGTAAATAAACTTTCGGATCCGAAACAATCTTAACCAACGCTCCATACTTTGGATCATACTTCGGACCCCATGGCATAAAACCAAGAGGGTCGTTCCACACTGCGTCCAAACTGGATTTGGAAATCGTCACAACATCAGACCATGAGTTGAAATACGAGAAGAAAATATTTGGATTTGTAAACGCGCGTTTTGTGCAATCTTCTGTGATGTAATAAACGGCCGGTGAAGTTGAAAGTTTGTATGCTGAACCGATTGTCAGAGAACATTCAACAGTTGACGATTGCGAAGAATCAACAGTGAAATTGAAACTTGATGTTGGACTTGTGTTTCCAGCCGCGTCTTTTGCGAGAATTATTATTGAATGTGAACCGTTTGCCAAAACCGAAGTTGTGTAAGTCAAATTCGCGCCAATATCAATCAGTGATCCATTATCAACTTGCACTAAATATGAAGTGACACCAGTGTTATCTGTTGAAGCGTTCCATGTGAAAGTCGGTGTTGTGTCGCCAGTGCTACTGATTTTTTGAAGATTTTGTGGAGTAGATGGGGAAGACGTGTCAGTTGAAGTTCCGGTGATCGTCCATGTGTACGAAGCCGGAGTCGCATCGTAATTCAAAGCCGCGTCAACAGCTCTTACATAAAATGTGTGACTTCCTGATGAAAGACCAGAATAAGATTTTGGAGTTGCGCACGCAGAAAAAATCGAAGTGTCCATTCTGCATTCAAACGATACATCAGAAATCGAGTCACCACTGAAACCAAAAGTGAATGTTGCTGATGCGTCAGAAGTTGACGACGACGGTTTTAGAACAATCGAAGTTTCTTGAGCTGTTGTATCAAGAATTATACTGGAACTATATTGCACGCCTATATTTCCAGCCACGTCTTTGAATTTGACTTTAACAGTTTTGTAACCATCACCACTTTGTAAATAGATTGTCTTTGATGCTGAATATGATTCGAACTGTTCAGTGTCAAGTGTTCCATCAACTGAAACTTGCATGTAAGCGCAACCGACATTATCAGTGCATGCTGTTGTAAGAGTTACAGCAGTTGAATTTGTCGCGGTAGAGTCATTATTCAATTTAACTGATCCAGACGAAGGCACGGTTGTGTCATTGATCGCGGCGCTTACAACAACACTCTTAGGCAGACCGTAACCGACATTGTCAGCTGTGTCATGGCAAGCAAAATAAACAGAATAATTTCCAGCAGAAGGGAACACATAGCTCATTTGGGCAGTTCCAGATGCTGTTCCAGGAATACTCACACTTGTTTGTGGTGTATTGTTTACAATCAAGTAACAAATGTTCAAACCAAAATTATCAGAATATGTTGCTGAAAAATTTTGTGAAGTTCCGGCTGTTGCTGTTGCTGATCCTGTCGCAGTGCCTATTGATGGAGCTGTTGTGTCTATTATGAAACTTACACTTGCGGCTGGCCCTGTATTTCCAGCTTTATCAACAGCTTGAACAGCTAACGTGTGATTTCCATCAGCAACGGACAACGTAATAGTTAATACATTACCAACATTAACATAAGTCGCGGAATTTAATGAGTATTCGTAATGATCAATGCCGGATCCGTATGTGAAAAGCACATCATCCGATACAGCGTCCCAACTAAAAGTCGGAGTGTTGTCATTACTCGAGCTTGATTGAGTTATTGTCATTACGCTATTTGGAGCGGCACTATCATATAGCCAAATTTTTCCGGTCCACCCAACAGCCCAAGCATAGTTGTCTATTGAAACAACATCTGTGAGATAACTTCCAGTGTCTTTACCAAGAATCCAGTTTGAACCACCGTCTGTTGATTTTAATAATTTTCCTGTTGTGAGAGTTGCGAGTCCAACACCGCTTGAGTTCATTTTGACAGATGATATTGCGCCTGTTGTTGAAACAGATTGAGAAACAACTGACCAAGCCGAACCGCTATTAACTGTTTTCAAAAATCCAGGTCCTCCGTTTGAACTAACGCCATTTGCCGCAACCCAAACTTCCGAGCTGTCAGTTCCGGGTTTTACATAAACATCTTGCAAAGTATTTGTTGTTCCAGAACTTTGAGTTGTCCATCCTCCCATTGTGCTAAATCTCAAAATAACACCGCCAGATCCAACTGCGTAAGCTTTTTTTTGATTTCCGCTATATGAACCTCCACTGACTCCAAACAATGTTTGAGTTGTGAGTGGAGCTTCTTGTGTCCAAGTTGTTCCACTATCAAATGTGTAAAGGATTGTACCGCTTGCTCCAACAATAAAACCGGTTTCAGAACTTAGAAATTGAATTGATCTTAAAGTTGAAGTAACGCCCGAAGTCACTGAAGTCCAAGTGTCTCCGCCGTTTCCTGTTTTCATGATTTTGCCTCCATCTCCAACAACCCAAGCAATGCTTGAAGTTGAAAAATCAATATCATGCCAATTATTAACAATACTTCCTTTTGAAACCCATGATTGACCACCATTTGTGGTTTTAAGAATGACTCCGGAATCGCCAACAGCAAGACCAAGCCCTGCGTCGTACATGTCAATACTGTTTAGGATTGTGGTTACTCCTGAAGTTTGTGCGACCCAGTCAGCCGCTTGAGCTGGCAGAACCCAAGATGCGCTTACTAATAAAGTTAAAACAAGTAGCGTTTTGATTTGATTTTTTAGCATATTGTATTTATGAAATGTTTCTTTTGTTATTGCGAGGAGTCACGACATGGCGGGACGACGAAGCAATCTCGCGAATTAATGGGAAGATTGCTTCGGCCATCGATGACTCTGGCCTCGCAATGACAGAAACCCACTATTGTTCCTTTTACAGCTATTATACACACTATTGACAAAAGCGGCATTTTATGATATATTTGGCTATCAAGATCAACTGGAATCACCCCAGTGAAAAGCGTTTTTCCTAAACATTTTTCACTGCGATGATTTGCGTCGTATGTCCCCACCTCGGGCAGAGGCAACTTTTCTGCAAACAGCCTAATTGGAGAACGTCAATGAAGTACGGAAAAGTGGCATTTGATCAGGGGGAAGCGTTGCTCAACAAAATCGGCGGCGTGGAAGGAATGAATCAGATCTTGCGCGGAAACGCCAAGGTCGTGTTTCTGAAGCACATCGTCGATCTCGCGGGCGACTGCATGCCTGCATCGTGGAAAGAGGATAAGTGGGCGATTGAGAAACACGTTGGCGAAGGTCAGCTTGAACTCGATCTCTCCAAGATCAGATTGCATCTCTCGCCGAACCAGAAGGATGGCAAGGTCATCGAGGGTAACAAGCTCCGCAAGGAACTTGAGAACAGCAAGGTTCCTGTCCTGAACGCCTGTGTTCTCG
>JAGVFR010000027.1 GCA_020057555.1 bacterium | reverse complement strand
CGTTAGGCGAAATATTATTCAAAATTTTTTATGGAAAACGAAAATCATTTTTACCAAGAAGCTAAGGAAATAGAACCAAAATTCTACGAAGTTCGTTTTGATGAATCAGGTTTTGGTGATAAAAAATTGCCAATATTTAACAGGATAGGAGGGTATGGCTTACCTGGATTGATTAATGAGTGGTGGGAAAAAATTTGTGCACAGCAGGGCATAAATTCCAATGACAAAAAATTGAAAAACGTCGATTATTTTTTATTGGAACTGGGTAAAAATGCTTTTGAACATGCTGAAGGCGGAGAAATAAAAGTTATTTTTGAACCAAATAAAATCACGATTGTGGTTTCTGATCAAGGACAAGGCTTTGAAAATAAAAACGACGTTGACTATTCGAGTTCCTCACAAATGGGTCATGGTTTGTCGCAAGCAAGAAAATACGCCGACGAATTTGTTATTGAAACACATGGAAAAAAATATTCCAAGATAAAAGGTAAAAGGAATTTGATGGATGTAGGTGTGTCTGATATAACAACTGGTTCAAAAATAACTATTACTAAAAATTTTGAATAATACATCGCCTAACAGCGTGTATGAGGTTCAAGAAAAAGTGCATTAATAATTTTCAAAGGTTGCACTTTTTCTTTCACCCAAATTTCGCTTCCTCTATGATAAAATAATATGGAAGTCGGTGAAACTTCTCATACACGCAAACGTTAGGCGAAATTTTTATTTTTCCCACAACACATTTATAAATCAAAAATAAGTTTATGGATAAAATGGAAGCAAAACATCAAAAATTGAGAAGCAATATTTGGAAAATATACTTGTTTGAGGTTCTTGCAGGTATGTTTTTTTCGGTGCCAATAATGGTTCTTTTTTGGCAGGACAATGGATTAAGTTTGACCGAAGTAATGATTTTGCAATCTATTTTTGCAATTCTTGCCGTAATCCTTGAAGTGCCGACAGGTTATTTTGCGGATGTTTATGGAAGGAAAAAAGCTTTAATTATTGCAGCAATAACTGGCGCGATAGCAATATCAGCATATAGTCTCGGTCATAATTTTTTACAATTTCTTATCGCAGAAATCTTTTTTGCTCTAAGTGTTTCGTTCACATCTGGGACAGTATCAGCTATTGTATATGATACACTTCAAGAAATTGGCGAAGAAAAAAATTATAAAAAAGTATGGGGTAATGTGCTTTTTTACGGAATGATTGCCTTAGCATTATCAAATATTCTTGGTGGTTTTATTGCAAAAATAGATTTGAGGTATGCGCTTTATGCTTCAATCCCATTTTTTGTCTTAATGATTCCATTGGCATTTGTACTGCAAGAACCCCAAAGACATAAACTTATTTTTGAAAAAGGATACCTAAAAGAATTATTAAAAATTATTAAAGTTGCTCTCATACAAAATAAAAAACTAAGATGGATTATTATTTACTCTGGTGTTATTTATGCCTTTAATCAATCTGCTTTATGGCTATATCAACCATATTTTAAACTTTCAGGATTAGATATTGCTTATTTCGGAATTGTATTCGCAAGTTTCCAAGTTGTAGCCGCTTTTTCATCAAAATATGCTCATAAATTAGAAGAAAAATTAGGACAAAAATACTCGTTAGTGATGTTAATATTTTTAGTTGCAGGAAGTTATTTTTTAATGAGCAATTTTGTCTTTCTCTTTAGTTTTTCATTTTGCTTTATTCAACAATTCGTAAGAGGATTTAAAAATGCAGTGGTAACTGATTACATAAATCAACTTACTGAATCAAATATGAGAGCAACAGTATTATCTGCTGAAAGTTTTGTCGGTAGATTATTGTATGCAGCGATTATTCCAATTTTTGGCTGGATAGCAGATGTTTATACTTTAGGACAAGCATTAACTGTAATGGGAGCAACAACTTTAATTTCAGGAATAATAATTTTAATAATTCTTAAAAAAGACAAAGTATTATAAAATAAGGAGTGGGAAAAATAAAAACTCAAGGGGACGTTGCACTTTCTTTTTGGCACAAAATAATTATAATAAGGAAGCCAAAAAGAACCCTCGCCTAACACAGTATATCTGGCTCGCTCCTGCCGTCGCTCGACCCATATTTGCCTCCGTTTCACTACGGCAAACATCAGATATACTGATACGTTAGCTGAAATATGTTTTTACTTTTTCATCTATGGTACAGAGAAAATTAGATTTTTTATCTCGCCGACTAGCACAAGCAATTAAATGAAATGATTGGCAGCGCTGAAAAAATCGAAAATTTTCCTTTTGTTCAGTTAAAATATGTTATAGAGTGGAAAACGCAATTCGGGAGAGAAAAAGACAAGAGAGATATTGAGTTAATTCAGAAATACAACAACACATCAATCTAAAACGTTGGTGTATTTTGAATTTGTGGAATAAAAAAATCCGGAAGCAAGATGCGCTTCCGGACAGTGATTCGTCACATAGACCGTGAAGCTTCCGTGATCGTCCACTCGAGCGAGCAGACCATATCGTCTTCTCCAGTGACAGTCACAAACGGCTCTCCTGTCTCGAGTAGTCTATTGACCAGTGGAACGAGAGGATCGATATTGTAGAAGATGTCGTCATTGGTCTCTGCGTCTGGATGTTGAACTTCGGTCCCCTGTAATAGGTTGCTCTTACAGTTCGAGCATCCCAGAGACTTGCGAAAACGACTACTGGCCCCCGATCATGCGGATTCGGACCACTAGCACCCACGAGATCAAGAAGCTGTCCCTTTGTTAGGATATAGCAATTACGCACGGTTTCACCTCCTTTGCGCACCTTGACTATAGCGTTGTCCAAAAAGAACTTCACACAATAGAATATTAAAGCGAATTTGTCAACAGTGTCTATTCAAGACTTTGCTTTCTTCATGAATTTTGGCATACTGTAATAGTATGAACAAATTGTTCGAGAAATTGAAAATTAAATCTAAACCAGTGAGACTCGATCCTTTGAACCCAGCACAGCGAAAACAAATGATAGAGCAAGCTGTAAAACGCACAATTCAGGAATATGGTGAGGCACTCAAGAAACTTGGCGCTGAATGAGCATGTCTCACTTTCTTACACTTGAAGATGTTCGAGACTTTTGCTATGTATATGCGAAGGCTCGTCTTGACTTTAATGAACCTATTCCTTTTTTTGATACTCGCTATTCAGAAAAATTAGAAGCTGTGTTGGCTTCTCCTCAGACATGTGTTGAAGGTAAATTGGTTCACTCCTCAATGTCGCGACAAGCGGCTATCCAAAATAAAAAGACACCTGTAACATAAAAACGTCAGGTGTCTTTTTACTTCGGATCAGCCGCCGGCCGTTATCGGAAATTAATTCTTTACTTTTTATTATGGATTTCAAAGAATTACAACGGAAAGTGATGAAAAATGCTTTTGAATATGGTGAGAGGCACGATGTAAAAATAGACGAGGATTTTGCATTAATCAAATTATTTGAAGAGGTAGGAGAATTTGCGAAGGCTATTTTAATACACAGAAAAAAATGTAGGACAAAAAAACTTGTGTCCGAAGATGTGTCCAAAAAAGAATTATCAAAGGAACTAGCTGATGTTGTTGGTATGGCGATAGTAAACGCGTATTTATTGAACATTGATTTGGAAGATGCAATCGATAAAAAGTGGATTAATAAAGAAAAATAAAAATTTACATCTATTATATGCAATTCGACACATCAACTCTTACTTGGTTAATTCCGCTTGCAATTTGGGAAGCTATTTGGAAGGGAATTGCATTGTGGAAATCTGGAAGAAATAATCAGATGAAATGGTTTGTAGCGATTTTGATTCTTAACACCATTGGCATTTTGCCGATCGTTTACATAAAGTTTTTTCAGAAAAAATCGTAATAAAAATACCCCGCAACTTTTTACGACGTAGCGGGGCAGAGAGAGTTTTGATGGCGAACGAAGGAAACCTTCGTCTATTTTTGTTCAGCCCATGCAGGCTTGAGCACAGGGTTAACCTGAAGGTCGTGGATATTGTACGAGGTTCCAGAAGCAGGAAACGCCATGTAACCGTTCGAGAGATTGACTGCAAGGCAAATCGTGTTATGTCGCATCGCAGGCTCGATCTTCATGAATCGCTTGCCATTATATTCGAACCAGTCGCCGACCTTGAGATCACTGAATTTCATGTTTGTTTCTCCTGTTACCAACGAGTCAATCTATTAAAGAAATCCTCGACAGTATCAAGCAGACCTTCCCCTGGCATGCGCATTTCGCTGAAAGCGTTTGTCTCGCGATCCTGCGGTGTAACGAATGTACACTCACAGCTTCGGCATTCGTACACTGTGTTTGGCCTTAGGCCAGAAATGGTGCGTCCACAGCCCGGACATCGACAGCGCATGTTTCTTCCTTCCTTTACTGGTTGATTGTTTTTGTTCAAGTGGCAAGCCACCAGAAACATGGAAAAATTTATACAACAAAATGATTGACCTGTCAATAGTGTTGTCATTGATTAAAAAAAAGAATATCCTAGTGTCACTATGTCCAACCCATTTGAAAATGCAATGCGCCAGCTTGCGCGCGCAACATCGGTCAAACAATTTGATCCAATGTTTGTCAAGCAAATTTCATTTCCGCATCGAGAAATTCGCGGTCATATTCCTCTTCGAAAAGATGACGGTTCTTTGCAGATGGTTGAATTTTATCGCGTTCAACACAATAACTGGCGCGGGCCATACAAAGGCGGAATTCGGTTTCATCAAGATACTGATATTGAAGAAGTTAAAGCGCTTGCTTTTTGGATGACACTAAAATGTGCTGTTGCGAACATTCCAATGGGCGGAGGAAAAGGCGGCGCAACAATCAATCCAAAAGAATTGTCAGTTGCGGAGCTTGAACGTTTGTCACGCGCTTGGATGCGAGCGCTCGCGGATGTTGTTGGTCCTCAAAAAGACGTTCCAGCACCGGACGTTAACACAACTCCACAAATTATGGCTTGGATGTCGGATGAATACGGAAAAATTACAGGCGATCGAAGTGGTGCTGTGATTACTGGAAAACCACTTGAAGTTGGAGGATCAGAAGGCCGTGGTACAGCAACAGCACAAGGCGGATTTTATGTGTTCGAGATTTTGCGTTCCAATTTTGGATTGCCGGACTCATGCAAAGTCGTGATTCAAGGTTTTGGAAATGCAGGAGAACACGCGGCAGAATTGTGGTTGAAAGCAGGGCACAGAATTGTTGCAGTGTCTGATTCAAAATCAGCAGTTAGAAATATAAATGGACTTGATATAAACGCACTTCTTGAACACAAAAAAGCAACAGGTTCAGTTCGAGACTTTGCAGGAGGCGAAACATTTGACGGAAGTGAATTGTTGTTTGAACCATGTGATCTTCTCATTCCAGCCGCTCTTGAAAATCAAATTCGTGAAGATAATGTCGCGCGAATTCAAGCAAAAGTTGTTTTGGAACTAGCGAACGGTCCGACAACTCCTGAAGCGGACGACGTGTTGTTTGAAAAAGGTATTTCAGTCATTCCAGACATTCTTGCCAATTCCGGCGGTGTAACAGTTTCAACTTATGAGTGGGAGCAAAACATCAAAGGCGAACATTGGAGCGAGGCTGATGTTTTTGTGCGACTTAAAACAAACATTCAAGAACAAGCGACTTTGATTTATTCACGCGCGCAAGAGCTGGAAACAGATTTGCGTCGAAGCGCGTTTATCGTCGCTCTTGATCGCGTGGCTCAAGCTCAAAAATAAAAAAATTCCATGTGAGTCATGGAATCGAGTTTTTAGAGCCATCGTCGAAAAGCTTCGACATCTTCTTTGTGTAATGTGAGATCGAACGGTTGAGTTCCGTTTCGTCCAACTATCGCCAGCAACGGGATGAAAGGAATGCTGTAATGCATTCCAGCGAGTTTGGCGCCGTCAAAAATGTTCTGTTCATGGCTATCCTGAAGAGGTCGGATTGAAATCGCGGCAACAGACATCAGGGTTGTGGTGTACTGCGACTTGATGCTGATTGCGAAATCTCGTGATCCACGAGAGATAAACAGGTCTACACCGAAATCAGCATCGTCAAGAATGTTTGAGAGATAGATTCTTCCAGTATCAATCGCGCTCAAGGCTCGAATGGTACGCGCAAGAGCGCACGCCCCCAGAAATTGAATTGTCCATTCATGACTCGCGACACTCTTTTGTTGTCCTTGGACAAATATCCAGCCGTGTTGACTTTCGTCCGTATCCAGAAGTTGAAGCGCGAGTCTATCTTGAAACATTGCGCCTGTGATTACAATCGCACGATGATTGAGGGGGTTTTGTGATCCAAGACAAGAGTAAAGACAGTTGAGCCTGTGCAAGATAACTATCTCAAATAATCGTCGTTCGATTGGTGTTAGACTTCCGACGAATGTATTGAGAAGTTCTGCAATGTGGAGTTCAACACCCATTACCTGCAAATGGGCTTCGCGGGAATTCTTGAAGACGTTCTCTGGAACAGGAGAGATTATCGTTTGCCAGATCGCAGGAAAGAGCTTGTCAATCACATTGTTTCGGAGCCGTGTTCGATAGCCTTGAATTAAGGCTAAGCGATGTGACAGAACGAAATAGTCGAACATGTTGCCCTCCTTTCATGACGACAGTTTAATCTATATCAAATTATTGATAATGTCAATGAACAGAGTGACTTTCTAACCAAAAGTTGGAGAATTGCGATAATTTTGTTATGATCGCTTCATTGATATATGCCTTACAATCATCAAGAAATTGAAAAAAAGTGGCAGAAGCGCTGGGATCAAGCCGGTGTTTTTCATGCGCAAGATAAATCAAAAAAGCCAAAATATTATTGTTTGATTGAATTTCCATATCCGTCAGGCGCTGGACTTCATATGGGTCATCCGCGCAGTTACACAGCAATGGATGTTGTTGCTCGCAAGCGGAGAATGGAAGGTTTCAATGTTTTGTATCCGATTGGCTGGGACGCATTTGGACTTCCAACTGAAAATTACGCGATCAAAACAGGACGCAAACCGCAAGATGTAACTGCTGAAAATATCACGACATTCAAACGTCAGCTTCAATCATTTGGTTTGAGTTTTGATTGGTCGCGAGAAGTCAACACAACTGATCCTGAATATTACAAATGGACACAGTGGATGTTTTTGGAATTTTTCAAAGCAGGGCTTGCGTACAAAGCAAAGATGCCGATCAATTGGTGTGTGTCGTGCAAGATCGGTTTGGCAAATGAAGAAGTTGTTGATGGAAAATGCGAACGTTGTGGCGGGCCGACCGAGAAGCGTGAAAAAGAACAATGGATGATCGCTATCACAAAATACGCGGATCGTTTATTGGAAGATTTGGAAACAGTTGATTATTTGGAAAAAATAAAAACGCAACAAAAAAATTGGATTGGACGGTCAGAAGGAGCAATGATTAGTTTTGTTATTGCAAGCCCTTCGACTTCGACAAATTTATTGCCTGAGCCTGTCGAAGGCTTAAATTTGTCTGCACTCATTGTAAACTCCGCGAAGCAATCTCCTGATGTTGAAGCTATCGAAGTTTTTACCACTCGTCCTGATACAATTTTTGGTGCGACGTTTTTGGTGATTTCTCCAGAGCTTGCCAAACAATGGATAGAAACTGGTTGGAATGCGAGTGAAGAAGTAAAAAAGTATATTGAGCAATCACTCAAGCGAGACAAAAAAGAACGTGAGGCAGAAGATAAAGAAAAAACAGGAGTCTTGACTGGCGTGTTTGTCATCAATCCAGCAAATGAGGAAAAAATTCCTGTTTGGATTGCTGATTATGTTTTAGGTGAATATGGCACAGGAGCTGTGATGGCTGTTCCACAACATGACGAACGAGATCGCGAATTTGCTGAAAAGTTTGGATTACCGATTGTGGACAGGCCGCTTGTTTCATTTGATGAAGCTATTGAGAAATCAGGCGGAAAGAAGTCTGTTCAATACAAACTTCGCGACTGGGTTTTTTCACGCCAGAGATATTGGGGAGAACCAATTCCACTTGTGAATTGTAAAAAGTGCGGATGGATTCCAGTTCCAGACAAACAGCTTCCAGTCGTACTTCCTGAAGTTGAAAAATACGAACCAACAGAAAATGGCGAGTCGCCACTTGCCGCGATTTACGATTGGGTGAATACAAAATGTCCAAAGTGTGGTGGTCCAGCAAAACGTGAAACAGACACAATGCCAAACTGGGCAGGTTCGAGCTGGTACTTTTTGCGTTACATTGATTCAAAAAATAAAAAAGCGTTTGCGGACATGAAAAAATTAAAACACTGGATGCCTATTGACTGGTACAACGGGGGAATGGAACACACAACACTCCATCTTTTGTACTCACGTTTTTGGAATAAGTTTTTGTTTGATCGCGGACATGTTCCTGTGAGCGAACCTTATGCAAAACGAACAAGTCACGGCTTGGTGCTGGCTGAAGATGGAACAAAAATGTCAAAGTCAAAAGGGAACGCTGTAAATCCAGATGAGGTTGTTAGCGAGTATGGAGCTGACTCTGTTCGTTTGTATGAATTATTCATGGGTCCATTTGGTGAACCAGTTCCGTGGAGTATGAATGGTTTGGTTGGTATGCGGAGGTTTTTGGAAAAGATAGTGGAAGTCGGAGGAAAGGCAGCAGAAAATGCAGTAGAAAAGACAGCGGTAACACGTCTGCTTCATCAGACAATAAAAAAAGTCACGAATGATATTGAGCACATGCATTTCAACACGGCCATTTCACAGATGATGATTTTTGTGAATGTGGTAAAAGAGCAAGGCTCAATCTCCAAAGAAAGTTTTGTGACGTTTTTGCGATTGCTGTGTCCGTTTGCGCCACATCTTGCGAATGAACTTTATGAGCAACTTGGCGGAAAAGAACTTCTTGAACAACAATCTTGGCCAACACACAATCCAGAACTGGCAAAGGAGGAAATCATTTCAATCGCTGTTCAAGTGAATGGAAAGGTTCGCGGAATTTTAGAAATCTCTCCTGACATTGAAGAAGAAATTGCAAAACAAAAGGCTCTTGAAAACGAGAATGTGAAAAAATATCTTGAAGGCAAGACAGTTGAGAAAGTTGTTTATGTGAAAGGACGCATCGTAAGCATTGTTGTGAAATAATTATGATTCCAGAAAAAGCTAAACGGGTTTTTGAGGGGGTCTTGTTTGATGTTTATCAATGGTCGCAAGAAATGTTCGACGGAACAGTTGAAATTTTTGAAATGCTCAAACGAGCTGACACGGCCGAGATAATTGCGACCAAAGACGGAAAGATAATGTTGCAAGAACAGGAGCAACCAGGCAAACCACCGTTTTTATGTTTGCCAGGTGGAAGAATTGAAAAAGATGAAAAGCCGCTTGAAGGCGCAAAAAGGGAATTACTTGAAGAGTCTGGTTTTATATCTGAAGATTGGAGTTTGTTTCACTCAATTCGGCCATCGCACAAAATGGACTGGAGTATTTTTGTTTATGTGGCGCGCGACTGTCGTTTTGTGCAAGAGCAGAATCTTGACGCCGGAGAAAAGATTCAAATTCGTTGGGTAACCCTCGATGAATTATTGAATTTGGTTGATTCTGGTCAGCTTGGTTGGATCGAACAAGACTTTCGTGTACAGTGCGTCCGAGCAAAATATCATCAGCCAACAAAGGAGGAAATTATAAAAGCCCTTAGCCTTTAGCTATTAGTTAAAAACTGGCGTGCTAACGGCTAACAGCTAGAAGCTAACGGCTCTTCACTATGAACATCGTAATGATCGGAACAGGTTATGTTGGACTCACGTCTGGTTTAGGATTTGCTAGTATTGGGAATCGCGTCGCGTGTGTTGATACTGATTCAACAAAAATCGCGAAGCTTGATTTAGGTCAAACGCCTTTTTATGAACCATATCTTGAAGAGCAACTGAAAGCTCTGCAAGAGAGCGGTCAGATTGTTTTTGCGACAGATTTGGAAAGTGTGATTGATGGAGCGCAGGTTCTTATGATTGCAGTTCAGACTCCACCTCAAGCAAATGGTCAGGCGGATCTTACATATCTTGATTCAGCATCAGAACAAATCGGGCAGCTTCTTAATCATGAAGCTCTTATTGTTGTGAAAAGCACGGTTCCTGTTGGAACAAATCGTCATGTTTTGAAAATAATTCGTGATGAACTCACAAAACGAGGCAAAGAAGATCTTGCTGACTTGATTCGTATAGCTTCAGTTCCAGAATTTTTGCGCGAAGGATCGGCACTCAAAGATTTTCTTGCGCCGGATCGTGTTGTAATTGGGGCTGATGATGAAGTGACTTTCAGAACTGTTGAACAAATTCATGAAGGGATCAAAAGTATTTTTTTAAGAACCAGCATTGAATCAGCCGAGCTTATAAAAGTTGCCTCAAACGCTTTTCTCGCCACAAAAATTTCTTTCATAAATGAAATTGCAAATATAGTTGAAGGGACCGGAGCGGATGTTCGCGAGATTGCTCGCGGTGTTGGTTTAGACAAACGTATTGGTCCGCTTTTTTTACGCCCTGGAATTGGTTTTGGTGGATCGTGTTTTCCAAAAGATGTTAGTGCGCTCAAATCGTACGCTGGAATTAACGGATATGATTTTCGGTTACTCGACGCAGTAATTGAAGTAAACAATCGTCAACGAGAACTGTTTTTTAAAAAAATAGTTTCAGTTCTTGGTACGCTCAAAGGAAGAAAAATCGGAGTGTGGGGTTTGGCATTCAAACCAGACACAGATGATATTCGTGAATCTGCCGCGATTGATATTGTTCAGCGTCTTGTTGGGGCGGGTGCTGACGTTTCTGTGTTTGATCCAAAAGCAATGGAAAACGCGGCGCGTGTTTTGCCGAATAACATTGTTTATACGACAACACCGATTGATGCCACTTCAGGCGCAGAAGCACTTCTTGTGCTGACTGAATGGCCAGAGTTTCGAGGAGTTTCATTTGAAACACTAAAATCTTTCATGATCGAACCAATTATTTTTGATGGCCGCAATGCATTTGCTGATCTTGATCTTGAACGTCTTGGATTCAAATACATCGGGATAGGATTATGCGATTCTCACAAATCGTAGGATCGCCATCAAAAACTCTCGCGATAGTATTAATAGCTTTTTGTGTCGGTATTTTGTTTGGAAATTTTCTTCCGCTACTTCCAATACTTCCATTACTTCCGTTACTTCTGATTTTATTTTTCCTCCGCTCCCAAAAAACTCGTCTTATCTTTTTTTTACTTTTCAGTTTTCTTTTTGGAATTTTTCGATATCAACAAAGTGAAGTTCCGTCTTATCTTACGACTGTCGCTGATCGAACAACTGTATCTGTACGAGTGCAGGGAAGTGTATTTAACGAAGTTGAGCGCAGGATCAATGGTCAACAAATCATTCTTTCAAAATTAAATGTTGCCGATGAATCTGTGTTTGGGAAACTTCTCGTTCGCGCTCCACTTTTTCCGCGCGTGGAGTACGGCGACACACTCACGTTTTCCTGTCGATTAGAAAAACCAGAACCGTTTAATGGTTTTGCTTACGATAAACTTCTTGAGTCGCGAGGAATTCTTGCGACATGTTCATTTCCACAATTTGTTTTTGTGTCTTCAGGAGAGTCAAACGGATTACTGAAGATAATTATTTCTTTTAAAGAAAATATTGTTGGACAATTTCGATTTCTTTTTAACGAACCGCATGGATCGTTTGTGTCAGGACTACTTTTTGGAGGAAGCGCTTCGCTTTCAGACAATTTACGTGATGACTTTTCTCGCACAGGGCTCGCGCATATTCTAGCCGCATCTGGCGTGAATGTTTCGTTGTTTTCAGTTGTTCTTTTGCGCTGGCTTTTGTTAAGTCCGCTTGGTAGACGCAAAGGTCTTATTGTTGCTGGCGTCCTTCTTTTTATTTATATTTTCGCGGCTGGTGCAACTCCTGCAGTTGTGCGTGCTGGAATCATGGCAGGACTTTTGATTCTTCAACTCGCGATCGGTAGACAAGCGCGCATGGTTAATGTTCTTCTTTTTGCACTTGCAGTGATGCTTCTTTTTAATCCACGATTATTGTTCGACGATATCGGGTTTCAACTTTCATTTGTCGCAACTTCAGCGCTCTTGTTTTTTCACCCTGTTGTTGAAAAATGGATTACGTTTATTCCTAGTGCGCTTGGCATTCGCACTGCAATTTCTTCTTCACTTGTTGCGATTTGTTTTACATTACCGATTTTGATTTGGAATTTCGGACAGATTTCGCTCATATCTCCTCTTGCAAACGCGATCACTCTTCCGTTTGTTCCTTTTCTTATGGCTATTGCATTGATTGCACTTGTTGCAAGTGTTTTGTTTTTGCCACTCGGTCAGATTATTGCACTTGTTGGGATTGCTCTCTCATATGTTGTACTTCGACTTGTAACAATTTTTGGTTCACTAGAATTTGCATCAGTTCCGATTACATACTCTCGTGTGATTGCAACACTGATCACGTTACTTCTTTTCACAGTAGTATTTTATAAACGTCATTCACTTTTACATGCGACGCGTAACACCTCATAAACAATCACACAAACTTTTTGTTTTACTGCGATTGTTTATCGCTTGTGTGGTTTTATTTTTACTTGCATATACCGCGCAGTTTGCACGCATACAAACTCCGGGTTTGAAAGTTTGGTTTTTTGATATTGGACAAGGCGACGCGATTTTTATTGAAACTCCAAATGGTCAACAAATTTTAATTGACGGCGGACCTGGTGATTCGATTTTGCAAAAACTTTCATCAGTGATGTGGCCGTGGGATCATTCAATTGACGCGATTGTTATTACACATCCTGACGCAGATCATATTACAGGACTTGTATCAGTGTTCGAACGTTATCAAGTTAAAACTATTTATGAAACCGGTGTGCGTGGCGGAACTCCAATGATTCAAGCGCTTGAACAAGCGATCGCTGAAGAACAATCTCAAAATAAAATTGTACGCGAAGGACAAACATTTAATTGGGATGGTGTTCAGGTTTTTGTTCATTGGCCAAGCGAAGAAGCAATTCAAACGCAAAAAGATCGCAACAATACCTCGGTCGTGCTCAAGTTGGTTTATGGCAGTACATCAATTTTATTGACTGGCGATGCAGAAGAAACAATTGAAGAGGAGATTGGTTTTTCAGTTGGAGACATTGATGTGCTAAAAGTTGGTCATCATGGAAGTAAAACATCAACAAGTGTTCAATTTCTTAAAGTAGTAAATCCAGAAGTTGCAGTGATTCCTGTTGGCGCGGATAATAGCTATGGCCACCCACATCCGATTGTGCTTGAACATTTGAAACAGGTTGGTGCAAGTATTTTGCGAACTGATTTAGATGGTGATATTTTGCTTGTTTCAGATAGTATGAGTTATAAAGTTTCTCCTGTCTTCTTGCCATTTTGAGATAAAAGTGATATTAGTAGCAGGTATAAAGTAGTTGGTATCAAGTATATTCATGTCATAAAAGCGAATATACTTACTACCTGCTACTTACTACCATTTAACTTTCTTTATATGCCCGACCTACAAAGAACAGTTGTGCTTCTAAAACCAGACGCGCTTCAGCGCGATCTGCTTGGTGAGATTATAAATCGTTTTGAGCGGAAAGGCCTCAAGATCGTCGGTTTGAAATTCATTCGATTGAATGATGAATTATTGGATACTCATTATTCTCATCTTTCGGACAAACCTTTTTTTGAAAGTTTGAAAAAATTCATGATGCAAACTCCGGTTGTTGGTTTGGTGCTCGAAGGACTCGAAGCAGTTTCTGAAGTTAGAAAAATAATTGGATCAACAAATCCTCGTCAAGCTGACGCTGGAACAATCCGTGCAGATTTTTCAATGAATGTTCCGTCCAATTTGATTCATGCATCAGATTCAGAAGAAACAGCACAAAACGAAATCAAACGATTTTTTTCTCATGACGAAATTTTTACATATGAAAAAATGAGCGATCGTTATATCTTTGGGGAAGGGGTATAAATGAATTTGACAGAAATTTTTTGAAGATGTATTCTCTAACTAGATATGAACTTATTCATTGGGCAACAGTTTCATAAGAACTATAAACACTGGGACGAGCTGACTGCCCGTGAATTTTTGGATTAGACTTATTTTCATTCCAGAAATTTCAACCCCGGGCAGGTAGCTCGGGGTTTTCGTTTTTGTCTGAATTGTGTCCCTGTCGCGAACGGGGCACAAAGATTGGCAGAAACGGAGGTGAACATGCCGATCCAACTTAATATCCGCAAGGATCTGTCTCTCAACGATCTCGTTTCGTTCAAACGGGCCGGGTTTCTAGTATTCAAAACGCCGCATGTTGGAAATTGGTACCCAAATAATCTTGCATGCGCCGCGCTCGGAATCCCGATGAAGGTTGTTGATTCGACCAAAGGGTGTCTTGATCGCAATTTTCATCCGCACTGCGTGATCGTAAACGGAACGCGCACGCAGATTGCGGAGGAAGACTCGCTCATAAGCCATACGAAAATTACTCGCGCTCATGAACACACTGCAGATCGTTTCAAGATCGGCGCGTCTGTTTCCGAAACACACATGCAAGCTTTGCATGAATTATTTCCAGAGCTTGAGATGCTGACAGTCAGCGGGTACTTGAAAGAAAATAGTGGTCGTGTTCTAGAATTGTTAGAGGTGCTCACACAGCACGATCACTCGATTTGGGAGCGATACGTACGCGAGGATGGCATGACAGAAGCACGACATGCGCGTCAATGGATCGTCGTCAATGCGAGCGGAATCTGTGGAACAAACGGATCTAATCGCGGATGGGTAAGTCCAAACATCGCAAATATCTTGATGGACGTGACTATTGATCCGCTCAAGTTCAACACAGATATTGTGTATGAACTTTCAGGTCCTGACATGTACAAGTACATCGGACAGCTCATGCCAAAACTCAACGAACTTTACGAAGTCGTTCGACAAAAGCTTTGGCAAGAACTTCCGAAAACCGTTACATTGAATCTTGTACCTGTTGCGAATATGCGCTTCGCTGTTCCTGCGCATCGGCGTCAAGCGCTCGAAGAACTTGTCGAGGTTCTGCAAGCGGTTTCCATGTTTGAAAACGGAATCGGCGATCGCATTAACTCTGCACCAGACAGAGAAAAGTTCATTTGTCAGATCGTAAACGAACGAAGTGTTTTGCGCGACAATCTACGCGAAGTCCTTCGCACTTGTCAAGATCCGTTCTATGATATCTACGATGGAACATTCTTCAGCCAGTACGATCTGCTGTCCTGTTCCGAAGGTCTGTTCATTCATCCATGGGCACTTGAGACACCTGTCGGAGTTCTTTCAGATCTCGTGCGCATCGCGCGTGGGTGTCTGCCTGCTTAATTTCGCTCGGGGGCTTGTCGCTCTGGCAAGCTCCCACTTTTTCTTAATATGACAAACAAATATCCAATTATTGATTTGCACGAAGACTTGTTTTTGCACATGAGTCGCCGTGATCTATTTCCAAAAGGTGAGTGGCAAACAAATCCTGACATGATTCGCGACAATAAACTTAAACTTGTAGTCGCGACAGCTTTTCCAGTTCCAGAGAATGAAAATTTTTTTGACCCAGTAGTGAATAAAATGATTGAACACGAATTTGATTCATACAACGATCTTATTAAGAAAGAAAAATGGTCACTCATTCAAACAGCTGTAGATATCGATCTCGCGCTTAAGCCGGAAAGTTCCGTAAGTTTGCTTCTTCATATTGAAGGATTAAATGTGATTGACGATCAAAGTTGGGATCAGTTGGAACGATGGAACACAAAAGGATGGCGATCACTTGGAATTGTGTGGAATTTATCAAATCCACTTGGTGGAGGTGCGAATGATTCAACGCAAGAACTCACGCAACTTGGTGCTGATATTATTCGATGGTGTCAGAACAAAAGAATGATTGTTGACTTGGCGCACATGAACGAACAAACATTTTGGGACGCTACAAAAATTATTGATCGTCCGCTTTATGTAAGCCATGGAAATTGTCGATCACTGTGTGATTCTCCGCGAAATTATTCCGACGATCAACTACGAGCTATCGCTAAAACTGATGGTGTGATAGGAATTTTTTTCGCCAAAACATATATCACTGGCAGAGAAAAACCAGCAAAGATAAAAGACGTTGTTGCGCATATTGAACACGCAAGAAAAATCGTCGGTGAAGACAGTGTTGCACTAGGCACTGATTTTGGTGGAATCATTAACGGATTTCCTGATGGGCTCGGTTCCCTTAATTCATTATCAACTCTTTTTGAGGCTTTGGCTGAAGAAGGCTGGACAGATGAAATGCTTGAAAAGCTCTGTTATAAAAACGCCGCGAGAGTTCTGAAAACATATTTATGATTGGAATTTTTGATTCTGGAATCGGTGGATTGGGTGTTGCAAGTAAGATTCGCAAGAAAGCTCCGCGAGCTGATCTTGTTTACTTTGGTGATTTAGCGAACATGCCTTACGGTCCAAGAAAAACCGAAGAATTGTTTGAGCTTACTCTTAATGCAATGAGATTTTTGAAGTCGCAAGGCGCAACGCAATTTGTCGCGGCATGTAATAGTTTATCTGTTGCTGTGATCGCGCCGCTTGCAGATTTGTTTGAAACACCAAAGACGCGTGTGATCGAAATGGTTGTTCCAACAGTTAGCGCTGTTTGTAAACGGACACATGAAAAGATTTTGATTGCGGCAACTCTTGCAACAGTTCGTTCTGGAATGTATGAGCGCGCGTTTGCGCAACAAGGACTGTCTGTTGATGTAATAGCTTTATCTAAACTTGCAGAAGCGATTGAGTGTTTGGCAGGTGAAAATGAGCTTGAGGCAATCATCGCTCCAGCAGTTCAAAAGGCGATAGACCTACACGCGAAGCTATTGGTTTTTGGTTGCACACAATTTCCATTTGCGCGATCGGTTTTTTCACGAGCGTTTGAGAAACGTGGATATGAGATTGAGCTGTTTGATCCAAGCGAAGCCGTTGCTGATGAAGCAATAAAAACATTTGATGTTGAGGGGGAAGGGTTGAACACATTTTTTGTGTCAAAACCTTCACAAGTATTTAATCGAAAAGTGGTTGATTTATTTGGTTCGCATACAAAAGTGACTTCTATAAATACAGAAAAGCCTGTGGATAATTAGTGGACTATACCTTCTTTGGAAACTTGCGTAATTTTAACAGAATGGTATATTTATATTGCCTCGCGTCAGGGTGGGTTTGTCCATGATTTCAAACAACTTTTCGGTCCATGTGTGACTGGCTTGGCCATGCAACAGGACCTGACGGAAAAATCCATTGTCTTGATCGACATAGCGGAAAACTACTGCTATCATCGCTTGACAGACTGGAAGACAAATCCGATTACGTTGATCATATTCTAGGACACCCATTCCAACGTGAGGCATAAAAAATAAAAACCGCTCTTCGATCAACGTTGGGCGGTTTTGAATTATCCACAATTTTCTTCTTTTTCCTGAAGCTTTTCATATTTTATGATAAAATATATATGTCCGCAGTGCCGCGTCAGTCCTCGAGGTCTGATCAAAGCGCTTCTACAGACATCACATCATAAAACAAGATTTATCCATCCGCGTAAGCAGCGATCTGCTTGTCCTTCGCGAAGAAAAATCTTCAATGTATCATGGATACATCTACGGTTTTTCTTCGTTGCAGGACTTCGCATCTCATCTGTATACGCGGCGGCTAAAGTCATGTTTTATGGTGTGATGTCTGTCTTCCAGAAGAATGGGTGCGAGCTCGAAATCATCTAGTCCCATCGGACAATCATTCTCTCTGCTTTGGGTGCGTTCGCGCACCCTCTTTTTTTATTAGTTACTTGGCTGAATTTCGTTTAGGGGTTATTCTTAAAACTAATATGTCCGAATCAAAACGACCACTAAGAATGACAGGAGAGGAAATTCACAGTGTATTTGGAAATCGTGAGATTTTGAATATGGAAACAGAACAAACCGAGCTTTCTTCGCATATTGATGCGCTTCGTGAAGTAATGGCAGAAAGTTGGGAAGATGAGGAAGTGGTTGCCAAGACACAGAGTCAAATAGATGAACTTGAAGAAAAATTACGCGCTTTGCGAGAGAAGATGCGTGAAAAACGCAAAGGTTTCGGTGAAACTATTGAACGAGCGAAAAATCCGGAGGTTTCAACATAAGTCATTATGTTAAGAAACAAGCTGTTCAAATTTTTTAATGTCTTCGTTCACACATTTGTCGCGTGGGCGGTACTTATGTTTGCGTTGAATTTTTTTACTTCGTCATCGCGTGAGGTTTTTACGTTCTTGCATATTCTGTCTGCAATAATCATTTTTGCAATAGTGTTTCATTCATACTATCAAGCACATGAACACTCTTCTCCTTTTTTCACTGTTATTCAAGCCATTGTGTCATTTGTTTTTTTTGAAATAGTCTACATTAATTTTTTTCAACCAGCTCCAAATCATCTTTTAGATTTTATTGATTGGATTTTTCCGTTCTTTTTAATAGCATCAACGATTTACGCTGTTGGACAACAAAAAAGTTTATGACACCAATATCAAACATTTTGATCTTGGCTCTTCACGCACTTGTCGCTTGGGTGTTGCTTGAAATTTTTGTGAACAATGCACACAGGCTTGGTCGTAAGCCTTATATTTTTTTTCATTATCTTTGCGTGATTGCCGCATTTGCAATTAGTTTTTTTGTTTATTTTGAATTTTTTGCGGCATTTTCTATTTTTGCAACAACATGCATCGCGATGGTGTTTGTCTCACTTTTGGAGCTCATTGTATTTGGATATCTTTATTCAGGAGATCGTTGGTTTCTGAATTACGTTGACTGGATCTTCCCGATGTTTCTTGCAATGAGCACGATTTATTTTGTCGGAATAGTAGTTGGGTAAAAAAAGGATTGACTGAAAGGTAAATAGGAGTATTCTTAATCCAATAATAATAAAGAAGCGGTGGCACTATGTCGGAAGGAACAGCGGCGACAGTCCG
>JAGVFR010000001.1 GCA_020057555.1 bacterium | reverse complement strand
TGGAAATATGGTAATTACGAAATTCCAATTTTTGATAACCCTGAAATTTAATTGAATTAAAAAAACCAGAGCGAGTAGTTCTGGTCAGTGAAGTGGCTAGTCTACCATTCTGAATGCGCAACGTAAGAAAGGAACTTTCCGAGCTGTGGTGTTCGTTTGTTTGCTTCTGCGCAAATTTCGTCGTGTTTCGTCCGATCATGATCGTCTGTGACAATGAATGCGGCAAACACGTTAATGCTTGGATATCTTTTACTTCCAGCATTGTCCATGTTTTCAAGTTCGATGATCCGGAGTTCTGGATCAAGCGACATGCCCACTGTGTCACAACCCCAAGAGGCCCAAAGACGTCGTTCAGTTGCGCCAGCGAAACCAGGTCCAGGAACTAGCTTGTGAATTGCTTCAGAAAGATGAAACAACCCTGCATGATCAGCGGCCTTTTCGAACGTTGACTGAACAAGCGGCCGATTTATTACCGGCTCTCTGTGATTGATCCAAAGCAAGTGCTCTGACATCACAAACTCGGATTCATTGCCGTTAAGATACGGCATTGGCATCACAGCAGAGATAAGCCCTGTTGGTTGAACGACCATACCGGTTCTGACTTTTGGCGATAGCCCGCCGACTGAACTTGTGATGACGATTCGAGTTCCTTGATCCATGAGCGCTAGAAGAATCGACATCCACTTTCGGATTTGTGATTCCTCACCAGGATGTTCTTGGTACAAATGAACTCGTCCTTGGCTGATTACGACGTTTTTGTCGTGCCATGTTCCAAACAGAAACTTGTTTGGATGCCCTGCGCCTGCACCGGCTTCGATCCCAACTTCAGAGAAGGTGAATTGGAAGTCGAGTTTGAAGCCATTTCCGCGCAAGACCTTTGGATCTGACCATGCGGTTCCAAGGATGAATGCCTGTCGAGGGGTTGGTTTAATATCCAGCCCTTTTTCAACAAGCATTTGCAGACCAGCACTTCTTAAACGTCCCACGAAAACCTCCAAATTAGAAGCTATGTAGCCGACCGAATGATCTTATAGAATAAGTAGATAAAGTCAATTCGTAAGAGTTGGCGGTTAAATAAAAAAAGACCCTTGAATTAGGGTCAGACGACGATACGAAGTCGTGTCAATGAGCGACGACGACGTATATTCATCACAAGCGCGTCTATAACGAAGCCGATTGATACGACTTGTTGTGCCGCCATAATCTGGCAATCTTGAATGTAGAAAAGCCCGCAAGTTGAAACGTTCATCATTATGAATCCGACATATCCTCGCGAATCATCTTTCGCTAAGAGGTATGTTCCAGAAAGGAAGCCGAGCACTGTTCCAATCTCAAGTAACTGCGTGTACGTTGTAATTCCGTGGAAATCGTAGAAGCTGTATGCTCCGCCAGCAAGAGCGGCCACAAGAGCCAGCCAGTTAAGCCACTTTGGCGTTTTGTTGATGCCTACAATAGCAGTCAACAGGCCAAAGATCATTGAAATTCCACCGGCGGCTTCGACTGACATAGCGATCCAGTTGTGGTTGAGAATGAACAAAAGAACGATTGCTGGAAGCCCGATCAGATAAGCTATCCAAGCAAAAGCTCGGAGTACTTTTCGAGCATCTTTTTCTTTTGCGCGTTCAGCACGCGAAAAGAAAATCTTGTTCAGCAAGTAGAAGAACCCACCCCAGATTTGAAAGAGAGTCTCCATCCATTCCTCTTATCTACCAAAACGGTAGATGAGAGTTTGACATAGAAAGCGAAAAGAGTCAATATGTTTCCCTTGGTTGATGCCAAGAAGGAGGGTTCAATGCCACTTGGTCCATTTGAAATCGTCACAGCTTGGGAACAAGCAACTCCCAATGCGGTCGGAGACGATCGTTTCAACTCGCTTCATCTCGCGCGTATTCCGCACGACATTGATCCAAAGCGTCGCTGGCGAGTTTTCTTGACCGGCGACACTGGCGAGGAAGTTGAGATCTGTCCATCACCGTCTGGTGAATGGGGAGGGAATCAGTTAGTGCTTCGTAGACCTGATGGAAGTTCAGCGCCAATCACACATGTCGCGCAGTTGCGTGTCTCCGGTTCTTCTTTTGGCGAATTTCGCTATGGCCTACATCCTGCCGGCTACGGCACATGGGTATTCTATGAGAAGGGTGGAGGCGGAGCAGTCGTTGTTCCGTACATGTCTGGGGAGATGAGCTCTACATCGGACTTGTGGAACAGGAACGTCCGTTTCAAAACAGACATAGAAAAGTTCCCAACGTTCCTCGTGGGTTTCTCAAGGCAGAACTTGATCATCTTCAGACTGCAAAACAGGAAGGTGCTGAAGAGATGATGATCACTGTTGGTTCGTTTGAGACTGAAGAAACCAAAGGTGATTTTCGTGTGCGTCTGCATGCGATTCCTGCGCATCCTGGAACTCCAAATTCAACGTTTTTCATTCAGGATGCCGAGCGTAACGAGGGGATTCACTTCTTCGGAGTTGAATATCACAACGCTGGAGTTACTGCGGATTTTTTCACGAGCGACAAGCCGTGGAACATTCGTTTCCGCATTGCCCAGAATCTCTCGATTCGCTACGCGCCAGAAAATGAAAAACTGCTCGAGCAGATTCGTGGTCTGACGTTCGTTCATTGGATCGTTGCCGCGCAAGTTGGCGACATGATGACGAATTCGAGTGTTGCCAGACTTCAAGCATATCTTACTCTGCGAAAAGCAGGACTCGTACGTTAGTCTTTTTTCCGCTCGCTCTCGCGTGCGGATTTTTTTGTATAAAAAATCCGAGTCATGGCTCGGAGTTAAGGATGATCAACGACCATCAGTGCGATTGTTTCACCAATCGTGAAAGTGAGAGTTCGTCTGTCGTTACCTTGTTTTTCTGTGCCTTGTTTTAGAGATACTGGCCAAACAAAAACGTCACCATCAAGCACGAGCCTTGGATCACTCATTTTGATAACAGCTGTACGAATCGGTTGGTTGAAACTCTTGCGCTTGATCCAGAACGGTATGAGCCCAAACCAGACAAATGGTGAGGCAAGCGCGAGACTTCGCAAGCCTCCCCAATAAGCCGCGCTGTAGTATTCGGCAATGTTTGGAACTCCGACAAACGGCTGGCATGATGCCAACAGTTTTGGAATTGTGCTGAACGCGAAACCAGTGAACGACTTTTTGGTACAGATAGCTGTGCCAAGGGTCATTTCACCCTCGACCATTTTGAGTCGTCCATGGAGTTTTCGAATCGTGTCTGACGCAACAGACAGAGCCGCGATCAGAACGATTTGCAGAACTCTGAAAAATCCGCCTTTGCCAACACTCTCATACCATTGCAATATATCGCTTATCACTCCTCCAGCGACAACTGCCGCGTATCGCTTCGTGTTTGTAACAGAATCGTGCACACAAACTGGCTGCCAGTTTTGCCACTTGAGCTTGATCTTGTTCGAGAAAATTCCGGCAAGATTTTTGATTGGGTCTTTGCTTGGCAAACCGTGGAATTGTGTCATGTAGCAGAATTGTCCGCCGCCAACAGAAATGAGCGCTGGTTTAAGTTCGGGTTGAAGCGCTGCTATCCAGTTGAGCACGTTGTTGAACGTTCCATCACCACCGACAACATAGATAAAGTCGATCGTGTGTTTTTGAGAAAGAGCATCGAGAGCGCCGATTACTTTATCAGCGCCAGAAATGTCTATGATGTGCGCGTATTTTGAAAATCTGTCGAGCACTTGCAGGCGGATGCGTCGATTTTTGCGAAGCCGCTTGGCTTCAGGGTTTACCACGATTACACGCACGTTTTCACCTCCGTCGTGTTATAATTGTTTTTACGGATGTACGGATTATTACAGATATACTGATTGTTTCATCCGTATATCAGTACATTCCGTATTTCCGTAACGACTCCAGCTACTCTCACGACTTTCGAACATTATCCCATTCCAAGCAAATATGCCAGCATACATTTTGATTATCTTCATTGGTTTCGCAGGATTTTTTCTTTCTCACTATATTGCTCACAAAAAACGCAGAAAAGATGAGCACTTCATTTGTCCGCTTCGCGCAAGTTGCACTGAAGTCGTTCATAGTGATTATTCTAAATTTCTAGGTATTCACGTTGAACATATTGGCATGATTTATTATGGGTTTATTTCAATTGGTTACGGATTGCTTGCATCTTCGTCAAATTTTGCTTTATTTGCCATAGTCATTTTCTCAATTTCAACTTTGGCTTTTCTATTTTCAGTTTATTTGACTTTTATTCAGATTTTTATTCTGAAAAAACTTTGCACTTGGTGTTTAATTTCAGCTTTTTTCTGTTTGATGATCTTTTTAGTCTCACTTTTCTTGGCATATTCAGTTTGGATTTATTCGTAATTTTAGCTTGTGTAAAACCTAATTCACAAATTATTTGAAGTTGTGTTACACTGTCGCGGCTATGAAAAGGACACTATTATTTTTGCTTCTCACAATGACTCTTCTTGGTTTTGGCTGTTCAAAAAAACCTGTCACAGTTGAAAACGAAAACGTTTCAAAAGAGATCAATCGTGAACAAATTCTCGCTCAAGCAAAACGAGATGGTTTGATTATGGATGAAAGTGAGATCCTAGCGATGTCTGATATTTCGGTTTTGCAAACAACAAATGGAAAAAATCAGACATCAGTTGCGCAATACATTAAAAAAGATTTTGCAGGTTGGAATTCAGCCGCGCTTGCTGATGTCACAGGAGGTGGAAGTTTCGGACTCGCATTTTCAAATTTTGAAAAAAGTTCATACACGCTTGTTGCAAAAATCGGAAATCTGCCAGAATTTTCAGAAGGCTCACATTACGAAGGTTGGATTGTAAAACGTGGAAATGAAATGCAAGTCATGAGCGTTGGTAAAGCAATCAAGAATGAAGATCAGTTTATGATTGTTTTTAAGTCTCCAGAAGATTTAACTGCCTACGATTTTTTTGTTCTTACGCTTGAACCAAACGAAACCGATCCAGCTCCATCGAGTCATATTTTAGAAGGGACATTTAGGTAAGAAGAGAGTATAATTTTTTTGTGTGTTAAAGCGACTTATTATTTTTTTATTTTTTGTCGCAATTCCGTTTGTAACTTCTGCGGCCGAAGAAGCAGAGTTTTTGTCGCCAAAAATTTCAGGAGTAAACTCATCTGTTGTTTGTCCGACTGAAGATAATTGTCAGGCGGTTTTTTTGATTAAGGGTAAGAATTTTTTGAACAGCAACGGAAAACCGCTTGTGAGCATCGCGGACGAATGGGTTGAAGTTGTTCGCGCGACTGATACACAAATAGTCGCGCTTGCTTCACCAGAACTTGTTGGCAAAGTTCCGATAGTTATTGTTGATAAAATATTGCATCGTCCAACAATGTCTTCAACTGACGGTGTTCTTGTGAAAATGTTTGACGAGTCAGTTGATGTCGCGCTTGAAGTGATTGGTCAAACGTCTGACAGTTCGCGATACATTACAGCTGGACCTCGATATACAGATCCGCTTCGAGTTTATTATCGAGATAGTTATTGGACATCTGGAATGATTCTTCTTATCGAGCCATCTGTTGTTCGCGATCAAATTTTGTTGCTTGCGCGAGGAGTTGAAAAAGACGGCTCAACACCAAGCGCGATTCCAGTTGATCCAAATGGACAAACAATGCCGCTTTGGAAAGATCATTATGATTCCGGTCCATATTTCATAATGATGGTTTACGATTATGTGAGATGGACAGGCGACACATCAATTCTTGACGAGCATGTTGGAGACCGAACAATTCTTGCGACAATGGAAGATGTTTTATCGCATCTTGAAACACGCGACACAAACAAAAATCTTTTGCCTGAAAAACCGGCAAATTCATTTCAAGATTGGCTTGATAATGTTCCACGCGGTGGGGAAGTGTTGTATGACGAGGTTTTGTATTATAGAGCACTTCGAAATATGACAGAGTTGGCGGAGTTTGTCGGGAAAATCGCGCACGCGACAGTTTTTCATCGTCACTCGCTTTTGGTTCGATTTCAAATCAACAACACGCTTTGGAATGACGCAAAAGGATATTATTATGAACGTTGTGAAAATGGGAAATGCGAAGATCGTTTGACAAATGAAATGTCACTTGCTGTTTTATATGATGTTGTTTGGCCTGAAAATCGAGAACGATTGTTGAAAAGTTTGGAGCAGTTGGAAACAAGATATAACTCTAGTTTGATGTATGGTGATTGGGGAGTTGTGAATGTGTTTCCGGCATACACTTCAACGAAAGCTTATTTTTATCAGAACATGACTGACTGGCCATTTTTGGATGGCATGAATGTTGGAGCAAGATTGAAATATGGGATTGGAGATTGGTATTATCCAATGACAAGTTGGTGGAAATTTTTTGATATTCATAGCGATGAAATTGAAAAGCTACCAGAGTTTGTTTCACCGATTGATTTTTCCGGCGGTCGTTCACAAGCATGGTCAGTGAATCCGATTGTTTCGTTTGTTCGTTACGGACTTGGAGTTGATCCTGCGATTGATGGAACGTATACGATTAGACCTTCACCAATTGGTCAGGTTGATATGAAAAATTTGTTTGTGCGAGGACAGAGAATTTCCGTGAGTGCAAAGTAACAAAAAATTGTAAACATTAGTATTGCCTGAGCTTGTCGAAGGCTGTATTGACTATACAAAAAACGACTACCTATTTGGCAGCCGTTTTTTTGAGACGAATCGCTTTTTGTTTCCGATTGCTTGCGAGTTGAATCTTGCGATCTTTTTTCCATTGCGTGCGAACTTGTTTTCGTTTGCCGGGCATAGAGTTAAAAATAGTAGTAAAGTAGAAAAGTAGCAGAGTAGTAAAGGTAAATATAGAATAGAACACTTTTTTTTTGTCGTCAAATGTAAAAAAATGAACCCCCGCGCTGACAGTGTGTCAGACAGAGGTTCGAGAGAGAAGAACTACTCAGCGAGTGTCGCGTCATAGCCGGGACAGGAGGCGTTCTTGTTGCCGATGCTGTTGCACCAAGCGAGATATTCGGTCTCCTGCCGCTCGAGTACCTCTGCTGGAATCTCCATCTTTCCGTTCAGTGGACACCCGACGTTCTGGTGGTAGATCTGATCGCACCATTTTGCATGCTTCCTGCAGTCCTCGTCACCACATGCGGCCGCCGATGCTTCGTAAAGTTCTTCGTCGGTCAGCGTCGGTGTGCTCTTCCCGCACGCGAGAACGACGACCAGCACCAGCAAAAGCGCCAGGCCCAGATTAAGCATTACCTTCATCTTTTGGCCCTCCTTTAGGCCATATCTAACCGGTTTGGAACCATTTTCGCACATCCAAATATACCACATTTTGGCACTTTTGTCAACAACAGACTTCTTACTTACGAAACTAATAAAATTTATCTCCTGAGCCTGTCGAAGGAATAAATTTTAAGCATTTCGTCGTTATCCCTTCGACAAGCTCAGGGAATAACTGCACTCCATCACTTTTTCACTCTGTGCTATACTTTCCTTGTATGTTTGAAGTCGCCGGTCTTCTTTTTTCTGATGCAAGCGTTGTCTTATTTGGCACTGTGCTTTTGGTATTCGGCGCAATTCTTTGCTTATCGATTTTGATTAAACAAAAACCCGAGCTTGTTCGAGCGTTCATCGTTCTACTTATTATCTTGTTTTTGCTTTTACTTGGAATAGTAAGTCTGGATTTGTTTGGCAGTCGAGAAGTTTACGCGTTTGGCGAGTATTCAAATTTTTCCGAACTTTTGTCTACACACCGTTTGCTTATAATTCAGCTTCCGTTTGTTTTGCTAGCAAGCGCAATTATAACTTTGGTTGTATATGGTAAAAAAATCGAAGACGATCACGCGAAAGAATATCGCTATGCGATTATTGCTTCTGTTTGGACCACGTTTTTAACGTTTTTGTTAATCGGTCTTGAATCAATGCTATGAAATTTTTTGAACGATTTCGAAATCGAATCCACGAATCAATCGCGCTTGGCGCAATTCTTTCATCAGCGCTAACTTTGCAATGCGCATGGATAAGCAATCTTCTTGTTCATCGCAGTGAAACCGTGCGCGATCTTTTCAATATCTTGCCATCCATTGGCCCTATCTCCGGATTGTATTTCAAAACAATCATTGCATATATCTTTTTATTCGGTTTGTCAGTTTTGTTTTTCAAAGGTCGCGATTGTTCAGTTTGGCGCGGAAGAGTCTTTGGTTTTTTTTATATTTCTATCGCAATGTTTTTAGTTCTCACACTTCCAGTTGTGTACGAATTTTCAATCAGCGTGAGCGAGTAGGTTGGAATCTTGTATTTTTTCCCAAGATCGGTTAAGTTTTCGATCTATGGAAATATCAATCAAAAAAGGAAAGATATTTGAACAAATTTTCGATGTTTTGATTCTTTACATGTTTCAAGGGTCAGAGCATTCAGACGATTTCATTTCAACAGTTCTAAAAGAGGAAAAGTTCAAAGGCAAACTTTGCCAGACTGTTTTTGTTCGAACAGATGGTCGAATGCCAGCAAAACGAGTTTTAGTTGTTGGACTTGGAAAAGAAGAAGAGTTTGATCTTCAAGCTTTGCGCCGAGCTTTCGCTGTTGCATATTTAACTGCAAAAGCAATTGAGCCAAAAACAATATCATCAGAATTTTTTAATTCAAAAGATTTTGATGTAAAACAAGTAGCGCAAGCAATTATAGAAAGTATCCGTCTTTCAGATTACAACTTTTCAAAATATAAAAAAGAAAACGGAAACAAAAAAAATAAAACGCAAAATTTTGTTCTTGTCACAGACGACGGACGAATACTTCGACAGGCACAGCAAGGAATTGAACGCGGGGAGATCGCGGCGCGCGCGACAATTTTTACGCGCGATCTTGTGAATACTCCAGCGCAAGACATGCGTCCGATCAATCTTGTTGAATCCGCGAAATCAGTCGCGAAAGAGAAGAGTACAATTCGTGTTCGCGTTTTTGATCAAGCTCAACTTGAAAAAATGGGCGCCGGTGGAATTTTAGGAATCGCAAAAGGTTCTGATGATCCGCCATTTCTTGTTCACATCACATATCGTCCAAAGAAAAAATCAAAAAAGAAAATTGCGATTGTTGGAAAGGGAATTACATTTGACTCTGGCGGTTTGTCTCTCAAACCTGCGGCTAGTATGTTCACTATGAAAATTGACATGGCCGGAGCCGCTGATGTGCTCGGTTTGTTTTCTGTTATAGATGAAATCGCTCCAGCAGTTGAAGTTCATGGAATTTTTGCCGCTGTTGAACACATGCCGTCTGGATGCGCGGTTCGTCCGGGTGATATTTTGCGCGCCATGAACGGAAAAACAATGGAGATATTAAACACTGATGCGGAAGGTCGTGTGATTTTAGCTGATTCACTTTTGTACGCGGTGAAACAAAAACCAGACATGATTGTTGATCTTGCGACTTTAACCGGCGCTTGCATGGTCGCGCTTGGAGATGAAATTTCAGGAGTTATGTCAAATGATGCAAAACTTGCGAATCGTGTTTTAACTGCCGCTGCTGGAGCTGGAGAAAAAATGTGGGAACTTCCACTTGAAAAAAATTACAAGCAGTTTCTGAAATCAGACGTTGCTGATTTGAAAAATATCGGCGGAAAATATGGTGATGTAATTTCAGCAGGATTATTTCTGGAAGAATTCGTGAATAAAACTCCGTGGGCACATTTGGACATTGCTGGTCCATGTTTTGCCGAACGCGATCTTGATGAATATACAAAAAAAGGCGCGACAGGCCACGGCGTCCGCACCTTGATTGAATTTCTAAGAGGATTCTAGTTTTTTCCGAGTGTTTTTTCGCCGGCTTTCCATTCCAAAGGACAGCGTTCTCCTGTTTGTAGAGCTTGAAGCACACGAAGCGTTTCAGTTACTGATCGTCCAACTCCTGGGTCTTGGTACAACGCGTATCGCAAAATACCTTCAGGATCAATTATGAATGTTCCGCGCAATGCTATTCCTTTATCTTCTAGTAACACGCCATAGTCGCGCGACATTGTTCGAGTTATATCGGAAAAAAGTGGATATTTTAGTTCACTCAAATCTTTCAGCCATGCTTTGTGAGAATAAACAGAATCTGTTGAACCGCCCAATACCTCTGCGTTCAATTGTTTGAATTCGTCATGGCGTTTTGAAAATCCTGTGATTTCGGTTGGACATACAAATGTGAAATCAAGCGGATAGAAAAATAAAACCAACCATTTGTTTTTGTAATCGTTCAAATCAACTTTAAAAAATTCTCCGTTGCCGCTAACTGCTTCAACTTGAAAATGTGGCGCGGTTTTTCCGATGAGTGGATTCATATCAAGATATTTTTTACTTTTTCATATATATCATTCGCCGTATCCCAATTAAAGTTTTTCCAAAAGTCAGCAATGTAAGTGGCGCGATCAGAACCGTAATCAATAAAGTAGGCGTGTTCGTAAACGTCGAGCACAATGATCGGAACACATCCCCAAATTCCGCCTTGGTTATGCGCGTCAGCTCCGTAGATTTTCAATCGGCCAATATGTGTGTCCCACGCAAGCACAACCCAACCGCGCATTGCCATCCCTGTTGCTGAAAATATAGCCGTGAATTTTTCTAGGGATCCATATTTTTCAACGATCGCATCAACAAGCACACCTTTTGCATCGCCAGTTTCACCTAGTCCATCAAAATAATGTTCGTGAAGATAAACTCCATTTGTCGCGAACGTTTCTCCATCTTTTAAAGATCGTAACTGCGAATAAGTTTGATTCGCTGTTTCCAGTCCAGTTCCAGACGTGATCATTTCTTTTAATTGCTCCGCGATTTCTTTCATTTTTTTGACATACCCAACATAGAGTTTGTCATGATGAATCTCTATTGTCTTTTTTGAAATTCCGATTAAGTCTTTCGTGAAAGGAAGCGGTTTTGGTTCGTATTGAGTTTGGGAGGGCATATAAAATTAGTAGCAAAGTAGAAAAGTAGTAAAGTAGCAAAGGTAGTCGCATAAGTGCATCTACGTTACAATGATACTCGCAATCTATGTCTCGAGGCAAACTCATAATCACGCTGTTTTTACTTATAATCATCGCCTTTGGAATTGTTTACTTCCAATATCACTTTTATCGTACGCCAATTGAATCAACTCAAGACCAAGCTGTTTTGGTTTTTGGTGGGCCGTTAAAAGATGGCATTCCTTCAATTGATAAACCAAAGTTTGAATCTGTTTCAGTTGCTGATCAATATCTTGATGATAAAGGTTATGGACTTGTCGTTACATTGAATGGCAAACAACGATTTTATCCATATCAAATTCTTGTTTGGCACGAGGTTGTGAATGATGTGTTCGGCAAAACACCGATTTTGATAACGTATTGTTCTTTGTGTTTCTCTGGAAACGCTTATGCACGAACCGTCAATGGAGTTGTTGCCGAATTCGGTGTGTCCGGAAAACTCGTGGACAATCATTTTATTTTGTACAATAAACAAACGGACGAATTTTTAACTCCGCCTTTTGAAGCACAACTTAAACCTTTGTTGTCACTTGTAATGACTTGGGCGAACTTCAAAACAAATTTTTCAAACGGACAAGTTTTGTCTCGCGACACAGGATTTGTGCGCGACTACACAGCAGATCCATACAAAAATTATAATACGAGCAACGCTGTTTTGTTTCCGGTTAGTCAGCAAGACAATCGTTTGCCAGTGAAAACAGTTGTGTTTGGATATATGAATGACAAAGCGCAAAAAGCATATCCACTCGACTTGATTAAAACAGCTGGAACGGTTAATGATGTTGTTGGAGATGAGGAGATCGAGATTATTTGGAATGACAAACTCGAGACAGTTCAAGGATTTTCAAAGCAAGATGGAAAAAATGTGGCGATCATTTTGAGAAGTTCGTATTGGTTTAGCTGGGCAACTATTTATTCAAATACAGAATTATATAAACTTTGACCTCTCCGACCTTTCTTATGCCTTCTCTCTACATTGTCGCAACACCAATTGGAAATTTGAAAGATATGAGCGAGCGTGCGAAAACCACGCTTGCTTCTGTTCATACTGTTTTGTGTGAAGACACTCGAGTTACGAGCAAACTTTTTGAAACAATCGGAGCGAAACCAAAACTTTTGTCTTTTCATCAACATTCAGATGACACAAAAATAAATGCCGTGATTAAACTTTTTGAGCAAGGCAATGATCTCGCGCTTGTGACAGACGCTGGAACACCCGGAATTTCAGATCCGGGTGGAAAGTTGATCGAGACTCTTGTTAAACATTTTGGCTCAGAACTCACGATCACACCGATTCCTGGACCAAGCGCAGTTATCACTGCTTTGTCAGTGAGTGGTTTTCCAACTGATGAATTTGTTTTTCTCGGATTTCCACCAAACAAAAAAGGAAGACAGAAATTTTTTGATCGACTTTTAACTTTTAATTCAACGATTGTGTTTTACGAAAGCACTCATCGAATTCTAAAAACGCTTGAAGAAATAAACGCGCGTTTGAGTGAACGTCAACTTGTTGTTTGTCGTGAACTCACCAAAATGTTTGAGACTATTTATCGTGGAACAGCCAGCGAAGTGACAGAAAAGTTAAAGACAAGTAGTATTAAAGGCGAATTCGTAATTGTAATTAGAAATGTATGAATCGATTTTATATCTCAACGGCAATACCTTACGTGAATGCAGATCCGCATATCGGGTTTGGGCTAGAAGTTGTTTTAACTGACGCGACAGCGCGTTATTATCGCCACAAACTTGGTGCTGAAAATGTTTTCGCGTTAACTGGAACCGATGAAAACAGTTTGAAAAATGTTAGAGCCGCTGAAGACGCTGGAGAAGATGTTGTCTCTTATGTTGAAAGATATGCAAATGTATATAGGTCTTTGCAACAATTGTTAAATCTTTCATTTGACGATTTCATTCGAACTCGCGAAGAACGTCACATGCGCGGCGCTCAAAAACTTTGGAGCGCGTGCAAGCAAGAAGATATTTACAAAAAAATGTATCGAGGTTTGTATTGTGTTGGATGCGAAACATTCTACACAGAAAAAGAAGTTCCAGATGAAATTTGTCCTGAACACAAAAAGCCTCTTGAAGTTGTTGAGGAAGAAAATTATTTTTTCAAGCTTTCAAATTATCAAGATCAACTTACTGATTTGATAGAGAAGGGAACACTTCGCATTGTTCCGGAGTCTCGCAAAAATGAAGTGTTGAGTTTTATTCGGCAAGGTTTAGAAGATTTTTCAATTTCTCGATCACAAGAACGAGCTAAACATTGGGGTGTGAATGTTCCTGGAGATGAATCTCAAGTTATGTACGTTTGGTTTGACGCGCTTTCAAATTACATCACAGCGCTCGGTTATGCCGATGGCTCTGAAACATACAAAAAGTTTTGGATAGAAAACGATCACCGAGCTCACGTTATTGGAAAAGGAATTTTACGATTTCATGCAGTTTACTGGCCAGCGATTTTATTGTCAGCAGAAGTTCCTCTTCCACACGAACTTTTTGTTCACGGCTACATAACAGTTGAAGGAGAAAAAATTTCAAAGTCGCTTGGAAATGTTATTCATCCAAAAACGCTTGTTGATGAATTTGGAACAGACGCTGTGAGATATTATTTTCTCCGAGAGATTCCTTCACACGGTGACGGAGATTATTCTAAAGCTCGTATGGAAGAACGTTATAGTGAACTTGCAAATCAGCTTGGAAATCTTGTTGGAAGAGTCGCAACAATGTCAGTCAAATATTTTAATGGCCAGTTAGATGATACAAACAAAGATTGGTCAAAAAAAGAAGCTGTACTTGAAACACACATGAAGAATTATGATTTGCGATCATATATTGATGAGGTCTTCACAATCGTTTCAGACGCAAATGAACTTACTGATAAAAAAGCTCCGTTCAAGCTTGTGAAAGAGGATGAAGCGGCCGCGAAAGCTGTTTTGTCAGAGCTCGCTGATATGATTCGGTTTGTTGCTCGTTCGCTTTTGCCAATCATCCCACAAAGCGCAGAGGAAATTCTCCGCAGATATGGTAAAGTGATAGAGGTTGGTGAACCATTATTTCCTCGTCGTGACCTATGACCTTCATTGACATTCTAATTCTAGTAATCATTGGCGCGTTTGTTTTCTTTGGATTCTTTTTTGGGTTTATTCACACATTCGGAAGCTTGATTGGAACGATCATAGGAATTTACGTTGCATCGCATTTGGTTGATCCAACATTTGCAATGTTTGGATTTTTACTTGGCAATGGCGATCTTGCAAAAGTGATTGTGTTCATTATTCTTTTTTTACTGACATCAAGAATCATTGGTTTGTTGTTGTGGTTTGTGAATGGTTTGTTTTATATTTTTGCGTTCATTCCATTTGCCGGATTATTTAATCGCTTAATTGGAGGACTGTTTGGTTTGATTGAAGGAGTTGTAGTAGTTGGGGTTATCATTTTTTATGCGATGCAAATTCTTCCTGACGACACACTTCTTTTTGCGCTCGAAGGATCAGCAATGGCGAAATATCTTGTTGCCGCGATGATGGCATTTCAAGTTTTTTTCCCAGAAGCTATGAAAGTAAAATAATATGCTCATTGACACTCATTGCCACGTCCAATTTCACTCGTACAAAAAAGACATGGACGAAGTTATCAAACGCACCTTGGATAAGGGTGTTTTTATGATTACGGTTGGAACGCAAAGTGACACAAGCAGAACAGGTCTTGAAATTGCTGAAAAATACGATGGAGTTTGGGCTTCGATTGGTCTCCATTCATATCATCTTCATGAACAAGAATTTGCTGATGCAAATGAAACAATTCACACTCGAACGGAAAAATTTGATCAAGATTTATTTCGAAAATTAGCGCAACATCCGAAGTGTGTTGCGATAGGAGAATTTGGTTTGGATTATTTTCACATGCCGCCGAACGTGAGTCGTGAACAAGTAATTCACGAACAAAAAGAAACTGTTCGAGCGCAATTTGATCTTGCAACAGAAATGAATTTGCCGGTTATTATTCATTGCCGAGACGCGTATGAAGATCAACTTGAAATGGTTGAAAAATATGTGCGAGCAGGGAAGTTGTCTAAACGCGGTGTCGTGCATTGCTTTGTTGGAACACAAGAGATTGCTGATCGTTTTCTTGAACTTGGATTTTATATTTCATTCACAGGAATTTTAACTTTTCCACCACGCAAAGGTGAAAAAGGAGAAGATGGTTTATCGCCAATTCAACGAATTGCAAAAAATGTTCCACTCGAACGTCTGCTTGTTGAAACAGATGCGCCATATCTCACACCTGTTCCACATCGCGGTGAAAGAAATGAACCATGGATGGTTCAATTTGTCGCTGAAAAAATCGCAGAGTTGAAAGGAATAGATGTTGAAGAAGTCGCGTGCATCACAACAGAAAATGCGAGGAAATTATTTTTAATTTAGCCGTGAGCCTCAGTTATAAGTTTTTAGATTTTAAACATTCATAAACCCTAACGGCTAATGGCTAAAAGCCAATGGCTATTTTTCAACAAAAAAGCAGCAGTGATGAATCACTGCCGCAGAGAGAGCTAGCCGACATAGCGACGGTTGAACTCTGTAAGGTCGAAGATGTTGAGCTTTGCATCCAAGTCCTTCATACACTGTCTCATCAGTGCACCAAGCGCTCTTCCTCTTGCTCCGTAAATACCCCTAGAGTAACTATCACGAAGCTGAGCCGCCAGCACCTTCTTGTCGCTATCGTCTGTCAAGTATGCGTTCAAAAGGGCTTCGTAGATTCCTTTCCACTGCTTCCCATTAGTGGCCTCACGCATCTCGCGCGTGATTGGATCTGGAGGCTTCTTTGTCTTAATTTCCTCCAGTATCTTCTCGAGGCTCAATCTTTCACTAGATCCCTCCGGGAATTTGTTTATGAACTTCTGTGGATCGCTATGAAACTCAACTGTCTCTGCGTGAGAAAGAACAAATCTATGACGACCACGTTGCCCATCATCTTGATGTTCATCACGTTGCCGTCCATCTTTTCGTTCGCGTCTCATGGCGTCTCCTTGTCCTTGTGAAGGAGGTTGTGAAGCAGGCTGTTCGGCGACAGGCACAGCAGGACGAATCGGTGTTGTGCGCGGCGGTTGTGCAACTTGTACTGCGCCGCTCAACATCATGTTAACACCAGCTCCTACCACATTTTCTGAATTATCTGCTTTTGCTTTTCTCATCTCGACGACTTCTGCAAGACAGCTTTTGCGAGGGACGAAAGTTTCGGTATTAGCACAGCATTGCAAAAGCATGTCGTGAACATACTGACAGTACTTCTTTCCTTCGTCTGTCCCGTCATTTGATGAAAGGATTTCCTCCAACTCCTCGTCTGTTGGTTCGATTCTCTCTATGAGAATATCGCGGAGTTCGTCTGTTGGCTCGTCATCGCCAAAGAAGGCGAAGACAGCATCAAGGTAACTTGCCATTTTCACTCTCCTTACTCGGTATTTGGCCTAAACCGAGCTTGAAACGTATCACAATTTAGGCGAAATGTCAATGGACACTTGACTTTTCTGGCATTTTCTGCTAAATTCACTCTCTGGCAAAAGCCAGTTTGGAGGAAAAAATGACAGTAAGGGAACAGTTGCTTCAGGAATCGGGGCTTAAAATCAAGAGCGGCGGTGCGGTAAAACAGCCAGCCACTGCTACCAAGGGCGAAATCGCACAGCCGTCTCGCTTCACCCAGATGCTCGCGATCTGGGGCGAGCTCATCGACATTGCAGTGCTGACGGATAACCGTCGCAAGGTACCGATCGGAGTGCGTAAACGAGAGATGACGCGACGTTTCGTTCGCGATCCGCGCGATTCGCAGGTTCCACTTCTGGTGAAGGCGATGGTGTACGCGGAGAACGTGGCTCGTTTCAATCGGCAAACTCAAATGGCCGAATTGGTTCCTGGCATCGGACTCGGCTACAAGGCCGAGATCCAGGTTCAGATCAACGAAGAAACGATCGAAACAGTCAAAGCCGTTCCGCACATTCTCGTGGACGGGGCCGGCGGGATGATCCCGTACGGAACTTTCGAGGAATCGGGCGGGAAGACTGTCGTGAACGCGCGCGAACATTTCTGTATGGTGCTTTGGCCCATCAAGAAGGGCCAACCGTTCAGACTTCTTCCACTCGGTCTCGCATCGGCTTCGCGTCTGGACATGTGGAACCGCGTTGCGGTTGGGCTTCCAGGCCGTGGACTTCTAGCGATCGAGGCGATTCGTCACAACCTTCTCGCCAAAGACGGCGCGAGGTACCTCGTATACACGCCGCCAGGACTGTGGCAGTTCGAGGGTGACAACGACAAAGCGAGTTATCACTACGGTCACATCTGCGGCCAGACTGCGCGCGTTGTCGAGAAGGGCGGATTCCCTCCATATGACGACGAAGATGCGTGTACGTTTTCCGAGCCTCGGGTTTTTCTCGTTGAGCTTGGCGAGCGTTCGATCGGCCTTCAATACGTGGGTCGAAAGGGCAAGGTCAAGCTTCTCGAAGGAACGATTGACCTCGGTCAGTCGCTCGCGGTTGACCCGTTCGAAGCACTCGGAGTGTCAGTTCTCACGGCAAATCCGAGCAAGCAGAGCCGGTTGGCATTCGAGATGGCAGGGCGTGGTCAGTTCAATCTCGAAAATCCACTTTTTGCCTACGCGGTGAAAATTGGACTCATTGATCCGATCGCGATCGAGGACACGCAGTCCGTGCGTTCTTCGCTCAACAGGCTCGCTAGCTTGGTCGTTTCCGCTCTTCGAGATCAGCTCGAGGACTTCAAGGCCAGAGTTGTGAGTCAGCTGTGCATGGACAAACTTCCGAGTTCTGAAGAAGTTCTGTGCGGTAAGCAGGCTGGAGAAGTTTTCTACCGCAATGGCGGAGAGGATTTTCTCGCGTCATGGATTAACGAGCGGATAGAGGGCGAGTTCGATTGGGGTTCGTGGCTTCACAGAGGCGTCAGGCTCGAACTTCTGTGGAAGCTAGGAATCAAGGGAGTAGAGCGCACGAAATCTGAGGTTCCTCTACCCGCCATGCCCGAGCCTGTGGCAGAAGTTCCGGCGGAAGCGCCTCCGGCTGAAGTGCCTCCCAAGCGCGTTCGCAAGCCTCGGGCTTCGAAGGCGGCACAGGCCTAGTTCTCTTGCAGTAGTGATTTCTTTCACTACTGCTTTTTTGTTTCCATCAATTCCTTCTAGCCCAATAGAGAGAGAAAAAAAGAGGAAGAAATAAATAATGGCGCAAATACAATGAACGGTAATGCTACGTCGTAGGGAACGACGGCGAAGAGTCCGTTGGCCCGGAGACGTGGCATTACCGTTCTTTGTTTGTAAATAGACGTCAGTTTAGATTGATTTTTTACCTCCTTGACCCTCTTTTCAAAAAAATGTACACTATCGGCGCCTTAATGCGAACTAACATGAATCAAGACGCGGCCTATCATCGTTTGGCCTACAAAATTTTTGCTGAATTTACTGGAACAATCGCTGTTCCAGCAGTTCTTGCAACACTTTTGGGAAAATGGCTTGATGAAAAAAACAGTACAGAACCGCGTTACATCATCTTACTTCTCATTGTTGCATTCATTTCCTCTGCTGTTGTTCTAATCAAAAAAGCAAAAAAATATCGCGACGAATACGAGGCAATTATTAAAAAAGACGTATGACACTTCCTCCTGTTGCGGCTGAACAAATTTTTCAAATCGGATCGTTTCCAATCACAAATTCTATTATCAATGGATGGATTGCAGTGCTTTTTTTCGTTATCTTAGCTTTTTTGGTTCGCAAACGCACAGCACTTATTCCAAAAGGTTTGCAAAATATTGTCGAAGGAACGGTTGAATTTTTACTTAAAGAAGTTGAAAAAGTTACTGGAGATAAAATTCGAGCGCGAAAATTTTTGCCAATCGTTGGAACGATTTTTCTTTTTGTTCTTTTTTCAAATTGGATCGGACTTTTGCCTGGAACTGGTTCAATCGGAGTTTGGGGTGAAATTCACGGTGAGATTGAATTGATTCCACTTTTGCGACCAGCGGCAAGCGACCTTAATCTCACACTTGCGATGGCGCTCTTTGCAATCATCACATCGCATGTCATGGCTCTCATTACTGTTGGACCGCTCAATCACATAAGTAAGTTTGTTAATCTTCGTGGAATTATTCGATCAATCAAACACGGCCCAATGGCGATCATTGTTGCAGTAATTGAATTTGGAGTTGGATTGATTGAAATCGTCGGTGAAGTCGCAAAAGTTGTTTCACTCTCGCTTCGTTTATTTGGAAACATTTTTGCAGGTGAGGTTTTGATAACTGTTATGCTTGGATTACTTGCTTACATCTTGCCGATTCCGTTTATGTTTTTAGAGTTGCTTGTTGGAGCTGTTCAGGCTACAGTCTTTGCCATGTTGACTCTCGCGTATCTAGTTGTTGCAACAGATGAACACGGTCACGAGGAATCGGGTGAACATGTTGAACCAGCACACGCTTAACTAATCACTAATTAATTAATTCTCACACTCTATGTCCCCAGAAGCAATGACAACTCTCGCAAAAGCGCTAGTCATGGGAATCGGAAGTATCGGTCCAGGACTTGCGATTGGTTTTATTGGTATGAAGGCAATGGAATCAATTGGTCGAAATCCTGAATCTGCTGGAAAGCTTTTCGTTCCGATGTTGCTTGGTATGGCGTTTGCAGAAGCCATCGCGATTTATTCGCTTGTTGTCGCGTTTACTTTGTAGTATCAGGTAGCAAGTATCAAGTAACTGTAACGTGCTTTAAAAAAAGCGAATGTACTTACTACTTGATACTTAATATTTGATACTAATTTCAATATGTCCGAAACAAATCTTACAACAGAACTTGCAAATGAAACCGTTAAAACCGTTGAGGCGACCGGTGGTCTCGGGATGCTTGGAATAAATTTGAAGATTTTTATTGCGCAACTTATCAACTTTGTTGTTGTTCTGCTTGTGCTTTGGAAATGGGTTTACAAACCCTTCGTAAAACTTCTTGATGATCGCTCATCACGGATTGAAAAAAGCGTGAAACAAACACAAGAGATTGAAGAACGTCTTGCGAAAAGTGAAAAAGAACAAAAACATATTCTTGTTCAAGCGCGAACTGAAGCCGCTTCTGTTTTGGAGCAAGCGCGAACTGATGCAGAGAATAGAAAAAAAGAACTAGTCGATTCTGCAAAGCAAGAAGTTCAGCGAGTTGTTGCTCAAGGAAAAGAACAATTGAAAGCTGAAAAAGTCGCAATGATAAAAGAAGCAAAATCAGAAATCGTCGAAATCGCGATTGCTGCGGCAGAGAAAATTTTGAAAGAATCAGTTGATCAAAAGTCATCACAAAAATTTGCTCAAGAAGTAGTTGATAAGATAGACAAAGTATGAAATTCACAGATAAACAATTAGCGAACGTCTTGTTTGAAACGGTTGAAAAAGGAAACAAGAAAGACATTAGCGCAATTACAGATGAATTTGTGAGATTTCTAGCAGAGCGAGCCGAACTTCATAGAATATTTGGTGTGATTCAATCGTTTGAAAAAATCTGGAAAGAACAATATGGCGCGGCAACAATTACAGTTGAAAGCGCTCATCCATTATCAGTGTCATTAAAAAAACAAGTTGAAGAAATTGCTCCAGGCGCAGAGATTCGCGAAATAGTAAATGAGGAATTGATTGGTGGAGCAAAAATTAGGCTGGATGATCGATCCGTTGATGGTTCTATATCCGGTCGCTTGAATCAGATAAAGTTAGCACTCTTGAATTCATAGTTTATGTCAACAAAATCAGAAATCATTGACGCGTTAAAAAAATCACTCGAACAGTTTCACTCTTCAGCAAAAGAGGAACAAGTCGGAACTGTGATATCTGTTGGAGATGGCACTGCTCGCATGACAGGTCTTGAAAAAGCTCAAGCATCTGAAATGCTTGAATTTCCAAATGGAGTTTTTGGTGTTGTGCTCAACTTGGAAGAAGACAGTGTCGGAGCGGTTATTCTTGGTGAAGCGTCAAAAATCAAAGAAGGCGACACAGTTAAAACAACAGGACGCATTCTGTCCATTCCAGTTTCGGAAAACGTTCTTGGTCGCGTTATTGATCCACTTGGAAATCCAAAAGATGGAAAAGGCAAAATCGAAGCGCGCGAATTTTTTCCAATTGAAAAAGTTGCACCTGGTGTCATGACTCGGAAATCCGTCGGTGTTCCACTTCAAACCGGAATCAAAGCAATTGACTCAATGATTCCGATTGGTCGCGGACAACGCGAACTTATTATTGGAGATCGTCAAACTGGAAAAACAGCGATTGCTGTTGATACGATCATCAACCAAAAAGGACAAAACGTAAAATGTATTTACGTAGCGATCGGACAAAAAGAATCTAAAGTTGCAAAGATCGTGGCAAAACTTGAAGAAGCAGGCGCAATGGAATATACAACTGTTGTAGTTGCCGGAGCTTCTGATCCAGCTGCTCTTTCTTATATTGCTCCATTTTCTGGTTGCACAATTGGTGAATTTTTCATGGCAAAAGGTGAAGACGCTTTGGTGATTTACGATGATCTTTCAAAACAAGCATGGGCGTATCGTGAAATTTCTTTGCTTCTTCGTAGACCACCGGGTCGTGAAGCATATCCAGGAGATGTTTTTTATCTTCACTCACGTTTGCTTGAACGCGCGGCTCGATTGAGTCCAGAATGTGGTGGCGGTTCACTCACAGCTCTTCCAATTATTGAAACTCAAGCTGGAGATGTGTCAGCTTATATTCCAACAAATGTTATTTCAATCACAGACGGTCAGATTTATCTTGAAAGCGATTTGTTTTATCGCGGGATTCGACCGGCTTTGAACGTTGGTTTGTCAGTTTCACGTGTTGGATCATCAGCACAAACAAAAGCCATGAAAAAAGTTGCTGGAAAGTTGCGTTTGGATTTGGCGCAGTTTCGTGAGCTTGAAGCATTCGCGCAATTTGCAACTGATCTTGATCCTCAAACTCGAGCGCAAATCGAACGCGGACGTCGCACAACTGAAATATTGAAACAAAGACAATATCAGCCAATACCATTTGAGGAACAGGTTACGATTATTTTTGCTGTGATCAATGGATTTTTGGATGAAGTTCCTGTTGATCAAGTTGTGAAGTGGGAAGCGGAGTTTCGTTCATATATGTTGTCATCAGGCGCGGGAACTCTCAAAAAGCTTCAAGACGAAAAAGCGATCAGTGACGAAATTGAAGCTGAACTCAAAAAAGATATTGCGAATTTTAATCAGACGTTTAAGAAGTAACTGATGTGGCTGTACAAACTCGAGCAATCAAACGTCGCATAAAATCCGTTATCAACACTCGCAAAATCACGAAAGCTATGGAGTTGGTCGCGGCAAGCAAAATGCGAAAAGCAGTCGGAGCAGTTTCTGCGTCTCGACCTTATTCGAAATTGGCTTGGGAGACAGTGCTTTCTGTTGGAGGAAAAATTGATGCAACACTTCATCCTCTGATGCGCCAAAGTGGAAAAGTTGAAAACGTTTTGATCTTGCTTCTTGCGTCAGATCGTGGACTTGCCGGTGGATACAACACAAATGTCATCAAGTCAGCAATAAGTGGGATAAGACGGCTTGGAGAAAATGTAAAAATTCAAACTATCTGTATTGGAAAACGAGGAGCTGACGCAATGCGACGAATTAAACAACCTGTTCTAGCAAGTTTCACTGAAATAACAAACAATCCAAAGTTCGAAGAAATACTTCCGATTGGAAAAATGATAATCAGTGAATTCAATGAAGGAAAATACGATAAAGTTCTTCTCGTATATACAGATTTTGTCAGCGCGATAAGTCAAAAGCCACTCATACTTGAACTACTACCGTTTGGAGCGCAGGAAAAATCAGAAGATTTGGGACAGACTGGCACAGAAAAAATTGAAGAAAAAACAGATGACAAAGGCGATTACACTTTTGAACCAACTCCTCGAGATGTTCTTGATAAAATGCTTCCTAGACTTGTTGAAACAATGGTATATCAAGCAGTGCTCGAAGCCGCGGCTTCTGAACATTCATCGCGAATGTTCGCAATGCGAAGCGCCTCTGACAACGCTGGTGAAATGATAGATGATCTTTCATTCACATTTAACCAAGCTCGCCAAGCTGGAATAACACAAGAGATCGCTGAAATATCAAGCGGCAAAGCCGCACTTGAAGCAAAATAATATGAAAAAAGGAATCATCTCACAAATTATCGGACCGGTTGTTGATGTGCGATTCGAAGCTGGAGAACTTCCAGAAATCGGCACTGCGCTTTTGGTACTTAACAACGGCACAGAATTGACGCTTGAAGTCGCGCAACACGTTGGACATCAAATAGTTCGTTCTGTTGCGATGTCTTCAACCGATGGATTGCAACGCGGACTTGAAGTTAAAAATTCAGGTGGTCCGATCTCTGTTCCGGTTGGTCCAAAAACTCTTGGCCGCATGTTTAATGTGACAGGTGAACCGATCGATGGTTTAGGTGATCCTAAAATTGAACGACGCGATCCAATTCGAAAACCAGCTCCATCATTTGCAGATCAATCAACAAAAGATGAAGTGTTTGAAACTGGTATCAAGGTTATTGATTTAATCTGTCCATTTTTGAAAGGTGGAAAAACAGGATTGTTCGGCGGAGCAGGAGTTGGAAAAACAGTTTTGATTCAGGAACTCATTCACAACATTGCAAAAGAGCATGGCGGATATTCAGTTTTCGCAGGAGTTGGAGAACGCACGCGCGAAGGAAATGATTTGTATCAAGAAATGAAAGCGTCAGGAGTTTTGGATAAAACTTGTTTGGTTTTCGGTCAAATGAATGAACCTCCGGGAGCTCGTGCGCGAGTTGGTTTGACAGGGCTTACACTTGCCGAGTATTTCCGCGATGATGAAGGACGCGATGTGCTTTTGTTTATCGACAATATTTTCCGTTTCACACAAGCAGGTTCAGAAGTTTCATCTTTGCTTGGCCGCATTCCTTCGGCTGTTGGATATCAACCAAACCTTGCAACTGAAATGGGAGCGCTTCAAGAACGTATTACATCTACAAAAAAAGGTTCCATCACTTCAATTCAAGCTGTGTACGTTCCAGCTGATGACTTGACTGATCCAGCTCCTGCGACAACATTCGGTCACTTAGATTCAACTGTCGTGCTTGCTCGTTCACTTGCTGAACTTGGAATTTATCCTGCAGTTGATCCTCTTGATTCTTCCTCAACAATGCTTGATCCAAACATTGTTGGACAAGAACATTATGATGTTGCGCGTGGAGTTCAACAAGTTCTTCAACGTTACAAGGACTTGCAAGACATCATCGCAATTCTTGGTATGGATGAACTTTCTGACGCTGACAAACTTACAGTCTCTCGCGCGCGCAAAATTCAAAAGTTTTTGTCACAACCATTTTTCGTTGCTGAACAATTTACTGGTTCAGCAGGGAAGTATGTGAAGCGTGAAGACACAGTTAGAAGTTTCAAAGGAATTCTTGGGGGTGAGTATGATCATATTCCAGAACAGTCGTTTTATATGAAAGGAAGTATTGATGAAGTGATCGAAGTAAACAAATAACAACGGGTCCTGTCATGGTGTTGCACCCCGTCCGTCGTGTCCTCGCTTTGCTGCGGTCCTCCGTCCGGGGACCCCACACCATGCCACCCGTCAAAATATGTCTCTCACGCTTAAAATTGTGACGCCGGAAAGGGTAGTGTACGAAGACACGGTAGATTCGGTTTCTGTAATGACGCAGATGGGAGAGATTACGATTTTGCCTGGACACATTCCACTTGTTGCGAATCTTCAAGCTGGAGAGTTGCGAGCGAAAAAAAATGATGAAGAAATTTATTTGGTTTCTTCAACTGGTTTTTTGGAAGTGAGGCACGGAAATCAAGTTACGATTTTAGCTGACACTGCAGAACGAGTTGAAGAATTGGAGTTAGAAAAAATTGAAGCCGCGAAAGAGCGCGCGCGAAAAATGCTTGAAGAAAAACGAAACATTGATGATGTCGCGTTTGCTGACGCGGCCGCGATGCTTGAACGTGAACTTGCCCGCGAGCGAGTTGCAATCAAGAGAAAAAAATACCGAGACGTCGGTAAACAGAGTTGAGGATTAGAACTCCTTACCAATTTGAAAGACATTTCAAGTTGGAATTGGGTTTCGGATTCCCAATCTAAGACACTAATGGAGTGAGACTATGACAAACGGCTTGGATCTACACACAATGCCAATCGCTCAACTACGATCATGGCTTCTTGAGCACAACAGGCAACAGAGTGAAATTTTCTGTGAGCCTGACACCAAAGGACTTCGCATGCAACATCGAGGCATGCATCCAACGGAATTCATGGCCTTGAAGTGTATGGACGGCCGTCTCAATCTGCCTCTTATCGCGCAAATTCCACTTGGAATTGTTCAGCCATTGCGTGGACTTGGCGGAAAATTCGATCTTGGTTGGCCATACCTCGGTGAAGTTGTGACTGACTGGGTTCGTTACTCCATGGGGAAAGGTCGAGACTGCATTATCCTTGTCACATATCACTGGTCACGAGGCAACAAGCATCGTGGTTGTCGTGGATTTGGTTATGATGAGGAAGCGGCTCGAGCCTACACTGTCGAATTCACCGCGCAAGTTGAGAGGATGTACGGGAGACGGCACACAACCGTATACCCAGTTCGTCTTGGTGTTGAGACGGACGAAGATGCTTTGGTTTTCCATGGTGTCAATGGAAAGGTTTTGGATCTTTCAAAGGCAGACGGGTATACCGAAGCTGACCTACGCGTAGCGCTCGCTGATCTTTATCCAGACATGAAAAGCCGCATGCTGGAAGATTTGCTTCCGCTTGCTGTTGGCAATGTTCGACACATTGCTGAAGTGCGAAAATCGAATCGGCCAATTGAGGAAGCTGAACATCGCGAGCGTATTATCGGCGCTGGAAGAGGGTTTGATTGGTTGCACATCTTGAACCTTGCGTTCTTGGTGGGCCCGTTTGATCCTGATCTTGCAAAGCCAATTCGAACCGCGGCGAAACTCATCGCTGACAATCTCAAAGCCTGTCGTGTGCCAGATGATGGGATTGTTCTTCTAACCTGTGCTCCATATCGCGAGGAGGCTGGGTACGATGTCCCGCGAGCAACAGAGAAGGTCATCATGCTTTCAAAGTTTGCTTTAAGCGTGATCGAGGAAGAAGTTCCTGATCTAAAGGGTCGTGTGCATTTGATCACTGGAATCGTGAATCAACACACGCGAAAACTCGATGAAGTCAGTCTCTAGCACCCTAATCAGGTGCTTTTTCTTGACAAAAGATCATGTTAGGGGTAATCTCCTCACGGTTGTTCTGTGTCTAAACTAAAGATGGAGAGGTGAAATGACAGACAGAACCATTGACGAAGCTGATCTCGGGTTCGTGGTCAAGATGGCCGAAAAATGCGTCATCAAACAAGTCAACATGGGCAAAGAACATGGGTTCAAGGCCTTCAGTACTGACAAGTCAGCAATGCCAGCGATCATACTCTGCTGTAGCGAGTACGTCGCTGAAGAGAAGTTTTCAGAGGGTTCGATTGTCATCGCTGTTCTCGGAGGAGCAACTCGTCTTGCTAATGGTAGTTTGATGTCTGAACACAGTGATACAGCTTCCTCACTCCTGCGAAGACAGATCAAGGAAGCGCAAAAGGTTCACCCCGATTTTTCGATCGTTCTGATCGTGGACGTTCCGTGCATCGGACTCAACACCGAAGGTCCATTGGACGTTGTCCAACAGATCCACGACATGATCAGTGGACTGAACGCATCCGATTTCGATGCCAAAACCGAAATCTCTTGCTATCTTCGCATCAACACTTCGGCAGGCGGCACTTACTACAAGATTGACCAGAGACTCTGGACACTGTGGTACACAAACTACGAGGTGAACGTTCTCGGAAGCGAAGACGATCCCGATCCTGGAGCGGCAGTTGCGACAGACGAAGACCTTATCAGGGCGATAGAGGCCTCCGAAGCATGTCCTAATGATGACCCATGGATGGACGAGGACAGCGCGCGAGGTGGAGCAATAGAAGCCTATCGCGAAAGCCAGCACGACACTTCTGACGATCCTTCTCGTCACAAGGGCTAATCTCTGAAGCCCTAACTCTCTGCACTCAAACTGGGTGCTTTTTTGTTGAAATTATCCAAACACCCAATTCCAAAATTAATAACAAAGAGCGGTAACACTTGGTAAGGGGATGGAACTTTGATAAACTTACCCAGTCATGCCCTCACTTCTTGACGACCTAAACCAAGAGCAAATCCAAGCCGTTACTCACACAAACGGACCGCTTATGATTGTAGCTGGCGCTGGAACAGGGAAGACTACTGTTATCACTCGTCGTATCGCATGGCTTATTGAGCAAGGTCATGCAAAACCAGAACAAATTCTCGCGCTCACATTTACAGACAAGGCCGCGAACGAAATGGAAGAACGAGTTGACTTACTTTTGCCTTATGGTTACGTTGATCTTCAAATTTCAACATTCCATTCATTTTGTGAACGGTTGCTTCGCGATTATGGAACACAGATCGGTTTGACAACTGATTTTCAATTATTAACTGAACTTGATTCATGGCTTCTTACTCGTCAACATTTTGATGAATTTGAACTCGATTATTATCGACCGCTTGGAAATCCAACAAAATATCTTAAAGCGTTGATTCAACATTTTTCGCGAGCAAAAGATCGCGCGATTTCATCTGATGATTATTTGTCGCTTGTTCAACGACTGGAAGCCGACACTGATTCCTTACAAAAAAGTGATGATCGAGTTGGCGAGTTGAGTCGCATCAACGAACTTGCGTCTGCGTATCATAAATATCAACAGATTTTGCTTTCACACGATAGTTTTGATTTTGGTGATTTGATTTTATACGCAATTCGTCTTTTAAAAGAGCGTCCAAATGTTTTGCGAGAAGTGCGCGAACGTTTTCAATTTATTCTTGTTGATGAATTTCAAGATACGAACGCGGCTCAATATGAACTTGTCAAAATGATTTCAGAACCTGATCGAAATATCACAGTTGTTGGTGATGATGATCAAGCCATTTATAAATTTCGTGGAGCGTCAATTGAAAACATTCTTCGTTTTGAATCAGATTATCCTGATGCGACGCGTGTTGTTTTAACTCGTAATTATCGTAGCGCTCAATCGATTCTTGATAGCGCGCACGCTTTTATTCAACACAATAATCCAAATCGTCTTGAAGCGCAGTCTGAACGAGTGCTGTCAAAGAAACTTATTGCTCACAAAGAAAACGTCGGCGTTATTGATCATATTCATTGTGGAAGTTCACAAGAGGAAGTCGGCGCTGTTGTTAAAAAGATTTTATCGTTGAAAGAATCTGACCAAGAGTGTGTGTGGAACGATTTTGCAATTCTTGTTCGCTCAAATTCCGCTGGAGCAGATTTTGCGCACGCGCTTGAGCGCCACAACATTCCATATCAGTTTTTGGCATTAAGTGGTCTTTACAACAAGTCGGTCATTTTGGATGTGATGGCTCTCATGCGCGTAATTGATCGGCTGCATGACAGCCCGAGTTTGTATCGAGTTTTGACTTTGCCAATGTGGTCGCTACCCGCGATTGAAATAGCAGAATTAAATCGTCTTGCGCAACGAAAAGGCAAGAGTTTATTCGAGGCAATGTTGATGAAAAAATCATCTTCTCATGATCGGATTTTGTCTTTCATAAATTCAATCCAACAAACATCAACAACAAAATGTGTTACGGAAATCTTTTTGGAAATTATAAAAACATCCGGATATCTTGATGTGATCAATCTTCAGTCTGACGCTCGAAAGCAAGAAACGTTTGGATATCTTCAACAGTTTTTTCAAAGACTTAAGTCATTTGAAGGCAGAGCACCACACAAAACACTTCATGAATTTTTAGCCGAGTTTCAATTCGAAAGAGATGCCGGAGAAGAAGGTTCACTCGCTGTTGATTTAGACGCAGGCCCTGACATGGTAAGGATAATGACCGTTCACGGCGCAAAAGGTTTAGAATTTCGATATGTATTTGTTGTAAATCTTGTTGATCGAAAATTTCCAACACAACGCCGTGGCGAAGCAATTCCTCTTCCTGATGAATTCTTGAACGATAAAGAATCAAGTGACGAAGCGCTGAATCATCTTGAGGAAGAGCGACGTTTATTTTATGTTGCAATGACGCGTGCAAAAGAAGGTTTGTTTTTTACATCAGCAGAGGATTATGGTGGTGCGCGTAGTCGAAAGTTATCGAGGTTTTTAGAGGAGGTCGGAGTTGAAAAAGGACTGAAAGGTCAAGAAAACATTGTGGAATTATTTGAAGAGGAGTGTGAGGAAATCGGCAATAGGCAAGAGGCAAGAGATATAACAGGACTGCAATCATACACTCCAAAACGATTTTCATTCACACAACTTGCGGCTTTTCAAAAATGTCCTTTGCAATATAAGTTTGCGCACATTCTTCGAGTTCCAGTTCTTGGAAAATGGACATACTCGTTTGGAAAAACAATGCACAATACTTTGCACCGATATTTTTTAGCTTGGATGGAACGATCTGGCCAGCGACAGACATCACTTTTTTCAAAACAAAATGTTGAAGTTTCAATAAGTGGTTTGCAAGTGAGCGTTGAAGAATTGTTGGAATTTTATAATACTTGCTGGCAAGATGATTGGTATCCGAATGATCAAATGCGAGAACGGTATCGAAAAAAGGGAAGAGAACAACTCATTTCCTACATTTCATCTTTGAAAATAAATCCACCTGAACCGCTCGCGCTTGAACAAGGATACACATACAAAATCGGCGACATTGTTTTGAAAGGCCGAATGGATCGCATTGATCATTTTGAAGATGGTGTTGAAATAATTGATTACAAAACAGGAAATCCAAAAACTGAAAAAAAGATCGAACGTTTGGACAAAGAACAATTGTGGTTGTATCAGCTTGCCGCGCGCGATGTCCTTGGCTTAAATGTGAAAAAACTTTCTTTCGTATATTTGGAAGATAATTCTGTGGTTTCTTTTATCGGCACAGATGATGATTTGTTGAAGTTGCAAGAAGATATTGTTGAACGAGTTGCGCGAATTCGCGAAAGTCATTTTCCTCCAACCCCGGGATTTCATTGCCAGTACTGTGATTTTGCTGACATCTGTGAATTCAGGCAAATTTAAGATAGAATAATACTATGACCCTAACCCCAATCCGTGATTTGCTTACAACTGCTCTTAAACGAGCAAACGTTTCAACACAGGTAAACGCAACACAAGTTGTTACAAAAGCCAATGAAGAAATCGCACGAATACTACCGCATGAACAGAATTCAGATGCTCGTGCTGTTTCTTTGAGGGACAATATTTTAACCATTGAAAGTTCTCACTCATCAACTGCTCAATATCTTTCAGAACACGAATTTCAAATTTTGAATAATCTAAAAAATGAATTTCCAACGCAAAAAATAATCAAAGTTCGATATCGCATAAGCAAAATAATAGATGCTACAGTATGACATTCCGTTGGTTTTTAATAATCATTACACTTGCGACAGTTGCGGCTTGGATTGGTTGGGTTTTTGTTCTCAATACAACAGACCCTGTTTCAACTGGTTTCATTGGCTACACACTTTTCTATGTAACTTTTGCAGTCGCATTTTTAGGAACAACGGCCTTATTTGGAACATTACTTCGTGTTTGGTTTCATCCAGATGGAATGCCATATAGACAAACTGTTCGGGCTTTAAGACAGAGCGTTATTTTTACAGGACTCTTTATCTGTGCCATGTTGCTTCTTTCTTTTGATCTAATGCGATGGTGGTCAGCATTTTTACTTGTCATACTTTTCTCCTTGGTTGAGCTGTTTTTTTTAAACCGCCGCAACCAATCCTTTTGAACACTAAATATACTCAACAGCGGGCTTGCTGTTGTTTTTGTTGTCGAGTAAAATCTTTGGGTAAGCGAACCTTACTTCAACCTTCCTTTTCATCCTCCAATCACTCAATAAACAACAAAGAAGCAGTTTGCATCATGTCGCAGGGAGTCGAGGACTAGACCGGACAACACCAGCGGCGAGGAGTCCACTGGCCCGAAGACATGGTGCAAATCGCTTCTTCAACGATTACAGGTTTATATGTTCAACAAGTTTTTTGGACGCTTTTCAAAAGACCTTGGAATCGACCTTGGTACTTCGAATACTCTCGTTTATTCAAAAGACGGTGGAATTGTTGTAAATGAACCTTCGATTGTCGCTATCAATATTCGTACAAATCAAATTTTAGCTGTAGGAAAAGATGCAAAAGACATGCTTGGAAAAAATCCACCGCATATTGAAATGACAAAGCCGTTGACCAAAGGTGTGATTTCCGATTTTGAAGTCACTGAAAAAATGCTCAAATATTTTATTGACAGGGTTCATTCAGAGTCATTTACAATTGTTCCTCGTCCACGAATTGTAATTGGAGTTCCACTTGAAACAACAGAAGTGGAACGCAAAGCAATCGAGGATGCCGCACTTTCTGCTGGAGCTCGTCAAGTTTTTCTTGTTGAAAATCCTATGCTTGCGGCACTTGGCGCAAGACTTCCGCTTTCAGAATCAGTTGGAATGATGATTGTTGATCTTGGTGGCGGAACAACAGAAATCGCTGTTATGTCACTTGCTGGAATTGTTACATGGAAGTCGCTTCCAATTGCCGGTGACGAATTGAACAAAAATATTATTCAATACGCCCGCGATGTGTTTAATTTACTTTTGGGTGAACGCGTTGCAGAAAAAGTAAAAATGAGAATAGGAACCGCGATCGAACAAGACGAACCTCTTGAAATGGAAATGCGCGGAAGGGATTTACTTACAGGACTTCCAAAGGAAATTATTGTGAACGATACTCAAATCCGTGAAGCATTGGAGCGTTCAATTAGAACAATTGTTGATAGCATTAAAGCTGTGCTTGAAACAACTCCTCCTGAACTTGTGGCTGATATTTATGAGCGTGGAATTGTTTTAACTGGTGGCGGAGCGCTTCTTCGTGGACTGGATAAATTAATTTCGCGTCAAGCCGCGATTCCGGTTCGAATTGCTGATGATCCACTAACATCAGTTGTTCGCGGAGCTGGTTTTCTGCTTGATCAAGAGGATTTACTCAAAGACATTTCGCTTCCTTCAGCAACTGAAGGAAATATCTTGTAGATTATATGAAACGTCGCGCTCACTTATCTCTTACTGTAATAGCAATTGTGATATTACTAATTTTTGCAAGAGGCTGGTTTGAGCGTGGAATTCAAATTATTCAACGACCATTAGCACAAGCTGGTACATGGTTTTACAAACAGCCAAACAAAGAAGAATTGGAGCGTCGTTTGGTTGCTCTTTCAATTGATAAAGCAAAATATGAACAGCTCATTCAGGAAAATCAGGAGTTGAAAGAGGTTTTAGGTTATATTGAAAGGTCTGATTTGACATCTATAATGGCAACTATTATTGCACGATCCAACACGATCCAGACTTCAACCTTTTCAATTGATCGTGGGGAGCAGGATGGGATTAAAGTCGGAGATCCGGTGATTGTAAAAGATGGGGTACTAATTGGAAAAGTAATTTCAGTAACGCAAAAAAGTTCAACAGTTAGAACTCTTTCTGATCCTGCTGTTGCAACCGCAGTCAGCTTGTTAAACCAATCTCAAACAATTGGAGTTGCAGAAGGAATGGCAGGAAATTTGTTAAAATTAAATTTTATTCCGCAAGAAACAGTTATTGAAATTGATAATCTTGTTGTGACCTCTGGTCTTGAACCACGCATTCCTTCGGGTTTGCTTGTTGGAATTATCAATGATGTTCGTCCAGAACCAAATGCACCGTTTTTGGAAGCCGTGATTGAACCATTGGTAGATTCACGCTTGCACACTTCAGTTCAAGTTCTTATTCAAAAAGAAATATGACACGTGTAGCGATTTCGACAATTTTGTTTCTAATTGTGTTTCTTATTGAAACAAGTTTTATAAGTTCGCTTCCTTCATTATTTTCTGCGATTCCACTCGTATTTGCCTTGAGTGTTTATTTAATTCAGCATCAAGGAATTTCAGACGGAATTGCGTGGTTGATAGGTTACGGATTTCTTATGGATTTGATGAAATTAGGCGATATTTCTTTTTCAATAATCCCTATTTTCGCGGCAACGGTCGTTGCAGTAATTACTTCAAAGCAACTTTTTTCAAATCGATCTTTCTACGGTGTTATTGCTTGTGCAATAAGTAGTTATGCAACGTTTGTTTTGTTTGGAGTTTTCTTTACATTAAATAACTGGTCAGTATTTTTTCAAACTCACGCGGAGCGACTTGGAATGTTGATAGTTGTTGTTGCAGTTTTATTTTCACTCGCACCTCATATCAGAAAAATTGTACAAGTTATGTTTTTATCTTCACATAATCGTTATTATTAAATGTCAAATCAATCACCACATTCTAGATTGTTCGTTTTGCAGGAGAACGGACCAATTGGAAAACTCACGGATCGAAGTGGTGTTACGATTTTCGAACAGCTTCCAAACACTCGATGTATTGGATCAGTGATTACATTTTGGCGAATACGTCTTGCGCAAGTTGTATTTTTTCTAATGTTAATCGTTTTTTTGGGTCGCTCAGTTCAACTGCAAATTTTTCAAGGAGATCATTTTCGAGCGCTCGCAGAATCAAATAGATATCGAACTGAACGTCTTGTTCCACAACGAGGTTTGATTTTTGATACACATGGCATTGTACTTGCGGAAAATATTCCTTCTTTTGTTTTAACAATGACGATCGCAGATTTGCCAACGGACGAAAACGAACGTTATGAATTATTTGATTCTGTAAGCAAATTAGCTGGAATTCAACCAACGGATTTGGATCTGTTAATGACGCAATATGCGAAAAATCAAACTGAAGCTGTTCCGGTAAAAAGAAATATAAATTTTGAACGCGCCATGCATTTAGCAATTGAAATCAAAAACCTTCCAGGTTTTAATTTACAAACTTCAACTCTGCGTAGATATCCTCAAACAATTCCTTCACTTTCGCATATACTAGGTTACACTGGAAAAATGACTTTAGAAGATCTTTCTTTGTGGAAAGAAAAAGGTTACAAACCAATTGATGTTATTGGAAAGACAGGAGTTGAACGATCGCAAGAAATTTTATTGCGCGGTCAACCTGGCGAGATTGTTACTGAAGTTGACGCAAGGGGTAGGGAACTATCAGTTGTGTCGCGTACTGATCCTGATGTTGGTTCAAATATAACTTTGACAGTTGATTCTGAATTCCAAAAGTTCATTGAAAAACGACTTGAAAATGCGATGAAGTCAGTTGGCTCAACAAAAGGTTCTGTTGTTGTATTAAATCCAAAAAACGGTGAAGTTTACGCGCTCGTGAGTTTACCGACTTTTGATAATAATTTATTCGCGCAGGGAATTGAGGAAGACACTTATCAAAAGTTAGCTGAAGATCCGGATCTGCCATTATTTTTCAGAGCAATTGCAGGTGAGTTTCCATCTGGTTCGACTTTCAAACCATTTGTCGCTTATGCGGCATTGGTTGAAAAAATAATTTCTGAAAACACATCTTTTCTTTCAACAGGAGGAATAAGAATTAATGAATGGTTTTTTCCTGATTGGAAAGCTGGTGGACACGGAATTACAAATGTTAGAAAGGCACTTGCTGAATCAGTGAATACTTTTTTTTATATTATCGGTGGCGGACTTGATCAAATTAACGGTTTGGGCGTTGATAGGATTACAGATTATGCAGGACGTTTTGGATTTGGAAAACCAGCAGGGATTGATTTACCATCAGAAGCTGATGGATTTTTGCCTTCAAAAGAATGGAAGGAGAAAGAAAAAGGAGAACGTTGGTATGTTGGAGATACATATCATCTTGCGATTGGACAAGGCGATTTGTTAACAACACCACTTCAGATGGCGCACGCGACTGGAATTATAGCGAACAACGGTTTGGATTTCGTGCCGCATGTAGTCAAAAAAATGAATGAAGTTACAAATGAAACTTCATATCAAACACTTAAGTCGCTTGATTCATACGCCCTTTCTGTTGTGAAACAAGGAATGCGACAAACAGTGACTCAAGGAAGTGCACGTTCATTGTCTGGACTTCCAGTGTCTGTGGCAGGAAAAACTGGAACAGCACAAGCACCAGGACATGAAAAGTACCATTCTTGGTTTACTGGTTTTGCTCCGTACGAGAATTCAGAAATCGCGATCGCAATTATTGTTGAAGATGGAGGAGAAAGTACTGACGCCGCAGTTCCACTCGCAAGAGAAATTTTATATTGGTGGTTTACTGAAAAATAAAAAAAAGACAGAACAAAAAACTTCCGATCAATGTGAAAAAAGAAGTGATAGTAAAAATAGAAATGCACCAACCAAAACAATTACTGCGCCTGATGGTAGATCATAAAAAAATGAAAGCGCCAAGCCGAGTATAATTATAATTTCTGAAAATAAAACCGCGAGAATCATGTGCGAGCGAAAACTTTTTGCATGCAATCGACTAATCGCTGGAGGAATAATAAGAAGCGCTGACACAAGAATGATTCCCAAGATTTTTACTCCAAGAACAGTTGCGACAGAAAGTGCGACATAAAGAATCGCTGTTTGTAAACGAACTGGAATTCCACTTACAATCGCTTGTTCTTCTGATAAAGAAAGAAACGTGAGTTGTCTTCGTGAGGAAATTAGCCAAATAAGAATTACAATTGTTGATATGGCGATAGTCCAAAGGTCAGAAATCGAAACAGAAAGAATGCTTCCAAACAAAAATGAAAGAAGTTCAGGTTGATATCCAGAAGTGAAATTCATCAAAACAACACCAAGCGCCATTGCTGATGTAAAAAAAATTCCGATCACTGTGTCAATAGGAAGTTTTGTTTTTTGTTCAAGTGTAAAAATAAGAAGAGCAAGAATGACTGCCCAGATCATAGCAACCGGCAATGGACTAAATCCTGTGAGAATTCCAATCGCAATTCCCGCAAGTGAAGCATGGGCTATCCCTTCACCAAAAAAAGCCATTCTTCTTAAAGTCACAAACACGCCAAGAGTAGCAAGAAGCACGCCAAGCAAAATTCCAGCGACAAGCGCGCGTTGCATGAATGGGTATTGTAGGAATTCAAGAAGTTCCATATTTAATTGTGATGGTGATGAGAATAAAGCGATGCGTCTTTTTTCCCGTACAACTCGGAGAGTTTTTCTTGCGTGAGTGCTTGTCTTGGCGGCCCAAAACAAACAAGACGTTTATTCACGCAAATGACTTGATCTACAACATTTGAAACAACAGCAATATCATGTGACACAAGAATAACTGTTGTTCCGTGTTGGTCGCGTTGTGATTTGAGAAGTTCGTAAAATTGTTCTTCACCTACGATATCGATTCCAGTTGAAGGTTCGTCTAAAATAAGAAGAGTTGGATGATCGATTGTCGCTTGCGCGATTAAAACGCGTTGAAGTTGTCCGCCGGAAAGCGAACCAAGAGGTTTATGAAGAATGGAAGTTTCAAGACCAACTTCTTTGAGTTTGTGCGCGTACTCATATTTATGAACATGCGTTTTTGACAGATCAAGATATTCTCTAACTGTGATTGGGAAGTCTGGGTCGAAACGAAATCTTTGTGGAACGTATCCGACATGCGAGCGAACGTGTGAAGGAAGTTGACCATCAATCAAAATTTCTCCATCGAAAGGTATTAAACCTAAAATCGCGCGAATGAGCGTCGTTTTTCCAGAGCCATTTGGGCCGATTACCGCGGCGATTTCGCCATGTTTCACATCAAATGAAACATGAGACAAAATTGTTTGATGACCATAAACAACCGAAAGATTTTTGACTTGTATCATCGGATGTTGATTATTGGTTTTTTGCAATTGTTCGCGCATTTGAAATCATCAAGTTTATAAATGAAGTAGACTCGACACCTCCACCTTCTGGGTCAATTATTACAACAGATACATTGTTGTCATTCAAGAATGCTTCAATGCCTCGTGTTGAGAATTGTGGTTCAGCGTAAAGAACGCGAACGCCAGTCTCTTTTATCTTCTGTGAAAGTTTTGCGAGATATTGCGGTGTTGGTTCACGGCCAACACTTGGTTCGAATGTTCCAACGATGTTCAACCCGTATGCCTCTGCAAAATAATACCACGCATCATGAAAAGTAATGAGTTCGCGATTTTTTACTTTAGATAATTCTGTTTTAATTTGTTCATTCATTTTTTCTAGTTCTATTTGATATTTTTTTTGATTTTCACTAATTGAACCTGTTAAATTTGGAAGTGCCAATATAAGAGAATCTGCAACGGTTTGTGAAATCAGGATCGCGTTTTCTCCTGTTAAAAAATAATGAGGGTCATTTGGACGAAGAGTAATTCCATTATCAACAGCTAAAATTTTGTTCGAATCTTCAACTAAACTTTTTGCCCAATCATCTATTCCATGACCGATCATAAAAACAGTTTGGGCTTTTTTCATTTCTCGCAAAATCGTCGGAGTTGGTTCAAAAGTATGTGGGCTTGCGCCAGGAGGAAGAATCAGAGAGACGTCAATTTCATTTCCAGCAATGTTTTTTACAATATCGTAAAGAGGAAAGATTGTCGCGGCAACAGATGGTTTTTGATAGTTGTTGTCGTTTACTTTGCGTGGAAATGCAACAAACAGACTATAGGAGGCAAGTATAATAACTATGATTATAAGTAGTGGTTTGAGAAATTTCATACAACTGCGCAAGTTTACCTTATTTCCTCGTAAACACCAATTTTTGCTGGACGATTTGAACACTTTTAAGTAGACCAAATACTTCAGATGTGTTTAAATAACTCTGCGTTTCCTGGCAGACGCAAAAAGGAGTCGGAAATGTCACGAAAATTACTACTTGGACTGGACATCGGATCTTCTTCAATCAAGCTGTGTCAGCTCGCAGAGACTGGAACTGGGCTCAAACTCGTCAAATTCGATAGTTGCATGTTGCCTCCGGAAACCATTGTTGACGGGGCACTGTTGAACCCCGACGCGATTGTCAACACACTTCGCGAATTAGTGAAAGTTAATAAGTGCGGACGTTCACGATGCGCGATTTCGATGTCAGGGCATTCAGTTATCGTCAAGAAGATCTCGATTCCAGAGATGACTCCTGAAGAACTGCGAGAGGCAATAATTTGGGAAGCAGAGCAGTACATCCCGTTCGACATAAAGAAAGTCAACATCGATGTTCAAATCCTCAATCCCAAAGCTTATCAGGGACAGATGGATGTTTTGCTTGTGGCCGCGAAAAAGGATGTTGTCAATGACTATATTTATGTGGTTCGAGAAGCCGGGCTTTCCCCAGAAGTCGTGGACATTGACACGTTCGCTGTTCAGAACTCGTTCGACCTGAACTATAGCTGTCCTTCAAACGAGATCATTGTTCTTTTCAATGTTGGTGCCTCAAGCATCAGTATCAATGTGATCTCAAACGGGATCACAACCTTTACGCGTGAGATCTCGATGGGCGGAACGTTTCTGACCGCCGAGATAATGAAACAGCTCAATGTTTCGTGGGCAGAAGCAGTGCACTACCAGACATCAGAAGACGATTCGATTTCCTCGTCTTCTGTGCTTTGTGAAGTGCGAAAGCTCGAGGAACACGTATCGGAAACATTCGTCACAGAGATAAAACGATCTCTTGACTACTTCGCGGCAGTTACCATGAAAGCTGACATCGCACGGATTTACTTAAGCGGAGGTGTGTCGCAATCTAGCGCCTTTATCAGGGCTTGTGAGCGGCGATTCAGAATTCCCGTAGAGCTCGTTAATCCATTCAAGAACATCAGTGTTGATGCGCGCGATTTCGACCTCGAACTTCTTCGTCAGATGGAAACGTTTGCAACAGTCGCAGTCGGCCTTGCCAGACGGTTCAATGGCGATTCAAAGATCGGAGCGAACGACGTCAGGATCAATCTCTGTCCACCTGACACGAAGTATTCAGGCTTCTTACTGGGCAATCCATTCAAACTTCCGATATCTATCAAGTTTCCTTTCACCAAGAGAACCTTGACTCTCTCGTAACAGCCAATTCAGGCTGTTTTTCATTATATTTTGATGTCGAATCATGTCGTAGGGAACAGCGGCGAGGAGTCCGCTGGCCCGGAGACATGGTTCGACCTCAAAATGACCGATATGGTAAACTATAAACCTATGAAAACTCGGGGAATTATTTTTTGTTTCTTTTTGTTCATGTTTTCTGCAACGAGCGTTTTTGCGCAGGAAATTACAGAACCAAAAGAAGTAAAAGCGACAATTATAAACATTCAAGATCAAGAGTCAGATGGAAAGCATTTTTATAAATTTGAATCAAAAAGTTCATTTGGTGAAGTGTTTAAGGTCGACACATCTGATTCGTATCCAGACGGTTTATACATCACCCTAAAAAAGGGTGATCGAGTATTGTTGCGAATTGTTGAAAATTCAGATGGAACACAAACAACTTATTTTGATGACAAAGTTCGAACAGGATCGCTCATGTCGCTTTTTTTCATTTTCGCGGCAATCGCAATCGTGATTGGATTTTTTCGAGGTTTGTTTTCGCTTATCGGTCTTGCGTTTACTTTGTTTGTTTTGTTTTGGTTTTTGTTTCCACAAATTCTCGCTGGACGCGATCCGATTCTAATGACAGTTCTTGCTTCAATTGTTATTTTATTTGTGAACATTCATTTGTCTCACGGATTGCGTGTGCGAACATTTTTTTCATTTCTAGGAACAGTCGCTGGGTTATTCGTTGTTGTGATATTAAGTTATATTTTCACACACGTAAGTTCACTTTCAGGCGTTGGAACAGAAGAGTCGACATTGCTTTTGTGGGAAGTTGAAACAATTAAAGATCCAGTTGCGCTTTTCATTGCGGCCGTGATTCTTGGAACAGTGGGTGTTTTGGATGATGTTGCTGTAACTCAATCAGAAGTTGTAGGTGAAATGCTTGACGTTGATCCAACACTTTCGCGAAAGGATTTATTTTTCAGAGCAATGCGTATTGGTCGGCATCACATTGCTTCAACTGTTAACACACTTGTCTTGGTCTATGCTGGCGCGGCATTGCCAATTTTTCTTATTTATTTTTCATCTTCGTCAGATGTTGGTACTTTTCTCAATAACCAGGCAGTTGCTGAAGAATTTGTAAGAACAATTGTTGGGACAATATCGCTCATGTTAACTGTTCCATTTGCAACTGCTTTTGCTACAATTCCTAGGGGGAAGCATATTAAAAAATAGGTTGACATACATCCTTAAGAACGGTAGGTTTGAATGACACATATTATGGTTTATCTCTCAAAAGAAAAATTAGAAGACCTAAAAGACGAACTTGAAAAACGATCAAGAGAAACACGTCGTGAAATCGCGGAAATCATTAGTTCTGCAAAAGAGCTCGGTGATTTGTCAGAGAATTTTGAATATCAAGACGCGAAAGAACAACAAGCTCTAAACGAGGCTCGAGTTGTTCAGCTTGAAGAAATGATTCACAACGCAGTTTTGGTTGAAAAAACATCAGGCACGGATGTAATCAATCTTGGATGCACATTTCAAGTTGTTGTAAATGGAATTGAAAAAACTTTTTCATTGGTTGGTTCAACAGAAGCTGATCCAGTTTCAGGAAAAATTAGTAATGAATCACCGCTTGGCCAAGCCTTTGTTGGCCACAGGGTAGGGGAGGCAGTTTCAATTAGTGTTCTAAGCGGTTCTATTGAATATAAAATTGTAAAAATTCTGTAATAACTTATGGACTTCCATGAGCTACAGCACCATGTCGGAGGGAACAGCGGCGAGGAGTCCGCTGGCCCGGAGACATGTGTGCTGTAGCTCATGCTTTCCTTAAAATATGATTGACGAAACACAAGCGCGACTCGCACGCCTTCAAGCAATGCGAGATGCTGGAATTGATCCTTATCCATCAACAACTCAAAGATCGAATACTGTTGCGGAGTTTCTAAAAGAATTTGAAACTTTTCAAAATTCGCAACAAGATGTTTCTCTGGTTGGACGAATTAGATTGATTCGAACACACGGTGGTTTAACTTTTTGCCAAATTCAAGATGGTTCTGGTCTTGTTCAAATTGTAATTCGAAAAGATCACGTTGGTGAAGCATCGTACAAACAATTCTTGCAAATGATGGATATTGGGGATTTTTTGCAATGCACTGGAAAAGCGTTTGTCACAAAAAAAGGTGAACAAAGTTTGGATGTTTTTGTTTATACTCCTCTTGCCAAGTCATTGCTTCCTTTGCCAGAAAAATGGCATGGGCTTTCGGACGTTGAAACACGTTTTAGAAAACGCTATTTGGATTTAATAATGAATGCTGAAGTGCGCGAACGTCTTCTTTCAAGATCAAGAATTATTGTTGCGATTCGAAGTTTGCTTGATTCGCGTGGTTTTATTGAAGTTGAAACACCGACACTTCAGCCAGTATATGGAGGAGGTTTTGCTCGACCCTTCAAAACGCACCACAACGCGCTTGATGCTGATTTTTTTCTTCGGATTTCAGACGAGATGTATCTCAAGCGACTGATTGTCGGAGGTTTTGAAAAAGTTTACGAGATTACAAAAGTATTTCGAAATGAAGGAATTGATCGCGATCATAATCCAGAGTTTACAATGTTTGAAGCGCAGATTGCATATCAAAATTATTTGTATGGTATGGATTTGTTTGAAGAAATTTTTGAATTCGCGGCAAAACAAGCGCTTGGCAAGACAAGTGTTTTGCATGGCGAAACAACAATAGAACTCGCGCGCCCATGGAAAAGAATGAGACTTGTAGAGGCAGTAGAAAAAATCGGAGGTCTTGAGTCAAATACTTGGGAAAATGAAAAGAAAGCAAGAGAAGAATTGAAAAAAAAATTACCAAAGTCTCAACATGAGATTATTGATCAAATGCAGACAGTTGGTGAGCTGATGGCTTTTGCATTTGAAGAACTTGTTGAAGAAAAACTTATTCAACCAACAATAATTTACGATTATCCGGTTGAAGTTTCTCCGCTTGCGAAAAAATGTTCAGATTCAAAATTTGTTGAGCGATTTGAAGCTTTTGCGCTAGGAAGTGAAATTGGAAACAACTATTCTGAACTTAATGATCCAGTTGATCTTGAAAAACGATTTGTCGCTGAAAAAGCTCGTGAAAAAGCTGGTTTTGAAGAGGCTCATCAAACTGACGAGGATTATTTAGAAGCAATCAAGCATGGAATGCCGCCAGTTTGCGGGCTTGGGATTGGGGTTGACCGCATGGTGATGCTTTTGACTGGAGCGGAAAATATCAAAGAGGTTATTCTGTTTCCAACGTTGCGTCCTGAAATCAAATAATATGAACAGGCGCGTGCTTGTATTTGGAACATTTGACGGGCTTCATGCCGGGCATTTGTTTTTTTTGAAACAAGCAAAAAGGGAAGGGGACTTGCTCTTTGTTTCAGTCACTCGTGATTCTCATGTACAAAAACTTAAAAACAAATCTCCAAATAATAGTGAGCAAATCCGTCTTGAAACTATTCTTCAAATTCCTGGAATTGAAGATGCAGAATTATCAGATGAAACACTTGGGAGCTATGGTGTGGTCAAAAAAATTGATCCTGACATTATAGTTTTAGGTTACGATCAAAAAAAATTGGAGTTAAGTTTAAGAAAATGGATGGCTGAAAATAAACAAGAAATTCCGATCGAGTTTACTAAACAATTGAAAGATGAATATGGAAAGAACATGGGTTGAAATTGATGAGCAAGCGATTATTTCAAACATCAAAACATTGCGTTCCTTGTCTCAAGGAGCGCGTTTTTGCGCAATTGTAAAAGCCAACGCATACGGACATGGAATGAAAGAAGTTGCGCAAATCGCGGCGCGTGTTGGCGTTCAATCATTTGGTGTAGATAATTTAGACGAAGCGCTAGTTTTGCGTGAATTACTACCAAGCGCGCAAATAATCGTTCTTGGATATGTAATGCAATATCAATATCCTGAAGCTGTTAGAAATGGGATTGAACTTACTCTTTCAGATCGCGAAGATATTGAACAATTAGAGCGCGTTGCGGCCGCAACAGCATCAACAGCCCAAATCCACCTTAAAATCGAAACTGGGACTTCTAGGAGAGGTATTTTGATGGAAGAATTGATTGATTTCCTTCTTGAGATAAAACGAAGCCCACATGTTTCCATTTGTGGAATTTCAACACACTTTGCAAGTATTGAGGATACTGGTAACGCAGAATATGCTTCGCTTCAATTTTCGCGATTTTCTGATGCGTTGAAAGAATTACAAAACCACGGTTTTAATCCACCTCATATTCATTGTGCTTGTACAGCCGCGATACTTCTTTATCCGGTTACTCACGGAACACTTGTAAGAGCCGGAATTGGACTTTATGGAATATGGCCATCTGAACTTGTTGAACAGACAATACGCAAACAAAATATCTCATGTGAATTGAGGCCTGCACTCAAATGGAAAACACGAGTCGCTCAAGTCAAATCTTTACCTATTGGAACACCGATTGGATATGGTTCAACAGAACGACTTAAACAGCGCAGTCGCATCGCGGTTCTTCCTGTTGGATACAGGGATGGATATGATCGATCTCTGTCATCAATCGGAGAAGTTCTTGTTGGTGGTTATCGATGTAAAGTTATGGGAAGAGTTTGTATGAATATGATGATGATCGATGTTTCGTCAGTTCCAACAGTCGAAAAAGAGCAAGTGGTAACTTTACTTGGAATTGACGGACGCCACGAAATTAGTGCAGTTGAAGTTGCAAGAAAAATTCAAACCATTCCTTACGAAATTGTGACGAGGATAAATCCACTTTTACCTAGGATCGTTGTTTCGTGAATCTTAAAACTAGCAGTTAAAGGTTAGCGGCTGATAGCTGTTAATATATGAAACGTCGAGATTTTTTTAGGAAAACTCAACACAAACGATATGCGTCTCGATCATTTCGAAATCCATATTTTCGCGAACGAATCGACAGACGTCCGATGATGATTTTAGTCGGTGTATTGATTTCATTTTTAATGATTCTTGTTTTTCTATTTATCATTTTTTTAAATCCCTCTTTGCAAATAAACGAAATTCACGTTTCTGGGCTTGAGACAATTTCAAAAACTGAAATTGATGATGTGTTGAGATCATACACTGGCGATCGAGTGTTTATAGTTTTTCCTCGTCAGAGCAGATATTTATTTGATCAAGATAAACTTGTTGAATTACTGAAAGAGAAGTTCACATTGCGTGACATTCAAATTTCTAGAATCAAAAATCGAATTGAGATTCAAATTCATGAGCGAACTTCGTTTTTAGTATGGCAAACAAAAGGACAATCGTACGTTGTTGATTTGGACGGAATCGTAATTCGCACTGCTGAGGAATATCTCCTGTCTTCATTACCAATTTTTGTTGACAGGAGCAATGTTGAAATCGATATAGGCGACTCGGTTCTTACATCAAATGAAATCAATTCCGTGTTTAGATTTGGTGAACATCTTAAAGCACAAAATATTTCTTATATGCAAGTTGAGTTTGATCGCTTAGCAGGGAAGTGGACCGGTGTACTCACAACAGGTGGTTATCGAATACTATTTGATGTCACAGGTGATGTTGATGCTCAAGCACAGAGACTCGAACTAATAAAAAAAGAAAAGATAACGGACGTATCAAAGCTTGAGTATATCGACCTTAGATTCGGCGATCATGTGTATTATAAGTAGAGGTGAAGTAGTAAAGTAGGAGAGTAAAAAAGTAGCAAAGGATAACAAAAAAGTTTGATTATTTATAGTGTGTCGTAAAATAAAAAAAGACTACTTATATTAGATCTTGAAAGAGAAGTATATGAAGTGAGATAAGTAGCGGTAATAACGACAGATTTTGTGATCTCTAATTCAGAGTCGTAAAATCTATGACGATCTTATACGACACATAATTTATGCAAACCAATTTCTTGCTTAAAATAACTTATGTGTCGTATAAGATTTATTGTGCGACGCCACCAGTTCATCCAAACACATTCGTGAGGTATAGAGTAAGTAATAAAATCGCCCCCATAAAGAAGAAAGCAAGGCCTATTAGCACAAGTGCGTTAACAACGACATCATCCCCCATCGCACCCTTAATAACGTAGAAACTCACACATATAAACGCAAGAGTTGGTCCAAGAACAAATAACCATCCAATAATTGTAAGAATTGTTTCTAACATAAAATATATTTATTGAAGATAGGCTAGCGGATCAGTTGGAATTCCATCTTTTCGTACTTCAAAGTGAAGGTGCGGCCCTGTTGAAAGACCTGTGCTCCCCACTGCTCCTATAATTTGCCCTCGAGCAACAAATTCGTCAGCCTTAACATCAATCCTAGAAAGATGTGCGTAAAGCGTTGATAATCCATTTGAATGAATTATCATGACATAGTTTCCATATAGTCGTCCTTTTTTAGCCCAGGCAACATAACCTGGCGCGGCCGCGCCAATCCCAGTTCCTTTTGGCGCTGGAAGATCAATTCCAGAGTGTTCAAAAAGATGACGATATGGATATGTTGGATCATGGAAATATACAGACAACCCTTTTGGTGGATCAAACGGCCAAGACATCAAAGAACTATCTCCTACCTGATCTGAAGCGCTCAACTTCCCTTCTATTTCTTTTTGCAAAGCAGAAATTTGTTGCGTGATAAATTGTTCTTCTTCTTTTGTCTGTTGCAAAAGCAAACGGAACTGATTTTCTGAATTTTGTGTTTCTGTAATTAGAATCTCTTGTGATTGGACTTCATCTTCAAGTTTGCCTTTTTCATGCGCAAGCGCAAGACTCATTTCTTGCATTTGATTTTTTTTTGTTTGTTCAACTTCTTTTTTATTTTGCACGGCTTCTTTTGACTGCTTTGTTTTTTCAAGAGTTTGCTTCAGGTCTTGGTTGATTGTTTCAAGAGATTGAACCTCATCAAATAGCTGTGATAAAGAATTTGATCCAAAAAAAAGTCTAAGTGGCAAGTCTTGATCTTTAACTTGAATTTTTTGCAAAACAGCGACAAGAAGTTGTCTATCTTTTTGTAAAGTCTGTTCAAGCGAAGTTAGTTGCTTGTTTAACAATGATATTTCTGTGTTAACAAGATCAATGCTTGCTTCGGTTTCCTCAATTTCAAGTTTTGTTTTGGCAATTCTGTTATCAAGTAAATCAAGCTCAACTGATAACGACGCTTTCTGTGCCTGTTTTTGTTCGATCTTTTTCTTATACTCTTCAATTCGGTCACTAATTAGGTCGATACTTTGTTTCTTTTCCGAAATCTTATCGTTAAGAACGTTAATTTCGGATGAATCAGTACCTTCCTGCGCAAAAACTAGCAATCCTGCGGGTTGCAATGTAAAAAGTATAACAAACGCACTAAGTAAAAATTTTGATTGCATGTTCAATACGTTTCATCGATTCTTGTTTTTGAAGCACCCAGAGCAATTCAAATGGGCTTGGAGATCGTTCGGCTCCTGAAAGTGAAACACGAAGCGGCCACAAAACATTTCCATTTTGAAGTCCGTTATCTTTAATATACCCTGCAATGGCCTGTTCAATCAATTCCAAGTTATTGAAAACCGAGTCATCAAGTGAAGATATAAATTCAAAAATATTTTTTAATTGTAATTTTGCGTCTTCACTGTCTGATTTTTTCCATACTAACATTTCTTTCGAGAAATTCGTTATTGATTGATAGGAGTCGATTACTGTTGTAATTTCCGATAATAAATTTATTCTTGTTTTTTCAATCACGCAGATGCGTCGCAAAATATCGTCCTCAACTTCCCCTTTCAAAAAGGGCTTAACTTTAGCGACAAAAGTTTCATCTGAAAGCATTTTTATGTACTGACCATTCATCCACAGGAGTTTATTGACATCAAAAACCGCTCCACTTTTGTTAATTTTTGTAAGTTCAAAGTGTTCAATAAATTCTTCGCGTGTATATATTTCTCTATCAGCTGTTGGATTATAACCAAGAAGTGAAACAAAATTTTCAAGCGCCTCTTCTAAAAATCCTTTCGCAAAATAATCTTCAACAGCAACATCTCCTTGTCGTTTTGAAAGTTTTGATTTGTCAGTATTTAGAATCAATGGAAGATGAGCAAATGTAGGAAGAGGAAAACCAAACCATGTGTAAAGCATGACGTGTTTTGGAACAGATGAAATCCATTCTTCCCCACGAATGACGTGAGTCACGCCCATCAGATGGTCGTCAACAACAACAGCTAAATGATAAGTAGGGAAACCATCTGCTTTGAGAAGTACTTGATCATCATTTTCTTGGTTCTCGATTGTTATATCACCTCGAATTTCATCATGAAAAGTTGTCTTCCCTTCTGGAATTTTCATTCGTATAACATTCGACTCACCAGACTCTAATTTTGTTTTAATTTCTTCAGAAGACAACTTTAAGCATGCACGATCGTATTTTGTTGTTTGTTTAATCTCTTGTTGTTGTTCACGCAATTCAGAAAGACGTTCTTTTGAACAAAAACAATGATATGCATAACCTGAATCAACCAGTTGCTTTGCATACTTTTTATAAATTTCAAGACGTGCAGATTGCGCATAAGGACCATTACCTCCCTTTTCAACAATCTTCCCATTCTTCATCACAGGACCTTCATCATAATCAATTTTCATTCGATCGAGAGTCCCGATAAGTGACTCAACAGCACCTGCAACATATCGCTCTCGATCAGTATCCTCAATTCGCAAAAGAAATGTGCCGTTGTGTTTTTTTGCGTAAAAATAATTATATAGCGCTGTTCGAAGCGATCCGACATGAAGATATCCTGTTGGAGACGGCGGAAAACGAGTCTTGATGTTCATAAAGCGAATATACCTGCTACTAGCTACTTACTACTACTTTTATCACAGCTTTCCAAAACCTCTGATGTTTAAGTGTATCCCAAACCACAAATAACGGAAAGACGATTGTTGCTCTAAAAATTCTTACAATACGTCTTGGTTCAATTATAACTCTCCAAAGCCATTCAAGCCCATTTTTGCGCATCCAAAGTGGCGCTCGTTTAAGACTGCCAGAAATTGTATCAAGCGCCCCGCCAACTCCAATTACAATGTTTAAAGAGGGGATTTGTTTGCTGATTTTAAAAATAAACCTTTCCTGTTTTCCAAAAGATAATGCAACAGCGAGCACGTTTGGTGAAAATTTATTTATCTCATTGATTAGTTCATCTGAAATTGAAACAGTTTCTGAATTTCCTAAAATAAAACCAAGGTCGATTGATTGAACTTGAAGATTTGGAAATTGTTTTCTTAGTGCGTCTGCGGCGGATTGTGATACAGAATTTTTTCCACCCAATAAAACCAATTTTTTGTTTGTCTTTGAACAAATCTCTGCTAATTGAACAAGTGTATCAACACCTGTATGACGATGTTTAAGTCGTTTGTCTGTGAGTGCGACAATCGCAAATTTTACGCCAATACCATCAGCAAGTGAAAGATCGCTCTGGTTCAACAAGTTTCCAAAACCTGAATCAACTCGTGTTTTTAATAAAAATTCAGGGTTTGGTGTGAAGATAATTTTTCCCTGCGATCCGTTTAGCCATTTCAAAAACAAATCAGTCATTTCATTTGTTGAAATATCATCAAAAGCTACTCCGAAAATTTTATGTTTTTCACTCATAATCTATCTTGTTTCCGCTTCGAATGTTATTATTGTTCTATATTACATGATTTATATAAAAAATCCTTCAAGCGAGCGATTTGACAAACCACCATTAGCACTCTAGCATGATGAGTGCCAAAATATGCTTCCAAATAATTTTACCTTAAAATCTCAAGAGGCTTTACAACGCGCTCATAACATAGCTGTTGAAAGAGGTCAGCAAGCGCTTGAACCGATCCATCTTCTTGCTTCGCTCCTCACTCAAGATGACGGAGTTATATCAGCAGTGATTGACAAAGTGACACAAATGAAAGAAGAGCTTCAGCATGAAGTTGATGAAATTTTGAATTCTCTTCCATCTTCAAAAGAAGCAATGCCAAGTCATGGCGGAATGGCTCAAATTTATATGAGCCAACAAATGGCAAATGTTTTGGCTAGTGCTCATAAATTATCAAAACAGTTTAAGGACGATTACATTTCAACCGAACATTTACTACTTGGACTTTTATCAAACAAAGCGATTGCGCGTCTGCTTTTGAATTATAAAATCAATGAGGAATCGGTCATGCACGCGTTAAAAGATATACGTGGCTCTCAACGTGTTGACACACAAGAACCGGAATCCAGATATCAAGTTTTGCAAAAATACGGAATTGATTTAACTGAATCAGCTCGTGCTGGCGAGCTTGATCCAATCATTGGACGTGATAATGAAATCCGTCGCATCATGCAGGTTCTTTCACGTAGAACAAAAAATAATCCTGTTTTGATTGGTGAAGCTGGAGTCGGAAAAACAGCAATTGTCGAAGGTCTTGCACAGCGAATCGTTTCAGGTGATGTTCCAGAATTACTCAAAGACAAATCCGTGTTTATGCTTGATATTGGCGCAATGGTTGCAGGAACAAAATTCAGAGGCGAGTTTGAAGATCGTTTGAAAGCTGTAATTAAAGAAATAGAAAATTCAGCCGGAAAAATAATTTTGTTTATTGATGAGCTACATACTTTAGTTGGAACTGGGACAACGGAAGGTGGATCTCTTGATGCTTCAAACATGCTCAAGCCAGCTCTTGCTCGAGGAAAATTGCGTGCGGTTGGAGCAACAACTTTAAAAGAATACCAAAAATATATTGAAAGAGATCCAGCGCTTGAACGAAGATTTCAGCCAGTGATTGTTGATGAACCTTCAATTGATGACACAATCGCCATCTTGCGTGGAATAAAAGAAAAATACGAAGTCCATCATGGAGTTCGAATTTCTGATGCGGCGATTCTTGCGGCCGCTCAACTTTCAGCTCGATATATTACAGAACGTCACTTGCCTGACAAGGCTGTTGATTTAATTGATGAAGCGGCTTCGGCACTTCGCATGCAAATTGATTCAATGCCAGAAGAACTTGATGTGCTAAAACGCGATATCATGCGTTTAGAAATCGAACAACGCGCACTTCAAAAAGAAGAAGACAAGGAATCTAAAAAACGATTAAAAGAAATTGAAAAACAGTTGGCTGATTTGCAAGAGCAAGCCGGCGCACTTGAAGGACGATGGAAAAATGAAAAAGAAAAAATTACAACACTGCAAGAAATCAAAGCCAACATTGATCGTCTTCGAGCACGCGCGGAAATGGAAGAGCGTAAGGGTGATTTGGAAAAAGTCGCGGAGATTCGCTATTCAAAAATGCCAGCCGAAGAAAAACGTTTAAAAGACACTGAACATCAACTCTCCAAACTTCAAAAAGAGCGCGGGTTGTTAAAGGAAGTTATTGGTGAAGAAGATGTCGCTATTGTTGTTTCAAGATGGACGCATATCCCTGTTTCAAAAATGCTTGAATCCGAAATGGAGAAGCTTTCCAGAATGGAGGATGAGCTTTCAAAGCGTGTTGTGGGGCAACAAGAGGCTATTAGCGCTGTTTCAAACGCTTTAAGGCGTTCCAGAGCTGGAATTGGCGAAGAAAGCCGCCCAATCGGGTCTTTTATCTTCCTTGGGCCTACAGGCGTTGGGAAAACAGAGTTGGCTCGAGCTTTGGCCTCATTCTTGTTTAATGATGAAACTTCGCTTATTCGTTTGGACATGTCTGAATACATGGAAAAACACGGGACAGCAAAAATGATTGGTTCACCTCCTGGGTATGTTGGATATGAAGAAGGCGGTCAGCTAACTGAAATGATCCGAAGAAAACCTTATAGTGTTGTCTTGTTTGATGAAATTGAAAAAGCACATCCAGATACGTTCAATTTGCTTTTGCAGATTTTGGACGAAGGAAGACTTACTGATGCAAAGGGTCGTGTTGTAAATTTCAAAAACACGATAATCATCATGACAAGCAATATCGGTTCTGACATGATCTTGAGTTCAGGAACATCAAAAGAGCACATGGGTTTTGAAACAAATCGTTCTGAAACAAATGAAGATGATGAAATGAAAGAAAGAATAATGGGACTCTTGAAGGATCATTTCAGACCGGAATTTTTGAATCGTGTTGATGATATTATTGTATTTCATTCTCTTTCACAAAAACAAATTGGAGAAATTGTTGAACGACAATTGCAAATTGTTTTTCACCGTTTACAAAAACAACGTTCAATAAATATCTCAATAGCGCCCTCTGTAAAAGATTTATTGGTAGAGCGTGGTTTTGATCCATCTTATGGCGCGAGACCACTCAAACGTGTGATCCAGTCCTTAATTCTAGATCCTCTTGCTCTTGAAATTGTTAAAGGTGAAATTTCAGAAGGATCAAAGGTTTCGGTATCTGTGGCAAATGGCGAGATCAATATTCAAAAAGAAGTTAGAAAAGAAAGAAAACTGGCCAAAACCTCTGCTTAGCGTTATTATAGGGTCATGCGATTGCCAGATTTTGTACGTAAAAATATCCTTATTTTGATTATAATTATCCTTGCTTTACCGCAGGGTATTTTTGCTTCAGAAATTAATTCCTCAACAGAAATTGATTTAGATTATTTAGCTTCTGATGATCAAATGTTGGATACATTTGCGACAACGAAAACAGAACTTGAATCCTTACTTTCGAGAGGCGCTCTTAACAGTATGTCGTTTAAGGATGTTTCCGGAATTCAAAAAAATGCAACAGAAATAATTTGGGATTACGCGCAAAAATTTTCTCTCAATCCTCGATTTATAACAGTTCTTTTACAACGTGAACAAAGTTTGATTGAAGATCCCAATCCTTCAAGTGATCAACTCAATTGGGCAATGGGATATGCAATTTGTGATTCGTGTTCAAAAACAGATCCTCTTTTACAAAAGTTTAGTGGATTTGCAAACCAAATTTATTATGCCACAAAACGAATTCGCGAATCATATCTTTCAGATCTTGAAAGTAGAGGATTTACAGAAAGTGGAATCGGCCCTGGAATAGAAGTTGTTATTGATGGTGTTGAGATAATTCCAGAAAATTTTGCAACTTCAGTTTTATACACCTATACACCACACATAAATGGTAACCAAAATTTTGCAAAGATTTGGGATAGGTGGTTTAACAATCGTCATGTTGACGGTTCTCTTCTTCAAGATAAAACAACTGGTGGAATTTGGCTTATTCAAAACGGGGTTCGAAGACCAATAACATCCAAAGCGGCATTTCTATCAAGATTCAATCAAAACAACGTTATTCAAGTTGGTCCAAGTATTCTTGAAATATATGAAATCGGCGCTCCAATTCAATTTCCAAACTATTCTCTGTTAAGATCTCCAAGAGGAACGGTATATTTGATCGTTGACGATTTCCGTCGTGGATTTAAATCACAAGAAGCATTCCGTGCACTTGGTTTTTCACCAGATGAGATTACTGATGTTGCATGGGAAGATCTAGATGCTTATGAAGAAGGAGAACCAATTGACACCGCTTCCGTTTATCCAAAAGGAACACTACTTCAAAATAACAAAACAGGTGGTGTATTCTTCGTCGAAAATGGAAATAAACATCCGATAATGTCAAAGGAAATTTTACTAGCAAATTTTCCCTCTTCAACAATTACACAAGTGAAACCTGAAGACTTGAATTCGTATGAGACAGTCGATCCGGTATTGTTTCAGGATGGAACACTCATTGCAATGCGAGAGTCTCCAGAGATTTATGTAATTTCAAATGGAACTCGACATCACATACAAGACGAGGCAACGTTTAAAACATTTGGATGGAATTGGAATCAAATAATTTGGACAAATGAGAGATCGATCCTCTTGCATTCATTAGCCGAACCTATTGACACTTCAATTGATACTTCTTCCGACGTTAATATCGCCACCAGATAATATGATTTGCTTTGCGGCATTCACACCACATTCCCCTCTTCTTATAGATTCAATTGGAAAAGAAAACATAAAACAATTGACTCAAACACGAGAGGCAATGAAAAAATTATCAGACGAATTAAAATTAAGTCAACCTGATATAATTTTAGTTGTTTCTTCTCACAGCTTCATGCACGAAAAAGCTTTTACATTGAATCTTCACAACCAGTATGTTGTTGAATTTCATGAATTCGGCGATCTTTCAACATCAATGGAATTTGTTCCTGATCTAGAACTCATTTCTGCTATTCAAAGTGAAGCACGAAAACAATCAATTTCTTTTGTGCTTGAATCACATGCGTCGCTAGATTATGGATGTGGTGTTCCTCTTTTTCTTCTTAACGATGAAATTAAGCCACGACTTGTTCCAATTTCGTACAGTGGAACAGATCGCAAACAACATGTTGCTTTTGGTCGCCTTTTAAACGAAATGATTCAACAAAGCCACAAAAGAATTGCGGTCATTGCATCAGGCGATTTGTCTCATAGTCTTTCAAGCGATGCTCCAATGGGATTTCATGAAGAAGGAAAAGAATTCGATGATATGATTCTTCGTGCCATTGAACATAAATCAATTTCAAAGTTACTTTCATTTGATGAAGAGCGTCTTGAAAAAGCATCTGAATGCGCGCTTAGGCCAATGCTGATACTTTTTGGAATTATTGATCAACTAAAAGTTCGTGCAGAGAATCTGTCTTACGAAGCACCGTTTGGAGTTGGATATTTGGTCGCGCAATTCCACATTTTATGATCGCGGAAATTTATCCACTTAGACGAATGCCGCGAAAATTTAGTCACTTTGACTATTCCGTTCCGAACGAAATATCACTCGAGCGCGGACAATTTGTTTTAATTCCCTTTAGGTCAAGTCAGTGTTTGGGAATTGTTAAACGAGTTAAAGAACAAGCGTTGAGAGGGATCATCCTTAAAAATGTTTTATCTGTTTTCGAGGAAATCAAATTGAGAGATGAAGAACTCTCATTTTTTGAATCAGTTTCGAAATCAATTTCTCAATCAGTTTCTACTCTTCTTTATACTGCATTCCCTCGCCCAAAAAAATCAAACTCTGAAAAAACAGAAAACAACCTGCCTGTTACTACTCTTACAGTCCCAAATCAAGAAAGCGCAACAATCGTTAGGCTGGCAAACGCAATGACAGAAAGACGCATCGGATTTGTTCAAGCTTTCGATCTTAGGCGTACTTGTGCAATCATTGCCAGATTTTTATATGAAAAACCAAAACAGAAAATTGCAATTCTGTGTCCGAATGTTCGTGACGCAAGAATAGTATCAAAGTATCTTGGATCTTTTTCACCACTTTGTGTTACAGGAGAAGAATCAAATGATGAAAGATATTCAGCTTGGAAATCTTACAGGGAAAATCCAACCGGTCTACTTATAACAACGCGCGCAGGAATATTTTTTTGTGACGCTCCTACAACCACTGTCATCGTTGTGAGATCAGGACATCAAAATCATGTCGAACACAGACGCAATCCAAGAATCGACGCAAGAGAAGTAGTATATTTATTTTCGCAAAAGTTTACAACGCAACTATTTTTTTTCGATGTATTACCAAGAGTCGACGACATATATAGATTTAAGGAAGAAAATATTTTGTTATTCAATTCTGAACTAAAAGTAAAGTTCGTTCGTCCATCAGTTGAGAAATCTGTTTCAGAACATGTTGCAATTGTATCATCAACAATTGAGGTAATTTCAGAAACGATCGAACAACAAGGTCATGTCCTGATCATTTTAAATAAAAAAGGTTACGCATGGAGACTGCGCTGCAAAGATTGCGGCCATGTATTTGTTTGTTCAAGATGCGGCCATCTTGTTCGTGTTGATGAACAAACTTTAACATGCATTCGTTGTGAGATCATTGATCCATTGCCTTTGCGTTGCACGCAATGTCGTTCGTCAAAAATTGAATTTAGAGGATTTGGAAGCGGCCGAATTGTTGAAATATTAAAAAAAATATTTACGACTTCTTCAATACAGCACATAGATGCTCAACAAATTAGTTTCGATCCTGACGTAATTATAACTCTTGCAACACGCGCTTTTATCGAAAATAATTTTGATCCTTCCCAAGATAATCTTTTTCAATGTGTGGTATATCTTGACGCTGACCTGCCGTTGTTTTCACCAAGTTTTAGAAGTGCCGAACAAGCTTCAATGTATTTTTATGAATGGATGGGTTTGGCGCGAGCTAATCACGCAAAATTTGTGGTGCAAACTGAAGAACAAGAATTTTTTGAACAATACATTCACGATCCTATGAAAATGTTCACGGAAGAAAATGCAAGAAGATTATCATTTCAACAACCTCCGTTTGAACAATGGATACAAATCAAGATTCGCGAAGCAGAAGATAGAAAGCGTGAATTGCAAACGAACGCACTGAAGCAACAGCTCGAAAACATACAAGGTGTTCGTGTAACATCGGAATTTGTGATTCGAGTTCCCTTTTCGCGTTCTGAAGAAGTTCTAAAAATACTCGGTGACTTAGGCGATCATTTTCTTATTGACATAAACGCTTTTTCATGACAGAATGTTATTCCATATGATAATTCAAGTTCTCACACATCCAAACAAGGAATTGCGAAAAGTTTCGCAAATTGTTGAAGTTGATGAAATAAATAGCGAGTCAACACTAGAACTGATTGAGGACTTGAAGGAAACAATGAATGAAGAAAACGGGGTTGGAATTGCAGCTCCTCAAATTGGTGTTCAAAAACAAATTATTATTATCGAGACCGAGTCAGGTCCAAAAGCATTTTTCAATCCAAAAGTTGTCAAACACTCGCTTAGAAAAATTGAACGTGAAGAAGGTTGTTTGTCAGTTCCGGGTGTGTATGGAATCGTGCGAAGATATAGAGGAGTAATTGTCCAAGCTTATGATGAGAATGCGCAACAAGTTTCTATTAAGTTGAAGGGTTTCCCTGCTATTGTGTTTCAACATGAGATTGATCATTTAAATGGAATTCTTTTCATAGATAAGACTATAAGATTTACGGATCATAAAAATATCTAAACATGAAAATTGTTTTCTTTGGCACACCTGCGTTCGCTGTTCCTTTTTTTGAAGCTCTCACTAATGAGAGTGATTTTAATGTTGCTTGTGTTGTTACGCAACCTGATAAGCCATCTGGTCGTGGTGGAAAAATTACATCACCTGAAGTTAAGATTTTTGCTGAACAAAAAAACATTCCTGTCATGCAATTTCAAAGTCTAAAAAAAACTGAAGCAGTTGAAACACTATCATCATTTCACTCTGATATTTTTGTTGTTGTTGCATATGGGAAGTTAATTCCAAGTTCAATCTTAAACATCCCACCAAAAGGTGTTGTGAATGTTCATCCTTCACTTTTACCAAAATACAGAGGCCCTTCACCAATGCAGTCAGCAATTTTGAATGGAGATAAAAAAACAGGAATTTCAATTATGCTTCTCGATGAAGGAATGGACACAGGTCCAATTCTTGCTCAAAAAACTCTTGAGCTATCAGAAAACGAAACTACGATTTCGCTAGAATTGAAAATCCATTCAATTGGACCAAAATTTTTGTGTGATGTTTTGCGATCGTACGTAAACGAAAATTGCATGCCTTCAGATCAAAATAATCAAGAAGCAAGTGTGTCGCGATTACTGTCAAAAAAAGATGGTTTGATAAATTGGAATTCTGATGCAAAAAGTATTGAAAGAATGATTCGCGCTTTTGTTCCATGGCCAACAGCTTGGACAACAATTAAAATAAATGACGAGCGAGTAAGAGTAAAGATCTTGGAAGCCAAAGTTACACAAACGAATTTAAATAAACCAAACGGAACTTTGTGTGAAAATCAAGAGAAAATTATAGTTGCGGTTAATTCTGAAGCTCTGGAACTCATCACTCTTCAGCCCGAAGGGAAAGCGCCGATGCAGGCAAAGGCATTTCTTGCTGGACGGAAGGATTGGATTGGAAAGATTTTTGAATAGCAAAAGATTCGGATTCCTTTGGAATGAAAATGATTGTAAAAAGAATGAATCCTAGGCCAATCGGATGATTGAGATACGGGGAAAATATGTGAGTTGCAAAAAGAAAAAACAAACCGCAAATCAATCCAATTGAAATCCAAGAGTGTTCAGATTTCATAAGCGTCATCAGGCGCTTATTTATGTATACGAACAAAAACAAAAAACCAACAGGCCCGAGAATACCCATTTTAAGCCACAATTCCATCCACCCCCATTCCATTGCATAAGTTGACCACTTTCCATCAGAACGAATATCTCTAGCTCTTGGATCATCTGTTTCAAAAGTAACTTCTTTTCCAAAACCATTTCCAATTACTGGATTTATTGAGATTGTTTGTAACATTGGATCAAGTAATTTCCATCGACTAGAGATTGCCACATCATCATTTTGAGTAAAACGTTTTACAAACAAATCAGATAAATCGCTTCCTCCTACGCGTTGAGTCGGAAATGGAAACAAAACTATAGTCACAATAAGTAACACTGATAAAACAACAGAACTCAAAAGACAAATTAGATAAGATTTCAGTCTTATCTCCTTTTTGTAATACCGATACAGAAAAAATACAAGAACAAAAAGTGCAAATATTATTCCAATCCAAAAACTTCTTGATAAACTTAAAATTAGAGTTGCAAACACTGCACTCAATAAAACCGTTGCTTGAATCGTTTCGCGTCTTGATTGAATTTTAGGAATTAATGCAAGGATGAAGGCTCCAAACACCAATGAAAAAAATTGAGTTTGAATAAAAACACGATAAAGCGATCCGCCGAGATTAGTTATTTCAGCCAATCGAATATCTCTTAAAAAGATATAGCTTACTTTTATTAACGGTTCAGAAACGTGCGTGAAAAAATAAAGAATCAAAAATGAAAGCAAAATATTCCACACAGCTCCAGCTGTAAAAACTTGAAGAATTTGTCTTTTCGCCTTTGAATCCCAATTGATTGAAAGAATTGGAAAAACGTACAGCAGGTAAAAATATGCATTTCCATCTTTAAAAACATTCACTGCATGGTTTGAGAGAAAGCCAAATATGAAACCGATTGCAATTGCAACTGCTAAAATCAAAAATGGAAAATAATTCTTTGATGAAATTGAAAGTTTTTGTTTTGTTCTTAGTAAGAAAAAAATATATCCAATAAAAAATCCTATAAAGACTGTCATTCTTAATGAGACATCAAATGAAAACAATTCAGTTGAGATAAGATGACCGTGCGGACTTGAAAATAATTCAAGAAAAACTCCGAGAAGTCCAAAAGTTGGATTATACGCGCAAACAGAAATCGTGATTAAAGCTATCGCGATCATGAAAAACAATGAGCCACTAAAAAAATATGAAAACAACGAAATCAAAAATAAAACAAACAAGGCACAAAGTGACAAATAAAATGTTTTGCAAAAAAATTGATCAATCATACAATTCGTTTAAGTCGGATGGTTAGCCGTGTTGGACGATGTCTGGCTGAAAGCCAGACCGGACAACACCAGCGGCGAAGAGTCCGCTGGCCCGGAAACACAGCTATCCATCCGACTTAAAATTTTTCGTATTACATTGGTTTTAATACAGAAGCAATCACGCTTAACAACCAAAAAACTGGCTCCAGCAAGATAAAGAATGAACCAATTACAAATCCAAAATGTTTTTTCATGTATCTTCGGACGCTTCTTCGAAACATATTTTGTTTTTTCAGTGTTCCGACTCGATCAAAACTACTTCCCTTTTTGTGTTTAGCTTCGATACGTGAAAAATAGTGAACACGAAATCCAGCGTCTTTTGCACGTTTGCAATAATCAACTTCTTCATACCACATGAAAAAATCATCATCCAAAAGGCCAATTCGATCGATCAGAGACCTTCTTATGCAAAAAAACGCACCCATAACCTGATCTACATCAGCATCTTTTGAGTAATCAAAATCATCCATTCTCCATTTTGAAACCGGTTGAAACGATGGGATCAAATGATGAACCTTAAACAAAAGAGCAAGTTGATCAGTTGGTGTTGGAAAATGCCATACACATTTTTGTTGTGAACCATCAAAATTTTTCAACGAAACTCCTCCGATACCGATGTCAGTTTCTTTTTCCATTGCATCTCTTATTTTATAAAGAGAATCTTGTGTGAAAATGATGTCAGGATTTATTAAAACAATGTAATCGCCATGTGCTGATTTAATTCCTAAATTACATCCTCCTGCAAAACCAAGATTAACATTGCTATAAATAATTCGAACATTTGGAAAACGTGCTGCGATCTTTGAGAGATCATCACCGGAATTATTTTCAACAACAATTACTTCGACTTCATTAGGTTTATGAAATACAAAAAAACTTTCCAACATTCTTTCGAGATAATCCGATGTTTTGTAATTTACAGTAATTGTGGAAATCATATTCCGTGTTTTGATTTTATCACTGTTTCTGCAAGCTTGTATTCTTTTATTGATTTTGGTGCCCAGCCAAACATGTTCCAAGGAATTAGGTATAAAAAAGAAGGCATCCATTTTGAAATATTGTTTCTTCCACTAACGTTTGTGACGGAAAACAAAATTTTCTCGATCGCCATTCCAATCTTGTTATTCTCAAGCATTGTTAACCACAAATCCCAATCTTGCAAGCGCTTGATTTTTGGATCAAACCCAGGAAAATCATCTTTTCGAATAAGTGAAGTAGTGTGGATGTAATTCGATTTTCGAAGTTTATTTGCATCAAAACCTTGAGCTGAAAATTTCTTGTTGTCCCAAAGAAATCCGCAGTAAACATAAGAAACTTTTGGATGTGTCCTCAAAACCGAAATCATTTCCTCAAACATGTTTGGCTTTGCAACAATATCTGCATCACAAAAAAGTAGATATTTACCAGTTGCAAGTTTGGCGCCATTGTTTCTTGCTTGAGGAGCGCCTTGATTTTCTTGAAAAACATATTTGATTTTTACTCCAAATTTATCTAAGCGATGTTTTGTATCATCTGATGATCCATCATCAATAACAATAATTTCCTTTGGAGGAATAGTTTGCATCAACAAAGAATCAATACAATTTTCTACTGTTTTTCCATGTTGATAAGTTGGAATAATTACTGAAATCTCGCTCATAAATATGGCTCAAGTTTTGCAAATTGTTGTGCACATGTGAAATTTTGTTCAACATTTTTTTTGGCTTGTTTACCAAATCGTAATCGCATTTCAATTGTATTTGAAAGAACAGCAATTGAACGACATAAGTCTGCGTGATCGTTTGGTTTAGCCAAAAGCCCTGTTTGATTATCGATTATAGCTTCGTCAACACCACTAACTTGAGTGCTTATTGATGGAACTTCATAATTTGCGGCTTCAATGAAAACAAAACCAAAACCTTCCTTATCTTTTAGATCATCAATAACTGGCATTAAAAATATATCCGCATTCATATAAAACTTTTCCAATAAATTGTCGTCTACTGAGCCATGAAACACAACCTCATCCAAATGAAGTTGTTCTGCAAGATCTTTTAGCGACTGCAACATGGGTCCTTCACCAACAATGTCATATTGAAAATTTGGAATTGATTTGGATTGTTTAAGTTCAGCAAGCGCCATCAATACTTTGATATGACCTTTGCGCTCGACAAGACGACTTACTGTTAAATATCGGATTTGCCGTCTTTCCTGCTTCCAATCTGCTGTCTTTCCTGCTTTACTCTCAATACATGGATACACAACAAGTGGCAGAGAGACTCCAAACTTATCTGAAACTTCCTGCGCAAGCGATCGCGAATTTGCAACAACAACTCGCGCGTGTTTGAAAACAATTTTTGCAATATGTTTTTTTCTAAAGTTTGAACACGCAAGTCGCACATCCATTCCATGAACAAAAACAATGTAGGGCTTTTTAGTAAACAAAAAAGAAAAAAATGCCGCAGTGCCAAATGGTAAAACATGACTTGTTAGCGCGATATCGTAAGATTGTCGAAACGTAAAAAGAAGTTTAACTGTTTCAATCCACTTCGGCCAAAAAAAAGGATTCAGGAGTTGTTGCTCAAGAACTGGAAACGGAATTGTTTGCGCTGAATTTTTTACTGAAGAAATAACAAGAATGCGTGAAGAAAAATATGAAGCCAGTTTTGATAAATATCTGGCAACACCACCGTTGTTCGGTGGAAAATCCGGTGTTAATAGCAATAGCCTATTGTTGCTCATATACTTGCTCGAAGTGTTTTGAAATCATTGCGAGTTATCATTCTAGTGACAAACAAACAAAAAATATAAACAATCGTACAAACAGGAACCACGGCCAGCCATCCGATTTGAGTTATAAGCAACTTTCCTACCACAACCATTACAATTCCTGAACCAACAATTAAAACTGCATTTCTAAATAATGGTAAAAATTTGAATGACGAAATAACTTTTGGAACAAAATAAAGTCCCATCAAAAACATAAGTGAAAAACTAATCAACGCAGCATAAGCCGCGCCAATGATTCCAAAGGATGGAATAAACAATGCATTCAAAATAATGTTGATGACCATTGTAATTCCCATGATTGCTGTTTTTGTAGACTGTTTGTTTGCGGCATTTAACAATGAACCAATTGGAAAATCTAAAAAAATTGGAAACAAAACAAATATCAAAACAGAAAGAATTGGTGCTGATGCACTGTAAGAATCACCTGCAAGCAAAACAACGTTTGGTGCAATTAACCACAGCCCACAAACAATTGGTGTTGATAAAATCAGCATGTACCACATTGAACGATGAAACGTTTTACTGAGATTTTCACTATCAGAATTAATTAGTGAACTCAGATTCGGATACAATGCGGCAATGAATGCAAGCGGTAAAAATTGAAACGCGTAAGTGAATTTATACGCAAGACCATAAAGACCAACCGAAGTAGCATCCATGAATTTCGAAATGAACACAGTGTCGATGTAAGAATAAACTTTCACAAAAATTGCCGCGAGTGCAAATGGCAATGCGGCTTTGAGTAAAAATCGTACGAATGACCAATCCAAAACTGGTGAAAATAATTTAACACCAAACCTTCTAACTAACATTGAGGTTGAAAGAATAACATTCGTCAAACTGCCAGCAAGAAGAGCTAGCACAAGAAGTTGTAGTGATGGATGTAACCAAAGCACCATAGCTCCTACAATTGCAGTTATTAGTTGCCCTGAAAACATTCCGATTGATTCAATAGATAAAATATGATGCCCTCTTAACACTCCATAAAAAAATAAATGAATCGAATCAAGAACTAAAACAAGTCCTGTAAAAAATACAAGCGATAAAATCTGAATTTCATATCCCATCAAAGCAGTTGCGCTAACAGCAATTAAATATCCAATCAACAACAATGGAAATTTTACAGTTAAAGTTCGTTGGAAAAGTTTATGAGTATCTTCGGGATGTTTTGCGATTTCACGAATGATAACTGGAGTAATTCCGAAATCAGCAATCACAGAAAAAATCATTGAGATAGAAACAGCCAGAAAATATACGCCTGTTTGTTCAGGCATCATTATTCTTGCGAGAAACAAAAAATACACAAACGCAATCGTCTTTTGACCAACAGAAGCAACTGTTAGAAACAGCGTATTTTTAGCTAAACGACTTGCCACATGCATGAAATCTTACGGTAAAAGACCGTTTTTGTGAAGCTCTAGTTAAATAAAAAAATGGCGTATATTATTACGCCATCAGACTTGTCGTCAGCCATCATCACCAAGAAAAGTGAGAGAAGTAAGTCTTGCGCGTCGTTCTTTCACAAGCTCACTTAGAGATCCTGCGCCGATTTGTGTTCGGCCAATAGCTTCAAGCTTGTAGCCTGCGCGACTTAGTTGAGTTGCTTGTGTGCCTTCGGCAAATTCAGCACGCCAGAGGCTCTGAAGAACTGGTACGAAATTCGTTCGAACAATATTCTCGACGTCCACGTGATAGTCATTCAGCCACTCGTCAGTGTCTGGAACGCTTGGAACTGGAAGTTCTGGTTTGCCAATCTGCCACCAAAGAAACTTCCAATGACCGAACATATTCCCAGCACGAATAACTTCGTTTTCGAGCAGTACACGATTTCTTTCACGAATGAGATGACCAATTGATGAAGCCTTCCATTCAACAACTGGTTTTCCATCTCGCAAGAACGCGAAACAGATCTGAATTATTGTTTGGCTCGGTGGTGCAAGGTACGATAAACGCACATGAGCAACGCGGAGCGCGTCAACAAGGTCGTATCGAACGCCAAAGCCTTCCCTCTTTAGCTCACCCTTTTCTCTTCCCAAGAGTCGCTTGAGAAGTTGGCTATCGTTCGGAGAAACAACGACCCTCCACTTGTCTTGAGGTTCGAATATCTCATCAGCGCGAACATCAAGCTCTGTTCGTAATCCAACGACCGCTGGAATTATGCCTAAATCAGGCAAGCGAACGAAATCGATGCCCTCTGGTAGATCAGTTGTGCCCAAATTGAGTTCTCGACGAAGCATGGGGCCTTTTAAGGCGTCCCCAAGAGACACATGAACAGGAACATACTTTCTCTCTGCCATGGTGTTCTCCGATCGTAAAAGCATTTGCCGAAAACAATATGAGTTAAGCACGTTAAACTTTGCTTGTCAAAACTAAAAACAGAGGTTTCCCTCTGTTCTTTTTTTAACGTTTTGACCACTGTGGAGATCGACGAGCTGATTTCTTTCCGAACTTCTTTCGTTCACGAATACGCGCGTCTCGGCTTAGGAAACTCGACTTCTTCAACACTGCTCGAAATTCAGGATTAAAGTCAACCAGCGCGCGAGCAATTCCCAATCGAATACTGTCTGCTTGTCCATGAATTCCACCACCAACAACTTTCACGGAAACATCAAACATGTTTTCTGTTCCAGTTTGCTTAAATGGCGAAAGCACTGACTGGCGCAGGAGCGCAACAGGAAGATAAACTTCGAGCGATCGTTCATTGATCAAAAATGCTCCTGTTCCACCGTTTACAAGTCGAACGCGGGCGATCGCGGCTTTACGTCGTCCAACTGCTTCAATATATTGTTTTGGAGTTTCAGTCATACTAATTCTTTACAACAAGACGCTTCATGCGCTCGGTTCGATGTTTATTTTTAGGAAGCATTCTTGAAACCGCGCGTCGTAGAACATCGGATGGATCTTTACTCCACAAAGCTTTGAGTCCAATCATGCGAAGACCTTGACCGAATGTTGTGTGATGCCAATAAACTTTTTGATCCATTTTATTTCCAGAAAAAACAATCTTGGACGCGTTCACAACTTGAACATGATCGCCCAAATCACGATTCGGCTCAAACGCTGGTTTATCTTTTCCAATCAGAATAGTGGCGATGTGTGATGCTAATCGTCCAAGTGTTTGTCCTTCAGCGTCTATTGTTTGTATGTCGCGTTGTTCTTCTCGCATATTATTTAACGAATTCTATTTGAACCATGTCAGCGCCGTCAGAAGGACGATGACCGATTTTGGTGATCCGAGTGTATCCTCCAGGACGTGTTGCATAACGAGGACTTAAAACTTCCAGTATTTTCTTAACAGGATGTTCTGTGTAAAAAAATGTCATGAGTTTGCGTCGTGTTGCAAGGGTTGGTTTTTTTCCAGACGTGATCGCCTTTTCAACAAGTGGACGAACCATTTTTGCTTTTGCTTCAGTTGTCTTAATCTTCTCATGTAATACAAGACTTGCGGCAAGACTTCTCATCATTGCGTTTGTTGCTGTTGCTGAACGTCCAATTTGTTTCTTTACCTTACGATGACGCATATTATTTTATCAACAAAGAAAAGTGATCAATCAAGAATTGCGCTGATTGCTTTACTGCTTCTTCAGGAGCAATCGTTCCATCAGTTTCAATTGTCATAATTAACTTGTCGTAGTTTGTGATTTCTCCAACGCGCGTGTCTTCAACACGATATCCAACATTTCGGATTGGTGAGAACAGAGAATCGATCGCGATTGTTCCAAGATCTGATGTTTCGCCTGATCGTTCTTCTGTTGAGGAATAACCTCGGCCCTTTTTAACAATAATTTCCAAATCAATTTTGCTCTTCGCATCTGTTGCTGTCATTATTTTCATTTCAGGATTCACGATTTCAACATCAGCATTAGGTTCAAAGTCTGCGGCAGTTATCACTTGCTCCCCTGAAACAGAGAGTTTAAGCGTGACTGGCTCATCAGTAAACATTCGAATTCTCAAAGCTTTGAGATTCAAAATTATTTCCAAAGCATCTTCTTTAACATTTTCAACTGATTGAAATTCATGATTCACTCCTTTCATTTTGATTGCTGTGACAGCAGCGCCAGGAAGAGAAGACAACAGAACGCGACGCAATGCATTGCCTAGCGTTGTTCCATAGCCATGGAAACATGGCTCAATAATCAGCACGCCTTCATTTGGCCGCTGTCCTTTCTCAAAAGTGATGGAAGATGGGAGAAGAATATTTTCCATACAAATATATTAACGAGAATAAAATTCGACGATTAAGGTCGGGTCAAAAATTTGATCTAGATCCTCACCTTGAGGAATTGCAGTGACCTTCCCTGAAAATAGTTTTTCATCGCGAGTAAGCCATGATGGGAGTTTGCTTGAAATCATTGCTTCAGGAATCTGTTTAACAATGCCTTTTTCTTTTTTGTTTTCCTTAATTGTGATTTGATCTCCAACAGAAACAGCAAATGAAGGAATGTCTACATGCTTTCCGCTAACCAAAATGAAACCATGACTTACCATTTGGCGCGCTTGGCGTCGAGTTTTGGCAAAACCCAAACGATAAATCGCATTGTCCAAACGTAATTCCAAATATTGAACAAAGGTTTCTGCTGTGTTCCCTTTCTTACGGCTGGCTTTTTCAAAAGTTTTTCTCATTTGACGTTCCAAAATTCCATAAAGCGCTTTTGCTTTTTGTTTTTCTTGCAACTGTTCTCCATACGAAGAAAGACGAGCACGTGAGCGTGCCTGTTTTGGTCCGTGAATTCCCGGAGGATAGTTTCGTCGACGAGCAGCTTTTTCTTTTCCAAGCACTACTCCAAGACGACGTGAGCGTTTTACAATTGGTGTAAAATCCTTTGCCATACTTTATATTCGACGAGGTTTAGGAGAACGACAACCGTTGTGTGGAAGTGGAGTGGTGTCCTTAATCGACAAAACTATGATTCCGTTTGCATTTAACGCGCGAACTGCTGAATCACGACCAGAACCAACTCCAGTAACAAATACGTTCAATTCCTTTAGCCCTGTTTCTTTTGAACGTTCAATAGCATCCTTAATCACAATTCCTGCGGCATAAGGTGTTGATTTTTTTGGACCCTTGAATCCGCAATGACCAGCGCTTGACCAAGCAAGTGTATTTCCATTCAAATCCGTAAAAGTAACGATCGTGTTGTTAAACGTCGCTTGAATATATGCGCAACCTTGAGAAACCTGTCGAACCACTTTCTTCTTTTTGGATTTCGAGGTTTTCGGTGCAGGTGCTTTTATTTCCTTTGTGACTGATTTTTCAGTTGCCATATCTTATGTCTTTGTTAGAAGACGACGACCGCTTCCAGTTGTTCGTCGAGCGTTTCCACGCACTGTTCGTGAGTTTGATTTTGTGCGTTGACCTCGAACTGGCAAATGTTTCGCGTGTCTGCTTCCACGGTAAGATCCGATTTCTTTCAGACGTTTAATGTTTCCAAGAACGTCGCGTCGTAAATCACCTTCAAGTCGCGTTTCAGGAACTTCAAGAATAGAACGGATTGCTTTGACTTGATCATCAGTGAGATCTTTTGTTCGAATATTTTCATCAACTCCGGCTTGTTTCAAAATCTTTTCTGACATCGGTTTTCCAACGCCATAAATATACGCCAGAGCAATGACGATTCTTTTTTCAGATGGAATATTTACACCAGCGATTCTTGCCATAATTCAATATTAACCTTGACGTTGTTTGTGTTTAGGATTTTTACAAATGACAACAACACGTCCTTTACGACGTGTTACTTGACAATCACGACAAATTTTTTTAGCAGATGCTCTAACTTTCATAAATCAAAAACGATAAACAACTCTCCCTTTTGTAAGGTCGTATGGACTGATTTCTACCTTTACTTCATCACCCGGAAGTAATCTGATGCGAAACCTTCGCATTTTTCCAGATAGATGGCCAAGAATAGTTTGACCGTTTTCTAGCTTGATTTTAAAACTTGCGGACGGAAGAAGTTCTTCAACCGTGCCTCGCATTTCAATGAAATCCTTTGTTGCCTTGCCCATAATTTAGTGAATTTGTGAGGCGGCGGTATTTTACGCATTCCTTTGAATGCTGTCAAGAAACCTCGCGTGGATAATCAAAAATGTTATTTTTTGGCTAAGTTAAGCTAGCTTTGATACGTCTGACACCAGCACCAACAGACTCCTCTTTTAGGATACTGAAGTGCCCGAGCTCGCCTGTATTCTCAACATGAGGGCCTCCACAGACTTCTTTACTGAAAGATTCACCTATAAAGAAGACTTTTATTTTGCCTCCAAGTTGAGCATACTTATCATCAAAGACTCCAATCGACCCTTTTTGTTTTGCTTCTTCAAGATCCAAAATTTCAAAATGGACTGGGAGATTTTTTTGAATATTTTCATTTACGATTGATTCAACTTTTTTGATTTGTTCGTCTGTTAAGCGATCAGAATGTGAAAAATCAAAACGCAATCTTTGATGAGTGATATTAGATCCTCGTTGAAAAACATGATCACCAAGAACCATTCTAAGCGCTTGATTTAACATGTGCGTTGCTGTGTGAAGTTTAACTGTTTCAATTGAATGGTCTGCAAGTCCTCCAGAAAATTTTTCTGTTGAGCCAGCTCGAGAAAGCTCCTGATGTTTACTAAACTCTTGTGAAAAAATTTGTTTATCTATTTCCTGACCTTTTTCTTGTGCCATTTCTTCTGTGAGTTCAACTGGAAATCCATATGTTGCATAAAGTAAAAACGCGTCTTGACCGGAAATTTTTCCATGTTCAGAAAATATTTTATCAAATTCACGTTCACCTTTTGAAAGTGTTTTGAGAAACTTCTTTTCCTCATCATCAAGTTTTTCCAAAATGGTTTTACTCTGTTTCTCAAGATTTAAATAATGTTCCGTATAAGTTTCAATCACTTCGTTGCCGACTTGAGAACAAAACGTTTCCTGAATACCAATCTTTTGCCCAAATCGAACAGCGCGTCGAATTAAGCGACGAGCAAAATATCCTTGGTCTTTGTTAGATGGTGTGATTCCGTCGGCGATCAAAAACACAGCGGCACGAATGTGATCCATAATAACTCGAAATGCTTTTGCATCTGAAGATATAGAGTCATATGAACGGTTTGACAATTCTTCTAATTTTTTCCGAGTTGATGCAAACGCATCAATCAAAAAAATATCCGGTGTATTGTTTTGAGCTGCAGTTATACGTTCAAGACCTCCACCGAAATCTATGTTTTTGTTCGGCAACGTTTCAAAACCTTTTTCAGTTTTGAGATATTCCATGAAAACATTGTTTCCGATTTCCAAAAAACGGCCACAGTCACAATTGACATGACATTGTTCGTTCTTGTATTGCGAATTTTCATGCAATTTTAGTTCGACTCCAAAATCCCAAAACATTTCGCTATCTGGTCCACCAGGCTCACCAATTGGCATTTTTTCTGAAACACCTGAACGCGACCACCAGTTTTTTTCTTCACTACAATAAAAAATCCTTCCATTTTGCATTCCATCACGTTCAGAAAAATCAACATCAAGAGAATCGATTCCAGATTCTGCAAAAACTTTTTTCCAAAGCTCAACAGATTCTGTATCGCGAGGAATTCCAAAAACTTCATTTCCTCGAAAGACCGTCACGTACAAACGCTTTGGATCCAAACCAATTTCTTTTGTTAAGAATTCAAACATCCATTTAATATGTTCTTTTTTGAAATAGTCGCCAAGTGACCAATTCCCGAGCATTTCAAAAAAAGTTGTGTGACGATTATCTCCAACCTCGTCAATATCTTGAGATCGAAAACATTTTTGACTGTCTGCAATTCGTTTTCCAAGCGGATGTGGTTGGCCTAAAAGATACGGAACCATTGGTTGCATTCCAGAACCAGTGAACAGAGTTGTCGGATCATTTTCAGGCAATAGCGAAGCAGAAGGCACAATTTTATGCCCTTGTTTTTCGAAATATTCAAGATACTTTTTTCTAACGTCTTTTAGATTCACAAGATTGGATTTTAATATTACATCTTGGTCCTTTTGGACCTCTCGGACCTTTGGGTCATTCTACCCAAGGGTTTGAGTTGCGTCCACTTGCGCCTTGCGCAGAATCCTTCTTTGCATTGATCCAACAAAAGCCCTCATCTCCTCTGCCTTTAACAACCATGCAATGAAAAAATATACAAGCAACCCGACTCCGCCAGCAATAAGTCCCTGGAAAAAAACGTTAAAAAACGTGTGAAGAGGCAAGAACAAAACTAAAACATGCTTTAAACCTTGCATTACAACAGCGCACGCTAAACCAGAAACTGAAAACTTAATGAGAGATTGTAATATAACTGATTCATCAAGTGATTGAATCTTTTGTCGAAGCGGCACCCACAAAAGCACTGCATTCACAATCGCTGACAAAGAGTATGCCATTCCAAGACCAACAACTCCAAATGATGGACTGAATAAATACGCACTAATGATTCCAACCAATGTTCCAACAAGTCCTGCGGTTAGTGGCGTGACACTGTCATGAAGCGCAAAAAAAGCTCGTGCAAGAATAAAAACAAAAGCTTGTGGAATAAAAGTTAGAGCAAAAAACGCAAGAGTGTCTGCTGTTAGAATCGTTGCTGTCCAATCAAAAGCTCCAGCGCCAACAACAACGCGTACAATTTGTGAACGCAAAATTAAAAATAGAATCATGAACGGGATAAGTAAAAATAAAGTTTGACGAATTGTAGATGAAAAAGATTCACGGAAAGATTTTATGTCTTCACGTTGTATATGTTCAGAAAAAAGCGGAAATGCCGCAATCGCAAATGAGACACCGATTATTCCAATTGGAAAGAATTGAATGTTATACGCGAATTGAAAGACCGTAACACTTCCAGTCGGAAGAGTCGTGGCTATAATCATCAAAACAAAAAACAGTAATTGATTTACTACGATCCCAATCATTCTTGGACTTGTCATTCGAATCATCTCTTTCATCTCTTTTGTATTTTTTGAAAAAACAAATTTATGTCGATATCCAGACCGCCTACATTCAAGCCATTGACTTAGAACATGCAAAAAAGCACCGAGCACCACACCCCATGCCAAACCTATTGGTCCAAAAAATTTAGTTAAAAACAAAGCACCAAAAATTATTCCTACATTGTAAAAAATCGGAGCAAGTGAATAAAGAAAAAACTGTTTGAAACTTTGAAGAACACTCCCAAAAACCATCGAGAAAGAAAGAAGTATCTGTGCAAGAAGCATCACACGCATGAACTGACTTACGGCTTCGCGCTTTACTTCATCAAAACCAGGAGCTATCAACGAACTAATTGGAGCCGAAAAAATAAACAAAATAACAGAAATGACAATCATTATGAGACCCAAGATATGCAACACTGTGTTTGTGAATTTCCAAGCATATTCCTTTCGATCACCAAAATACAATTCAGAAAATAGAGGAATAAAACTTGAAGAAATTGCGCCAACAACAATCAGATTAAACATCAAATCAGGAACTTTGAACGCCGCGTAATAAACATCGAGAGTATCACCTGCCCCAAAGGCACCGGCAAGTAAACGATCTCGAATAAAACCTACAAATCTACTAACAAACGAAAGAGCACCGACAATCGCGGCGGCTCCAATTATTGTTTTTGATTCAGCGTGAAGAAAACGAAACATTTATTTCTTGTTTAACTTCCAAAACGTAAATACTCCGGTTGCGAGCAATAATACAAGAAGCCCGATCAATACATCAACAAAAATATTTTGCAACGTAAAAAATGGAACAAGCACCGTTGTTAATTCTTTTTCTGAAAGACCGCTCTCACCTGTTTTTGTTAGTGTTACACTATATGCCCCGCTTTTTTTATAAGTATGCGTAACATTAATTTTATTTGATTTCGTTCCATCACCAAAAGTCCATTCGTATTGCGAACTTTCGTCAATCGGACCAACCAACGAAAAAGTGAAGGTATTCCAACTGTCATGCGAATATCCAAAAACTGTGTGAGGTGAAAAAGTTAGAGGTTCAACAGAAAATTGCAATTCCTCTTCTTCTACTACCGTTGTCTCTTCAGCCTTCTTCAAATCCTCTACAACTTGATTCACAATTTTAGAAAAAGTCTCTGATAAATTTGACTGATCTGCGTCATTTGGAAAAGCATCTTTTTTATCAACAACGCCATCTGTATCTGTGTCTTTTTGTTTTGACTTTAAACCAAGTTCTGCTTCAACTTCATCTGACAGACCGTCGTTATCATCATCGTCATCACAAAGATCACCAAGACCATCAGCGTCTGCATCTTTTTGATCTGCGTTTGCTAAACTCACGCAATTGTCTTTTTGATCAGTAACACCATCAAGGTCCTGATCATGAACTGGTTCAAACATACCAGTGATGGCTGTATTGTTTTGTAAATTTATGTCTGTGGGATCTGTGCCTTGAATTTCCGCCCTTATATTAAACGCTCCTGAAGGGACAGTGAAATCAATGTATACCTCTTCTGGCGAACCACCACTAAGTACGGAAATTACTTGCGAGTTTCCCAACACTGTTGTGCTTTGAAAAAAAGTTACGAACCCGGACACATCTTCAACCCCAATGTTATAAACTCGCGAATACAGTCGAACTTTGTCACCAGAAATTAAAATCTCTTTTGAAAAACGAATGTCATCAGCACCAATCGAAAGATCAGCACTAACAGCGCTAACAGCTATTGGAAATAAAATTAGAATTGAAAACAATATGAAACGCATAAATTACGATCGATGTTTTTTTACAATCAAAAGCACAGTTACAAGCATAACAGTTAAAGAAACCAAAAACACAAAAGCGACAACTTCTGGACGATGCGCAAAAGGAAGCCACGGAACGTTCATTCCGTAAAAACCGGCAATAAAAGTCGGAACCATTATAGAAGCGGAAATAATTGTAAGGAGAGTGATTACATCGTTTGTTTTGTGGGAAAGCAAAGCTTCGTTCACATCAAATAATCCATCAACAAATAGTTTCAAATTGTCAGACGATGACCAAACCGTATCAAGATTATCGCGTAAATCATCAAAATATATATTTAGATCTTCCAAAATAAACTGACGTTTTGAACTCGTAAGATTTGAAATAATCGTACGTTGTGGATCAATCAGGTGTCGAAGAAAAAGAATATTTCGTCTTGCTTTACCAAGATCAACTGTGATCTTTTTATCATGACTATGATTGATTGCTTCCTCAAGTCTGGCGACTTCACGAGTTAAAAAAGATACGATTGATTGTGTTTCACGAAAAGCATCCATTAAAATTCGATAAAGCATGAATGCCGGACCCTTTGATAAAACATTTGTACGAAACTTGTTTACTTTTTCCATGTGCTCATACAAATTTTCGATTGAGGTAATCGGCTCGTGTGTAAGTGTGATAATGTACTTCTCATCTATAAATATGTACAATTCGTTTCCACTTACAATCTTTTCATCTTTTTTCAAAACAGGAATATGAAAAGTGAAAAAAATATAATGTTTGTATGTGTCAATTTTTGAAAGAGATGTTCTGGCGCTTATATCATCGTAATCAAGATGATGAAACTTAAAATTTTGTTTGAGATAATCCAAAGATTCCTCATTCACGCTATTTATATGAATCCAGACAATTTCTTTTGCTTTAATAATTTTGTGTGTCATACATCTTTTCGTTTTTTTGAATGACCAAACGTATATTGAAACCGATTGTGACGAATCGGACCAATAAATGCTGTGTGAAGTTCAGCAAGTAAATACTTGATTGCGATGTTGATTCTTCCATCTCGATCAAGTCTACGAATTGAAACTGGAATTTTTGTTTTCTTCAGAAATCCAAACTCGCCAACATCTAAAAAACGGCGCGCATAATCATGATCTTCACAAAATGTCACACTCTCATCAAAGCCACCGATTTTGTCGTGCTTATCTTTTCTAACAAACATACAAAAACCCGGGGCATGAGGAAAAAGTGAACCCCACGCGCGAGCGTATGTATTATATGCTTTGTGCATGAAGTGATCGAGCAGATCATCTGAAAGAGGAAACACATCGCATGTAGCAAGATCTAATTTCCGCTCTTTCATTTCACCAACAGCTTTTTCCAAAAATTCTGGATCGCGCAGTTCAACATCGGCATCCAAAAAAAGAACGAACTCTGTTTTTGCAAGCACTGCACCGCGGTTTCGACCTGGCCCTGGCAATCCACCCTCAATCACTCGAGCATCATACTGACGCGCAATTTCTCGTGTGCGGTCTGTTGAGCCAGCATCAGCAACAATTATTTCAGATGGTTGAAATGTTTGTTTGCGAATAGAGTCAAGAAGTTTCGGTAAAAACTCTTCTTCATTTTTTGTTGGAATAACAATCGTCAACATAGTAAAGCTATTTTACTCATTTTTGAAACTATTGACAAACAAACTAATTACGAGTGACATGAAGGTGCCATTCACCCGGAGGTATTATAATGGTCAAACAATCGCTCATTACATTCAAGAACGGAACACCTGTTCACACACCGAGCTATCGCTTTCGACGTTTTCTCAACTGGTTCCCATTGGGCCTCGGATACGCGAGTCTCGTGTTCATGCGTTACGGCCTGAATGCAGGTCAACACGCGCTCGGCGACGACAATCTGATGACAGAAGCGGATTTCTATCGAATTTTCGCATGGGGCTCCGCGATGTACGTGATCGGGTTTCTTACGATGAGTCCACTCGTTGATCGCAAGGGCGGACGTTGGGGAATGCTCTTCGGCCTCACTGGAACGATCATTTGCAACCTGATGATGTCATTTCTTGTCATGGAGACCATCAACGGATCATGGAAACTACCGTTCGTCTCGATCATGACAGTTCTGTATTCGGCCAACATGTTCTTCCAGTCGCTCGGAGCCATGTCGATTGTCGCTGTGAATCTTCCATGGTTTCACACTCGTGGACGAGGCTTCTTTGCAACGATCTTCGGCTTTCTCATCGCACTCGGCAACTACTTCGCCTTTGACTGGGGATATGCGATCGTTGATGCAACTCGAAAACAAATTGATCTAGACAAGCTTTCGATCACTGCTTCAGCATTTCGATCTATTCTCGGTACTGGCGGACATGCGATGAACGAAAGTTGGTGGTTGTTCTTATTCCCAGCACTGTTCGGACTTTTCTGGATGATTCCGATCTTGATTACGCTTCGAAACACTCCAAGCGATGCGGGGTTTGAAGAATTCGACACTGGTGTCGAAAACATGAGTGCAAATTCGCTCACGATGTTTCAGATGCTGAAGGAAGTTTTCCTGAATCCGAAGCACCGCGTAGTTCTCATCATCTGCCTCATTGAGTTCTGCTCTGGGGCAATACGTAACGGAAGTATCCAGACTTATCCGAAATTCGCAAGCCACATCGGATTCAAGGATGATTTCTTTCTTTCCAGCAATTGGGGCCTTGCATTGCTCATTGCTGGTTTGATCGGCGCAAACGCAACCGGATGGATCTCTGACAAGTTCTTCCAGTCACGCCGCGGGCCAATGGCAATGATGCTCTACTTTCTCATGATCATCGGCTCTGCGATCATCGCTTTCTCGATCGGACAGAATACACAGCACAACGGGTCTTTGGTAACCGGTGTTGGGCTCTTCATTATTCTCATGTCAGTCATTGGTGTGCATGGAATTCTGTCTGGAACGGCTTCAGCGGAATTCGCTGGTCCAAAGAACGTTGCAAAATCCGTTGGAATCATCGACGGAGCAGTGTATCTCGGAACATCACTGCAATCATTCATAATGGGTATCTATGTTCCGGTCTTTCAACCTGGTGCATCATTGCACAAAATCACTGATCCAAACGAATGGCTAGCTTGGCCTATCATCATATTGCCATTCACAATATTCGGAGCCATTCTCGGCATGAAGATCTATCATGCCTATCCAAACAAGGGTCGCGCGCACTGATCTTTCTTTTCTCTCGAGCTTCTTCACAGAAGCTCTTTTTTAATATAACCTAAAGTCCACTATGCCTAAATCAGGATTTGTAGTGCTATTCGGCCGTTCAAACGTTGGAAAATCAACACTTCTTAATGCAATCATTGGGTCAAAGATTTCCATTACAACGCCGAAACCACAAACAACTCGTCTTCCAATTCAAGGCATTCTCACGCGAGATGAAGGCCAAATTGTTTTTGTTGACACACCTGGAATTTACAAAAAACGACGTGATGCTTTAACGAAAAAATTACTTGAAACTGTAAAACAATCTTTGCAAGATGTTGATGTTATCGGTTATGTTGTTGATCCAACTCGTGAAATTGGTGATGAAGAACATGAGGCATTGAGAATAATAAAACAGATAGATGCAAAACGAGTTCTCATAATCAACAAAATAGACGAAAGAAAAAAGCCGTTCATTGATTTTTATAGAGATCTTTCTCCTGAATTCGATGCTACTGTTGAAATTTCATCTCTACGCGAAACAAATATTGAAGCGCTAATTAACACACTGTTTTCATTTATTCCAGAAGGCGAGTATTTTTATCCAGAACATCAAATCACAAATATTCCAAACGCATTTTGGATTGCGGAATTGATAAGAGAAAAATTATTTTTACGTCTTCGTCAGGAAGTTCCATACACAACTCACGTTGAAGTCACTGATATTCAAGATAAAGAAAACGGCATGTTAGTCATAGCCGCAACTATTTATACAACAAACGATCGATATAAAAGAATGATCATCGGAACTGGCGGACAAGGGGTAAAAGAAATTGGACAATCAACACGCAAAGAACTTGAAGGTGCGATGAACAGAAAAATTTTCCTTGAACTTACTGTTGATGTTGATCCTCATTGGACAGAACGACTCGGAATTTAGATAGCCCGTATCCTCTTAATTTATTGTGAGGTTGTAATTGAAGTGACTTCGTATCCCCAAAATGCTTCTCCAAGAGCTTTTAAATTAAAAAGGTTTGCTGTTCCTCGCGAGGCAGGTGAAAGAATAATCTCCAAAATAAGGGGATTATTTTCATTTGCAAGAATTGTGTAACGAGCGAAAGCGTTTTGAGCTTGAATAGCGCGCACGTCCGTCAAAACTCCGTTTACTTTTAGTCTATAAGTTTTCCAATTTATATCTGCTTCAATTTCAGATATTTTTTTTTCTTGAACAACTGGAGTGTCGCCTTTCAATTGATCAATAAAAGATTCAATCTGATCAGTCAGTCCGGTTATATAAGAAACGGAATCATCAAATAGTCCAAGATGAATTTCTGTACGTCGATTTTCAACAAGTTCTTTATATTGCTTATTTGATAACCAGATTAGTGTAGAATCATCTTTTAAATTCTGATCGTCTGTGTTCTGATCTTCTTGCCAGAAAATCGGAAGTGAAATTTTGTTTCCATTATTAAGGGAATTAGTCTCAAGTAAACCATTTTCAACAACTGTTTCGTAAACTGGTTCTGGTGGATTTGGAAGTTGTGTGCCAATCGAAGCAGACGCGTATTCTTTAAAATATTTTTTACGTGCTTCTGATGAAGCTGACGTTTCCTTTTTCAAAGATCTTTCCCATGAAAAAACTCCTCTAACTTTCGGCTCCCAAGATTTGACCGAAATGATTCGATCTGCATCTGTTCCCTCAAACAAAGAAATTGCTTTTCCACCAACGCCAAGTATTGTTTCCCGCAAAGTAATTTTCGATCCAGCTTCAAGATTGAGAAGAGCGGCGGCTTGCTCTGGAGTTTTGTCTGAAACAATCTGTTGAGTGCAACCTGCTCCAACAAAAAGAATTGCGCAACATGTTAGAGCGACGGAATGATTCAATCGAAATTTCATAAACGTTTATTCCAAAAAACATTTCCGAACTTCTTCTTCAGAAGCTTCACCGCAAATTGATTTCCCTGTTTTATCATTGAAGCAAAATGGAACACCACCACACAAACCTTTGTCTTTCGTTTCAAAAAGAGACGCATTTTCTGAATTATGCCAAGTTTCAAGCTTTGTGATTTTAATGCCTTCGCCAATGAGTTTATCCACAATTGGTATCATTACGTGGCAATGAGGACATTCGTCCCCGTAAAAAAAGTATTTCATATTGTGATATTATCTTAGCATGCAACAAACTCGCGTTCAAATTCTTATAGCCGCTCTATTTTTCACTGTTATCGCAGGTCTTCTTTTGATTAGACGTTTTGACACAATTCCAGAAGAGTCGGTTGTCATAGTTTCAACATCAGGATCTGATCGGATTGTTGGCGAAAAATTTCGTCGAGGCGAATTTATTGAAACAAAGGCTGGCGAATATCTCGCAATCAATATTGGAAACAACATTCAAATTGGAATCGATGAACGATCGCGGCTTGAACTTTATCGTCTCTACAAAAAAGAACGAAAAATTCGATTTCCAAAAGGAAGAATAATTGTTGTCAATAAAGACCGTGTTCCTCTTTTTATAGAAACGAACAAAACGGAAAATGTTCTAGTAAGTGGTTCGGCAACTCTAATCAATTATGATTATCAGCAATTGGTGACTATCGCGCCAATTGAAGGATCAATTCAAACTCACATAAAAGGAATGAACGAATACATGCTTATACCAGTTCCGATCAATGTAAATGAAAAAGACCCGGCTTCATATTCAACCACAAAAACTGATCCAATTTTGGGAGCAAAAAAGTTTTATGAGTGGTTTTACACAATCACTCCACCTCCCAACATCACTTCAGCATCGTAAAAAACAATTGACTGTCCTGGTGTTACAGCACGCTGTGATTTATCAAATTTAACCACAACTTTTTTATTTGGAAGAAAAGTTACTGCGCAAGATTGAAGTGGTTGACGATAACGAATACGAGATTTGCATTTGATGTTTTTTGGAAGCGAATCAACAAGCAAATTGATTTGCTCAACACATAATTCGTCTTTGTATAAAGATGGATGATAATTACTTGTGACAATAAGCTCTTTTGTTTTTTCGCGCTTTTCAACAACGTAATATGGAGCTCCACCACCAATATTCAAACCATGACGCTGACCAATTGTGAAAAAATATATTCCAGAATGTTCACCAACAATTTTTCCATCTGTGGTTACTATTTTCCCTGGATCTTCTTTGATTCTTGTTTTCAAAAATTCTCGCATTTCAACTTCACCAACAAAACAAATTCCAACACTGTCTTTTTTTTCAGCAACATCAAGTCCAAGTTCGCGAGCTTTTGCGCGGACTTCTGGTTTTTTCATTTCACCGATTGGAAATATAATTCGAGGTAAAATTTTCTTATCTATCGCCCATAGGAAATAAGTTTGATCTTTGTTGGAATCTTTCCCTGCAAGAATACTCCAATCCTTTGTGTCATCCTGAGCGAGTCCGGCCTTTTGGCTGGACGAGTCGAAGGATCTAGAACGAGCAATCCTCGCATAATGTCCGGTCGCAATAAACTCGCATCCAAGACGATCTGCTTCGCGTACAAAACGATCAAACTTTATAAACTTATTGCACATAACATCAGGATTTGGAGTTCGACCGGCTTCTGATTCGCGAAATAGATATTCGATAACATCTCGACGATATTCTTTTTCAAAATCCAGAGTTAAAAATGGAATCCCAAGTTTCGCCGCAACACGCGCCGCATCGCGTCGTTCTGTTTTCCAACCGCACTCTTTGAACTCTGGTCCATTGCATTCGTTTTCAGACCAATTTTTCATGAACGCTCCGATTACTTCATATCCTTGTTCCAACAACAAAGCCGCTGACACTGACGAGTCAACCCCTCCAGACATTCCGAGTAGGACTTTTGATGAATTAGTCATAGCCGTTAGCCTTTAGCTATTAGCCGTTAGAAAACACATAATCGAAACTAAAAGCTAGCAGCTAATTGCTCAAACTTTTCCGCGTCCTCACGAAACACAAAAAAATCTGTGAAATCCAACTTTTCGTTATACTTTTGAAGTAAATCTGAATACTTGAAAATTGGAATATACTCAACACCGTTCACCAAACGCTTCTCAACATAAATCATTGTCGCGCTTTCAGACGCTCCTTCTCCAAAATGAGAAAGCTCGTTCCAAACTGAATGCATAAAATATCTGATATTATTTTTCTCACAAAAATTAATCAGCTTTAAAAGAATATCATGATCTTCCGGTTTATTTTTTTGTAAACGTAAAATCCGTTTTGCTGGAATTCGTTTTACGATATGTTCTGACCAATAATTTTTCGGATTTTTTGCTGACTCAAAAATCTGTTCAATTAATGCTCCGTCGCGCAACTGTGTGTACAAATACGGATCAGTAGGAATCGCAAGTGGAATTTCTTTGGTTTGAATCGCTTCTTCCAAATAATGCGCAAACCCTGCTTTTGTTTTGTGATAATAAACTTGATCGATCATGTGATAACGAGCAAGCAGCATGTCTTCATACGCGCGAACTCCATTTTCAGAAAGAGTCATTATCAATTGTCTTTCGTATTGTGCAACACCGAGCGATGAGATCAACCAATCAAGATCATAATTTCCATACGCGACTCCACAAAAATAACTATCACGCAAAAGATAATCCATTCGATCAGCATCAGCTTCGCCAGAAATAAGACCCTTTAGAACTCGACCGAGTCCTGGAATACGATTTGAAAGTTTGTCTAAATATTCTGACGGCAAAATATCTTTGTGAATAATTGACGCAACATCTTGAGCAAACGATTTTTCCAAAATATTTTCGTGAACAAGTGTTTGTATTAAAAGTATGCTGTAATCTTCGTGAATTGCTTTACGATTTTGTTTTTGTTTCCACCAAGACCAATCGAGAGGAAAAGTTTCGAGTAATGGAAAAACAAATTCAGACGCATGAGAAAATGGTCCATGACCAATATCATGCAAAAGTCCGGCAACGCGAACACGAGAACGAAGTTCTTTCATTTCTTCTGCGGACAAATTTGATTGAAGCTCTGAAGAATCAAAAAATAAATGATCGAATAATCGTCCTGCAACATGCATTGTCCCAATCGAATGTATAAACCTATCGTGAACTCCGCCTGGATATACGTAGGAATGCATCATGCCAAGTTGGCTAATGAATCGCAAACGCTGAAAAAACGGATGATCAATGATCGTCCGTTCAAATTCGTTAAATGAAATGCGATGATGAATTGGATCGCGAAGTTCGTAGGAGTGCATAAAAAAGTAGCAAGTACTAAGTAGTAAGTATCTTCTTTCAACGTATTTACCTACTACCTGCTACTTACTACCTACTACTTCTTTTTTTGTCAATCAAACTTTATTGTTTGTCCTGGTTTGAGTGTCCCTGTATTTTTTTGTGGAATAGATGACGGAGAAACAATTTGCGGAGCTACCGACGATCCCCTGTTGTCCCCATTGGGAAGTGGAACGTTTTGCTTCTTTTTTCTATTTCGTTTTCGTTTATTATTATTTTCGCCTTGTGTATTTTGACGCTGGATAAAACCCGCGGCTGTTGTTGTTTGTTGAGGTGCAATACTTGCAACATGTGCATTTGGTTTTTTAATCTCATTAGACAACCAATCATCTTTAGCTTGAGCAGGAGTTAAATTACTGCCTTCGACAGGCTCAGGCGATAAATCGTTTTCCCTCTCGGTCATCTTGGTCCTTTCAGTCGTCTGGGTCTTCTCACTTTTCACATTCAACCGATCCAAACTCATCGGTGTTTCGGTTGCCACACGCTCAACAACTGTACCTTCAGATGGCCGTGGTGGAAGTTCTGGTTTTACATGAACTTCTGGCCGTTTTGATTTTCCATGTTTTCGTTCCTCTCTAACAATTTCTATACACTCCTCGCAATAGATCGGTCGAGAACGATCGAGTTCAACCGCCAAGATAATTTGTTTGTTACACCGTGTGCAATTATATTCAAAACGAGGCTTTCGCGCCGTCTTTGCCATTTTCTTTTTTTCTTCTGCTTCTTTAAGCAGTGTGTCCATGTCCGCGTTTTCCATTCCACTCCATTGCAAAATCTTTTCTTCAATTTCTTTTCGTGGATTTGCAAAACGTTCACGCGATACTTTGATGACACGATCGGCAGAATCTGTGCGCTTAGAAATCGGCGGCAAAGTAATCGCGGAAAACGGTTGACTTGAAACACCATCAATCAACAATTTCAAATAAACGTTGTATTTTGGAAGATTGATAATATCTTCTGGCATGAAACGAGGCGCAAATTCTTTTTCCATATACAAACCATCCGGAGAACCAACACGATATGAGATGATCGTTCCTACGTTTCCAAATACAGCTTCTCGAACCTCGTCTGTAAGTTGAGCAATGTATTGATGCGCCATTGTCAAACACAAACGGTACTTGCGAGCTTCGGAAAGAATTCCAGCAAACGACTCAACAGCAAAATTTTGAAACTCATCAACGTACAGATAAAAATCTTTTCGATCATTTTCAGGGACATCAACACGTTCCATTGCGGCTAATTGCAATTTGGTAATTAAAAGTCCACCAAGCAAACGAGAATTGTCTTCACCGATTCGACCCTTTGAAAGGTTGATAATAAATATCTTTTCAGAATCCATTATCTCGCGAATATGAATCGTTGATTTAACTTGAGCGACAATGTTTCGAATTACAGACGCTGACAAAAATTGACCAATTTTATTTTGGATAGGCGCAACAGCTTCTTGGGCATATTTGTCGTTATATGAAGCAAATTCTTTCAACCAAAATTGTTTTACAACTGGATCTGTGACATTTCCGACAATCCGATTTCTGAATTCCTCTTCTGAAAGCATACGGTTGATTCCAAGCAAGGTTTGTCCAGGATTATCAAGAAGAGCCAGGATAGTGTTATTCAAAATATATTCCATTCGTGAAGACCACATGTTTTCCCAAATCTTTTTGAAAACACCCATCATTCCGCTAGCGACCAAATGTTTGTGTCGTTCACTTACTGCTTCCAAAATGTTAAAACCAATCGGATAATCAACATCTGATGGGTTGAAATAAATTACATCGTTTATTCTCCAGCTTGGAATGTAATCAATCAATTTTTCTGCCGTGTCTCCGTGCGGATCAACATAACAACAACCATGTCCTGCGTAAATATCAGATAAAATAAAATTTTCAAGCAAAGTTGTTTTTCCCATGCCTGTTTTTCCAATCACATAAACATGACGACGCCTATCGTCAGTCTTGATGCCAAACTTTGTCATTGAGTTTCTAAAGTTTGTTTTAGCAAAGTATGTGACTTCGTTTTCGTGATCGTGGTTGTGGGACATATAGAAAAAGGGGCGAGGAGAAAAGGGGTGAGTGTGTGAGGATAAAACTAAACAGGTAAATTCGGTGGAACAAAATCCTCATTTTTAGTTGTTGGCGGTTTAACAATAGGAACTTCAGCAGTTCCGATCGTATCAGATATTTCTTCTCTTTCTTCCTTTTCTTCTCTTTCTTCCTTTTCTTCTCTTTCTTCCTTTTCTTCTCTTCCAATTGCCAAAGTATCTTCTTCAAACGTAATTGGAAGACCAACAGGAGGCTCTGCGCGTCGAGCTTCAGCCTTCTTAACCAAAGGCGCCTTAAATCCAAATGTTGGGAAGTGCCAAAGCGAAGCTATTTCCTCAACGTTCAAAAAAGATGGATCAGCTCCAATCCCCCAGCTACGATTTTGGTACGCTTTCATGAGCGTATGTTGTTTTTTTGTATAAACCCATCGCATCCAAAAATAATCATCTTTAGGAACTTGAGGAATAAAAAGTTCAAACTTGTTTAACGCAAGATCGGAGTATTGATTCAAAATTCCTTTAACCATGCCAGTTCTCTCGACTTTTACAAACGCATTCTTTTTTGCAACATAAAGAATCCGAATTTTTGTTCCCATTCCGACTTTTGAAAGTTTTTTATACAAAGCATCTGCCTCTTTTGTTTCTTGCAAAGGCAGTAAAACATAAGGCTCTTTTTTTGCTTCTTCTGTAATACCAAACAAACCGCCAAGATCAGTCCCTGTCGCATTTGCAATCACACCAATCGGCCATGAAACAACAGATTCAATTGAGGAAACAATCGCGCTCTTTTTAGCTTGCTCTGTTTTTCCGTAAAGTTTATTCAATCGGGTCATTCCTTCTTTAATCCAATCATTCGTTGATGGTTGAATGATCATCTGAAACCAAAAATGTTCTCCTGGCCTCATTTTTGCAAGTTGCTCAAGTGTGTGTCCAAGAGGATCTTTAATTTCACCAGTTACTTTATCTTCAAACTCAATATATGTCCGGATTGGATACATTGAAGGTTTTGCCAATTTAAATTCCCCTCCCCACATTTCATATTCTTTGTCAGGAAAAACATTTGGAAATTTCGTAGCATAATCTTCAACCTCTGAAATTTCAGCGTCTGGATAATGCGCGTAAATACCTGCTTCGATCATGTCGCGAAAACGAGTTTGTGTTCGAACAAGAAATTGTATGTATCCTTCAGCCGAAATAATCTCAAAAGAAAAACTTGGGTGGTATTTTCCAACAATCCATAATTCTTTCCATGTTAGACTTGATTTTGCTCCATATAAACTCGAAAATAAATTTTCCAAAGCTTTTGGCGTTTGTTCTGTCATTGTTGGAACATCAATCGCTAACAAAACAAATTTCAAAGTCTTTGACCATTCACCTTGACGATAATTTTGCCACATCATTACAAACCCCCAACCAAGAGTAATCGCAATTGGAATCCATCCAAACCAAATTAAAAAATCAAAAAGAATAACGTCAATCGGACGCTCGAAGAACGAAAAAGCAACCGTAGAAGTTTGAACTGTTTGTTGAACGATCGGAATCGCAAAAAGAGATAGCATATCCTTCAAACTTTATTATATCAAAAGAACAAGCGAATGTCGCCTGTTATTCTACAACTTCTTCAGCTTCTCCAACTTCTTCAGCTTCTTTTCTTCATTTTCTCCCAAACAATCAACAATGGACTTGCCACAAATATAGATGAATATGTTCCAACTGCGATTCCAATTATCAACGCAAGCGCGAAAGGACGCGTGCTATCACCACCAAAAAGAAAAATTGCTAGCAAAGCGAGAATAGTTGTTAAACTTGTGTTAAGCGAACGAAGAAGCGTTTGTTGAATGCTCGCTTCAACTGTTTCTGACAAAGAAGCTCCTGTGCGATGCAAAAGGTTCTCTCTAGTACGATCAAGAACAACGATTGTGTCATTGATAGAATAACCAAGAACTGTTAAAGCCGCGGCCACAATTGCCGCGCCTACTTCCCATCCGAACCAGACACCAAAAAGCGCGAACGCTCCAAGCATAACAATCACGTCGTGAAAAGCGGTAAATACAGTAATAGAAGCATATTTCCATGAGGCGACTGGTTCTGAAACTTTACGAAACGCCCATGCAACGTAAAGTCCTATCAATATAAGCGTTAAGATAACACCGATTGTTGCCGTGCGACTAAGCTCGCTTCCAATGATTGGTCCAACAGATTCAAAACTCATTTCAGTAAAATTTCCGTGCGCTGTTTTTGTTGAATTCAAAACCGACTGATGTTCTTCTTCTGAAAGAGCTTGCGTGCGAATCAAATATCCTTTTTCACCAGTTGTTTGAATTGTTGCGTCTTTGTATCCGGACTCATCAAGTGTTTGTCGCAAAGCGCCAACGCTAACTGGTTGATCAAAAGCGATCTCAATTAAACTTCCGCCAGTAAAATCCACTCCGTACTTCAAACCAGGATAAATAACAAGAATAATGCTCGCAAGAATAAGGAAAGCGGAAAATGAAAGCCAGATATTTTGATTTTTTATGACATGTAATTTCATACATTTGGTTTTTTTACACAGAAAAATGAGTACCTGCGCGCCCACTTCCATGCGAGAACATTTTTAAGATACACGCGACTCACCATAATCGCGCTAAACATGCTCAAAATAACTCCAATCGCAAGTGTAAGCGCAAAACCGCGAATAAAACTTGAACTAAACCAATACAACACAGCGGCCGCAATAAGTGTTGTTAAGTTTCCATCGCGAATTGATGTCCATGCGCGCGTAAAAGCTTCGTCAATTGCGGATCCAAAATCTCGTCCAGCGCGAAGCTCTTCTTTTAAACGTTCAAAAATTAGAACGTTCGCATCAACTGCCATACCGATCGACAAAACAAATCCGGCAATTCCAGCAAGAGTAATTGTCACATCAAAAAATCTATACGCGGCAAGGTTGATAACTGCAAAGAACAAAAGCGCGAGAGTCGCGATGATTCCTGGCAGGCGATAAAAAGCAAGCATGAAAAGTCCGACAAGAATTAATCCTATAATTCCTGCGTTTATACTCTTCGCAAGAGAAACAGAACCAAGCGTTGGCCCGACTGTTTGCTGTGAAAGCAAATTGATCGGAACCGGCAAAGCTCCGGCATTCAAATTTTGCGCGAGCAAACGAGCTTCATCAACTGTGAAGTCTCCTGTTATCACTGCTTGACCGCCAAAAATAGCTTGTTGAACAGTTGGAGCAGATATAATTACACCATCAAGAAAAATCGCAATAGGCTCACCAACATGAGCTTCAGTTAATTTTCCAAACAAATCAGAACCTTCATCATTGAACTCGAGCAGAACATTTGCTGCTCCCGAATTTTGATCAAATTGAACAGACGAACGCTTGAGTTGTTTGCCGGAAAGAGCTGTGTTTTTCCAAGGTGAACTTGGAACAATGTCAGCTTCTGTTGTGAACGGCATCACAATACGCTTAACAGTCACCGCAGAAACTTGACGTTCGTCGCGTTTGTAAATCAAATGAAAACCAAATTCGGATTCAACAACATCTGAAATTCCACCAACAGGAGTTGCTAGAGCCGTGAGCGCGAAAGCTTCAACGTATTTATCAGGTGTTGCCCATCCAAGATCTTGCGCTCCTTCAAGAGTCTCAAAATTCTCCTGAGTCGCTGATTTTTTTAGATTTTGAATTTTGATTGTTGCCTCAATTTCAGGAATTGGATTTTCACATCGAGCCTTGCCTTCGTAACAAACAAGAGTGTGAGAAAGCATCATTTCTTTTGTTTCACCGATGTTTTCAACTCGGAAGATGCTAATGCCTTCTTCGTTTTCCAAAAGCGAGCCGTAAATTTGACCTGCTTTTAATTTCTTTTGATTGGTCAAAATAAAATAATCAGAATATGCAGAGTCTGCGGTAATATTCGCGATAGTTGATTTTGCAAGCGGAACTCTGCTGTTTTCTGAAATAAGTTTGTCAAAATCTTCACCAGCAATCGCTCGATCCAAAACAACTTTCGCAGTTGCTCGATCTTGTGTTTGTTTTTCTTTCAATTGTAATTGCTCATCATTTGTTAAAGCACGTCCGGGCTCTTTTACTGGCTCCTTAAATTCAAGAACTGGTGTTTTGCCGATTTGATTGATCGCTTGTGTTACGTCTTGGATGCCAGCGAGTTCAATGACCAAACGATAAGTTCCGCCGGTTGATATTGTTTGAACAACAGGTTCTGAAACTCCAAACGCGTTCACACGACGCTCGATTACATTTTTTACACCTTCAAGCGCGTTAGTTCTTTCCAAATCTGGAATCTGCGTCATGTCAGCCTCGTAAACAAGGTGTGTTCCACCTTGAAGATCAAGACCAAGGCGAAATGGTGTTTCGGCTATTTTTATTCCATCAAGATTAACAGCGTGTACTGATTGATTCCACAACTGCGGAAAATCATAACCTGCAAATACAAAGGTTAAAATAATCATTAGCACACCAATAATTCGTCTTGCCCAAGGTTTTTTAGTTTTATTAACTGACTTTCTCTTAATTTTCCATGTTTGCATACGGCGATAAGTCTAAAAGAAAACAATAATTGGCGCAAGTGGATGAAAAATCTTAAAATGATAAATATGAAGCACAAAGAAATTTTCAAAATTTTTTCCTTTGTAATGTTTGTATTTACCAAGTTTGAGCGTGTCAAATGCATTATAAAAAAAACTCTGTATGAAGACACACACAGAGTAAGAACAAAGGGCTAAGGAACAAAGTGCCAGACGCACAAGGTTCAGAGAACCGAGTACTAAGGCACTTGCGGGGCAAGGAACGCGAACCCGTCCTCACGATTCCACCCGCCGCCAGGATCGTCGCGGCACGCATCGAGCCAACGACCGCCACCGTCACGATCCGCCGTGAGGAGGCGCGGAATGCCACCAGAATCTTCGATGGGTTCGTGCATGGCGACGATCCACCAGAGACCCATGGCTTCAATCTCCTTATCCGAGAAATGTTCGCGGATGAGACAGGCAATGT
>JAGVFR010000008.1 GCA_020057555.1 bacterium | reverse complement strand
TTATGGTGTTTTCTAAAAATTTTGATAAAATAAGTTTAAGAAATGTCGCTGATTTTTCATTCAAAAAAGGTTCGCGCATTTTCAAACAATGGGCACCAACATAAAAACCGCTCATAAGAGCGGTTTTTATGTTTAAGCGGGAAGCGAGCCAATAGTTTGGCTCGCGTGAGGACGAGAACGCCGGAACCATATACCGCCAGCAGGCGGGATGGTGAGGCGGTGGCCAGCCCGAGCCGTTGCAACGGCGAGAGGCGCGGCCGACTCCTCTTCCGCGCACCAACAAAAACACACCAAAATTTTGGTGTGTTTTTGTTGGTGGTGGACGTTGCAGGATTCGAACCTGCGACCTTCTCGGTGTAAACGAGACGCTCTAACCAGCTGAGCTAAACGTCCAATATAACTCATTTCAAACTCTGAATTGATCGTATAAACCTTCCTCTCTAGCCTTAAGCCAATCAGTCAACAACTTTAGGTACACAAGAGACAGTTACGGGACACTTTTTCTGCCGTTAGTTCTGTATGAAGGCCAAGAAAAAGGAGTTCCGTCTGTCTCTATGGCACAAAACGATGGTTGAATAAATGAGAACAAAAGGTTTGTATGATCATATAAACACTCGACTCTTTCCAGTTATCACCTTCAGAATCATCGCCTCAATTCCTATATCAAACCTCGTTCCCTGCATTTCCTCTCCATCAGCATAAAGCGAAATCGGCTTATCACTTCTAATAGCTAAAAACTGGAATGGCAAAACACTGTTTGTCTGTTCATGACGCGCGAACGGTCCCCAACCTTTACGAACAGATGAGTGAATGTTCGCGCTCAACATTCCATCGCATGGGTTACACACATCTGCCAAATTTTGAATCTCTAAATCAGCGCGCGAGGTTGGAACAACACGATATTTTCCATCGTTGCACATTAGTTCTGCTCTAAAATCCGGAACACGAACACCAGTGATGAACTTTCGTCCATTGATTGTCCCGACATCGATCTGTTCAATCCGACGCGCAGACAAAACATCACATGCTTCAACTCCATTTGGAATTCCCAAAAGTCTTGCTAATTCATTTTTTGGTCCAATCGGAATAAGTCCGAGCACAATCTTGCTTTCTGAAATCACATCAAGCACTTTTCTTATTGTGTCGTCATTTCCAAGAACAACAACTGTTTTAACGCCGCGATCAATTTCATCGCGAATCATCTCTTCTGCATTTCGAAATAGTGCTAAACGCGAAATCTTCCCGGCAATGCCGAGGTCTGTCAAACGGTTTTCTATATCAAGAAGTTCTCGTTCGTACCGTTTGTTCCCTTGAATAAATTCGTCGTATAAATAGCAATACATGAAAAAAGATCTCTCGGCTTCGCTCGAGATGACATTTCTAAAAAAATTATTCTGCTTTTTCCACTTCCCCCATTGTGATCTTACCGTTTACTCGCGCGCCTGACGCAATGGACAGGTTGGCTGTCTCAACATCACCTTCAACAACCGATGTTGCCAAAAGCTCAAGTCGATCGCTTGCACGAATATTACCTTTAACTTCTCCTGCGACAACAGCGTTTTTTGCTATCACATCTGCTTTGATACGTGCGCTCTCTCCAATTATGAGAGCTTGAGTTGTTTCAATGGAGCCACTTACTTCCCCATCAATTACAACATCTCCTTGCGAATGAAAATCCCCCTCAACTTTTACTCCTTGTGCAATGATTGTTTCATTGCTGGATTGCTGTGTCATAGATTGTTCTGGTTTAGCTCGAAACATATAGGTGAAGTGATCTTAAAACATCCCTAGCATATGAGCAAGTTCTTCACATTTCATCAATAATTCCTATTTCCATTAACCCCAAACCATTTTTGAGCACCTGCTCAACACTTCGAATTAAACCCAAACGCGCGGATCGCAATGAATCCTCTGACTTAAGCACAGGAACCTCATTGTAATAGTGAGAAAAAATCTGACACAAATCAAACAAGTATCGCGCAAGCAAACTTAACTTAGAAGTCTGACTGATCCCAAATAAAACTTCTGGATACAAAGCAAGTTGTGTGACCAGTTGATGTTCAAGTGGGTGAGTAAGACGCTTTGCATCGTACTGCGGTTTTACTTTTCCGGCCTTGTCAAACAAACTTTGTATACGCGCATACATGTAAAGCAAGTACGGTCCGCTAAAACCATCAAACGAAAGCGCTTCATCAAAATCAAAAACAATTTTTTTCTCAACATCTTGTTTGAGCATTCCAAAACGCATTGCCGCAAACGCAATCGTGCGAGACGTTTGCTCGATTTGTTTTTCATTCCAATCAGGATGTCGCTCACGTGTTCCGTGTCGCGCTTGATTGATTAAACGATCACGAAAAGTTTCGTAGCGAATCACATTTCCTGTTCGAGACGCCATTGCTCCATCTGCGGTTGTAACAAACTCAAACGAAAGATGCTGAAGTTCTCGCGCAAATCCCATTTTGCAAAGTGTCGCAAACAATTGTTGAAGTGCATGTGACTGACGTGCGTCAACAACATAAACCGAGCGGGTCGGATGATAATCCTCTTCTTTTTTAAGCGCGAGACCGAGGTCTTTTGCATTATAAAGAAGTGTTCCATCAGACTTCACAAGAAGATTGACTCCTAATTTTTCTTCCTCCAAATCAACAATCCATGCGCCTTCGGACTGAACAACGATTCCCTTTTTTATTAAGTCATCAATAATTTTTCGAGACTTTCTAATTAGATCACTTTCAAAATACCATTTATCGAGTTTGATATTGAGCTCTGCGTAAACCTCTTCCAAAAAATCAACCGACCATTGCCATGTTTCTTTCCAGAGTTTAACTTCGTCCCCTCGTTGTTCTTCCAAATCTCTAAACACCGCGGCGATTTCTTCTTTGTACGCTGGATTTTCTTCAACAGCTTTTGTTGCTTCAATATATACGTTTCGCAAAAAATCAATTCGTTGATCTTTTGGAACTTCTTCGTCTTTATGAAACCGGTTGATTGCCCAAACAGATTTTGCAACATGCGCGCCAAGATCGTTGATGTATGCAACTGGAATCACGTCATACCCGTTTGCATTCAAAACATTCACAAGTGTCTGACCCAAAAAAAGATTTCTCAAATGACCAATGTGAATGTCTTTGTGAGTATTAAGATTTGCGTATTCAACCATTATACGTTTTTTTTCTCCTACTTTTGATCGGCCATATGTTTCTTCCTGATCGCAAATTTCAGAAAGAACTTCAGTTCCAAACTCTGTTGAAAAAATAAAATTTACATACGGACCAACAGCGCGCGCTTCAGAAATAAATTCCTTTGGACCAATTTTCACCGCAATTTCAGTTGCAATTTCATTTGGATTTCTATTCAAACTTTTGGCAAGAGAAAAACAAGAAAACGTAATATCACCCAAACTTGGTTCAGGTGGAAATGTAAAATCTTCAATGGAAGGCGAAAAACCACTGCCAACCGCCTTTTTCAATTCCTGAATAATTTGTTGTTTTACTTTTTGGATTGAATACATATCGTTTCAAATTTCTCTTTTGCTTCTTGCAATTTGGATTGCATGGTTTCAACTATATGCACAGGCGCTTTGGAAACAAATTCTTTATTTTCTAATTTTGTTTCTGTGGTTTGAATATAAACCTCAAGATTTTGACATTCTTTTTCGATTCTTTCTCTTTCGGATTCCAAATCCTCATTTGGAAGCATCACGTGAATTATAATTTTTTCAAGTGCAACAAGCGCGCATCCAGACTGTGGTTCAGCAATCTCATTTGTGATTTCAATATCGTTCACTCGCGCTAGTGTTTTGATTATTGTGATATTTTCTTGTAGCAGTTGCCGAACTTTTTTGTCGCTTGACTGCAATCTGATATCAACTTTTTTATCTGGACGAACTTTATATTGTGCTCGAATGTTTCGGATACTAATGATAAGCTGTTGCACACGCGAAAAATCCTGTTCCGCATTTGAGTCAATGTACTTCAACTTTTCACTTGGCCATGGTTGTACAATCAACAAATCTTGTGAGAGATTTTTCCAAATCACTTCTGTTACAAACGACATGAACGGATGCCAGAGAATAAGAAGGTTACGGAGAAGAAAATGTAAGCAGTTGATAGTTGGTAGTTGGTAGTTGGTGTCTTGGAACTGAATCTTTGCGATCTCCAAATACCAATCAGCAAATTCGTTCCATGTAAAATCTCGCAACTTTTCTCCAGCTTGAGAAAATTCGTATTTTTCAAGATGATCTGTAACTTCTTTTGTAACTGTTGCAAAACGTGAAAAAATCCAACGATCCGCCAAAGTTTGTGACTTTACCCCTTCGACAAGCTCAGGGGATAACATGTCTGTGCTAGTCAAAACAAATCGCGAAATATTCCACAATTTATTTACAAAATTTCGTCCGCTCTCTATTTTTTCTGTATAATAACGTGAATCATTTCCTGGAGAAATTCCAATAAGCAGACTAATGCGAAGAGCGTCGCTTCCATATTGATCAATCACCTCAATAGGATCAATTCCGTTTCCCATTGATTTTGAAAATTTTTCGCCATGTTGATCGCGCAACATTCCGTGAATGTAAGCATCCTTAAAAGGAATCTCATCAAGCGCGTATGCGCTCATGAGAACCATTCTCATTAGCCACAAATACAAAATCTCGTATCCCATTTGAATCCATTGTGTTGGGTGAAATGTTTTAAGATCTTTTGTTTTTTCCGGCCATCCAAGTGTTGAGAATGTCCATGATCCAGAACTAAACCAAGTGTCCAAAGTATCTGAATCTTGTTCCCAGCCTTCGCCTGTTGGTGGTTCAATTCCGACGAAAATTTCATCACCTCTGTACCAAACTGGAATACGGTGGCCCCACCAAATTTGGCGCGACAAACACCAATCTCGCAAATGATCTACTCGATCAAGATAGAGTTTTGTAAAACGATCTGGAGTAAGAATAACTTTTTTTGAAGAATCTCCATCAAGTCCTGTTGTAACTGCTTCGCGCATTAAATCGCAAAGACTTTTTCCTTTGGAAGGAATTTCTTTTTTTACATCAAGCCACCATTGCGTCATTGGAAGTGATTCAATAACATCGCCATAACGATCTGATGTTCCTACGTTTTGCGTGATGTCTTCCTCATTCATTAACAAATTTTGTTTTCTAAGCCACAACACAAATTTTGCTCGCGCATCTTCAACAGAAAGCCCGGCATACTGTTCGCCAGCTTCTTTTGTCATCTTTCCATCTGGCCCAATCACAGGAATCAAATCAATTGGTTCTCCTTTTGATTTTTGTTTTTCATACATCGCAAAGTCAACAGCGCTGTGCGCAGGAGTCACACCAAGCGCGCCTGTTCCAAACTCTGGATCCACTTGTTCATCAGCAATTATTTTAATTTGAAGAGGTTTTGCCGCGCCAACATCAACTGTCAAAACCTGCCCGATGTAAGAAGAATATCTTGCGTCAGATGGATGAACAGCAACTGCCGTGTCTCCAAGTTTTGTTTCAGGACGTGTTGTTGCAATCGCAATAGGAAAATCAGAACTATACTTAAATGTATATAATTTTGCTGGACGCTCAACAAAAATAATTTCATCATCAGAAGAAGTTGACTGCCCTTTTACAGACCAGTTGACAACGCGGTATCCGCGATAAATCAGTCCGTCTTTATATAAACGACAAAATAATTCATTAACAGCGCGGTTGCGGGATTCATCAAATGTATAAGCAAGCCTCGACCAATCGCAACTCGTTCCCATTTTTTTTATTTGACTTAAAATCGTGATGCGAGACTCTTCGGCAAATTCTCGAATCTTTTCAACAAGTTTTTCTCGTCCAAGTTCCTTACGAGGATTCTGCATTCCTTTTTCCATCAACATCTTTTCAACTTTCGCCTGTGTTGGCAAAGCCGCGTGATCTGTTCCTGGAACAAGCAAAACTTTTCTTCCACGCATGCGCTGATACCGCGCCATACAATCCATAAGCGCGTTCTCAAGCGCGTGTCCCAAATGCAAAACACCGGTCACGTTTGGCGGAGGCATCATGATAGCAAAGGGGTCTCCCTTCAAATTGTCTGGATTAAAAAACCCGCTCTTTTCCCATGCGGAGTAAATCTTATCCTCGTATTGCTTTGCTTCGTAAACTTTTGGAATTTCAATTTTGGCCATATTCACCAAACTATCTTATTGAAAAAGCGCGCGAAATGCAAGAAGAAAGTTGACAAAAACCTCTATTTACGACAGAGTATGGTGTCAGCCCTTCACAACTGAACCTGCACTAAAAGCGGAAAAACCGCAGGAGTTAAGTCATGTCGCACTTTGTCAAAACACTCGCGATTACGTGCACACTTGTCGTAGCATTTGGCTGTGACAAACTCTCGCCATTCATTTCTGACAAACAGTTTGAAAGACGCTTGGATCTTGACAACGACGGCGTGCCAAACACGGATGACTGTGATCCTAACGATCCAAACATTTCAAAACTCACGTTCTATCGCGATCTCGACGGAGACGGATATGGGTCGAAAGAATCAAAGCTCGACTGTCAAAAAAGCAAAGGGTTTGTCGAAAAAACCGGCGATTGCAATGACAGCAATGACAAAATCTATCCTGACGCTACTGAAACTTGCGACCTGTTCGATAACGACTGCGACAACAAGACAGACGAAGAGATCACTCCTCGCTGGTATCGCGACAAAGACGAGGACAAATTCGGAAGTCTAAACGATTTTCTCGATGAATGTTCCAAACCTGTCGGATACATCGCAGTATCTGACGATTGTGACGACAACAACGACACAGTGTATCCTGGTGCCACAGAAGTCTGCGACCTGTTCGATAACGACTGCGATAGTGAAACAGATGAAAATCTTTCTGTTCGCTGGTATCGAGATAAGGACGAGGACAAACACGGAAATGTGAATGTCTTTAAAGACAACTGCAAACAGCCGAACGGATACATCCTCACAGACGACGACTGCGACGATGATAATGTCGCGACATATCCTGAAGCACTTGAAATCTGCGACGACAAAATAGATCAGGACTGCGACGGGATAACAGATAATGCTGAAAACGCGAAACTCTGGTTTGCTGACGAAGATGAAGACGGATCAGGAAATCAACCTATATCAATCTTCGCGTGCGTTCAGCCGAACAAGTTTGTTTCTTCAAACAACGACTGTGACGATTCAAACAGCAAAATAAATCCGAATGTCACAGAAACCTGTCAAGATAAAATTGACAACGACTGTGATGGAATAACGGACGCTGACGCAGAATACTTCACGTGGTATCACGACATAGATGAAGACGGATTCGGCAACGAGGAAGATTCAACAACATCCTGTGTTGAAGTCCTCGACGGATACGTAAAAAACGCTGACGACTGTGACGATGAGTTGTTCGCGATCAATCCATCTGTTGAAGAAACATGCAACAACGGCTTGGACGACAACTGCAACAACTCGCTGGATAGTTGTGAGCTGATCGGAACAATCAGTTTGGCAAACGCTGACAGCAAGTTAACTGGCGAGATCAACAATGATAACGCTGGTTGGCGAGTATCTGGAGTCGGAGACGTCAACGATGACGGAATAGATGATCTAGGGATCGGAGCACCAGGTGACGATGACGAAGGCTCCGGAGCTGGAGCTGTCTATGTTC
>JAGVFR010000003.1 GCA_020057555.1 bacterium | reverse complement strand
GCGTCCAAAAGCGCCAATGAAACTCCAATCGCCGCAGTAACCATTGATACAACCCAAAGACGCATGACAATTTGAGGTTCAGGCCAACCAACAGCCTCAAGATGATGATGAAACGGCGAGGATTGAAAGAGTTTCTTTTTGAAAATTTTGCGCCAACTGACTTGTACGAGAACTGACAGTGATTCAATTAAAAAAACAAATCCAATCACTGGAAGAAGAAGCGCGGCATTTGTGAGCATTGCAACTATTCCAAGCGTGACACCAAGAGACATTGCTCCAGTGTCACCCATGAAAAATTTTGCTGGGTGAATGTTGAACCACAGAAACGCAAGTAGTGCGCCAAGAATCACTCCACAAAAAACCGCAAGGTCATATTTACCTTGAGCAAAAGCAATAATCGCAAATGCACCAAATGACATAAGAAGCGTCCCACCTGCCAAACCATCAAGCCCATCTGTTTCGTTAACGGAAAAAGACGTTGCCACAATCACAAAAATAAAAAACGGGATATACCAAAGCCCGATATTAAAATCTCCAAAAAACGGAACATGCAATAAATCCCAATCAAGTTTGTAACTAAACCACCACGCGCCGATCACGGCAATCGCTGTGTAAATTAACAGACGATGGCGCATTCGCAAACCTCCGCCTTTTGGACCAATGCCACGAGCGTTAAAATAATCGTCAACAAAACCAACAATCGCTGACGCTACAAGCGCGCCAAGTGGAAGAAGAGTTTGAGAACGTGATAAAAAATTTAGTCGAGCAAACATTGAATCAACGGGTAGATATGGAACAACGGCTGATAAAAAAACAGCGAGAAACAAAACTGTCACCCAAATTAAAATTCCACCCATTGTTGGTGTTCCCTGTTTTTTTGCGTGAAGTTTTGCAAACACAGGAGCATCAGCGACTGGACGAATTGCTTTCGCGACTTTCCATTTGTTTAGAGCTCGTGTGAGAGCTGGAGCCCAAATAAAAGCAACAACGAACGCAAGAGATGAAAGAAGTAAAACACGAACTATTTCAAAGGACTCTAGGGTCATATATTTAGAAGGATGATAAGAAACATCGCAATAAGAAAAATCAACTCAAGAATAACAGTGCTAACTGCAAAAAATCTTGTAAGAATTTTTTCACGAGACACAAAGTGAACTTGAAGCGCGACGTTGATAATCAAAAAAATAAAACCGAGAATCGGTAAAACAAAAATCGCGTACCAAGGACCAAATCTATCAACTCCAAAATAAACATTATAATGAAGAGGAATAAAAGGTTGCTCTGAAGCAATTGGTACAATTCTCCAGATCGGCAAAGCAAGAGTAGCCGCGAACAACAAAACAGACATTAATGATGTCCAACGGGAAAATGCATTTTGTTTTAAAAGTTCGCAAAACGATTTGAAGAATTGTTTTGCGCGTTTTGTTGTGCGACTCATGTTCATACAGCCACAACTTCTTTAATTTCTGATACTACTTCTTTGAGTGCTGTTTCGATTCCGCTTTTGAGTGTGATCTGCAACATCGGACAATCAACGCACGTGCCTTGCATGCGAACATGAACAACTCCTGTTTCAGGATCGAATTTCACAAATTCAATTCCGCCACCATCAGATTGCAAAGCTGGACGAATCTGCCGCAATACTTCTTCAATTTGTTGTTCTACTGAACTCATAAAAATATTCTAACAAAAAAACACCTTTTGATAAAGGTGTTTTCTAAATTACTTCTGCTTCACGCTTGCGAACGTTCGCTTTTTCAATGCTCCTCGAAAATCTTGCGCTTGTTTTTTTGTAAATGAAACAATCCCAGAAACTGCGGCATAAAGTGTATCGTCCTTACCCTTGCTCACATTTGTTCCTGGATGAATTTTTGTACCACGTTGTCGAACAATAATCTGACCTGCTTTAGCAGTTTCACCATCGGCGATTTTTACGCCAAGACGTTGTCCTTGTGAATCGCGGCCAAGATCAGTAGATCCGCCGGCTTTTTTATGGGCCATATATGTATAAAGTTATAGAGGTCGAAGAGGACCAAGAGGACCTAGAAGACCAATATGTTAGAACGCCAAAAAGATACATGTAATACAAAAAATAGTCAAGAGAATGTGCATAAATTAAAGTGCGCCGACCTAGAGGGAGGTCGGCGCGGGAAGGAGGAACCAGAGGCGCATGGGGTTCGCCTCTCAAGGACAACCGGCCGCTTGTCGGCCTTCCGGGGACAGAGCCGAGCACTCAAGAGAGTGGTTTCGACTCGTTCCACCGGAGTTGGTCGGTTGCGGACGGGTTCCTTGCGGAGTTGGTGGCAACTGTCGCGGAACTGAATTGTGAGCGTCGAACCTCGGAAACCACATCAGGAGCAAGAGCACGAGTGCCGCCCCTGTTATGGCCCACGGTTGCCAGCCGTGTGCAAACCGCCTGAACGCCATGGTGACTGCCATGACGATCCCGAAAGTCGCAAGAATGCCAGTGAGCGCGCCATGGTCGGCGCCGAAGTGCCCCTGAAGCGGCCCATTGATCATGGCCCACCAGAGCGAAACAACGAACAGTATGCCGACCACTTTCCAGAGCACTTGCCATCCGCAACGGAAGATCCAATGCCCTAGAGCAAACAGACCAACCGAAGCGAACGCAAGCACAACTGTCTCAAGAACCGCGTTCATGCGAGTCCTCCTTGGCCAATGGTCGGCCTTTTATTTGTTGAATATTGAACTATCCGCCCATAATATACCACAAAACCGCGGTTTTGTCAAACTTCTAGATAGTAGCAAAGTAGTAGAGTAGTAAAGTAGAAAAGGAAATGAAAAAAATAAAAAACTAAGAATATTTTTGCTTAAACCTTTGCTTCTCTGCTACTTTACTACTTTTCTACTTGTTGTTGCCTTAATAAAACTTACAAACAAAGGATGTGGATTCAATGGACGAGATTGAAATTCTGGATGAAATTGAACACCAACAAAAAATGGATGGTTTTTGAGTTCAATAATCTCCACCAAATCCTGATCAGGATTCACGCCTGAAATAACCAGCCCTGCCTTTTCCAATCTCTGACGGTACTCATTATTTAACTCGTAACGATGTCGATGCCGTTCTTCAATTAGCGCCTTACCGTATGCTTTTCGCGCAACAGTTCCAGCCACCAACTTGCATTCATATGAACCAAGTCGAAGCGTTCCGCCATAGCTTTTGTCTTTCACATGTTCTTCCTGTCCCGGCAAAAGATGAATAACTGGATATTGAGTTTTCTCATTTATCTCTGTTGTGTTCGCGCCTTTAAGTTTAGCAACGTTTCGCGCAAACTCAATCACAGCGCACTGCATTCCATAGCACAATCCAAGATATGGAATTTTTTTTTCTCGGCAATATCGAATAGCAAGAATCTTCCCTTCTACTCCTCTTGAACCAAATCCGCCTGGAATCACTACCCCATCCATTTGCGAAAGTTCTTTTAAATTGGATGGCGACTTTTCGTATTCTTCCGAATTCAACCACACGAGTTTTGGTTTTTTTCCTTGCGCCCATGACGCATGTTTGATCGCTTCGATCACTGAAAGATAAGCGTCTGACAAAGTAAAATCGCCTGTGCTGAAATACTTTCCAACAATTCCGATTTTTACTTCGTTGTTTGCGTTTTCAATTCTTCCAACCATTTGTTTCCATTTTCGCATTCCTCCTTTTTTCTTTGACTGAACTCCAAATGACCACAAAACTTTATCTCCAAATTTCTGTTCATCAAACAAAAGAGGAACTTTATAAATTGAATCAACATCTGGTGACCCGATCACGTGATCAGCATGAACATTACTAAACATCGCCAATTTTTCAATACGCGGTTTATCAATATTCATTGCGGAACGCGCAACAACAAAATCCGGTGTAAGTCCTGCTCCCATCATCATACGAACCGCTTGTTGTGTTGGTTTTGTTTTCATTTCACCAACTGCGGCCGGAACAGGCATGTAACTCACCAAAATACTTCGAACTTGATCTGGATATTTCATGCGCATCAAACGCGCGGCTTCCAAAAATAAAATGTTCTCATATTCTCCAACTGTTCCACCAACTTCAATCAAAACAAAATCCGCCTCCGCGTGTTGCGCGGCGCGTTCAATCCGATCAATAACTTCATTTGGCACATGCGGCACAACCTGAACTGTTTTTCCTCCATATTCCAAATTACGCTCGCGTTGAATCACTGATTGATACACGCGGCCGGTAGTCATGTAATTTACCGAAAGAATGTTTGTATTCAAAAAGCGTTCGTAATTTCCGATGTCTTGATCAGTCTCGTCTCCATCAACAGTTACAAAAACTTCACCATGCTCAACAGGATTCATTGTTCCGGCGTCAACATTGATGTATGGATCAATTTTAATTGCCGTCACTTTGAAACCTTTGCTTATAAGCACTCGGCCAAGCGCGGCAGTGACCGTTCCTTTTCCAACACCAGACATAACACCGCCAACAACGAAAATATATTTGTGCGACATAATAAAAAGTAAAAACGGAGACAATGCTCCGTTATCTATTTTCCTTCAACGATTATTTTGACCTCCGCTTCAAAACCATGAGGCAACAAAACCTTTACCACAAATTCTCCTGGTTCCTTGATTGGATGATCAAGTTTGATCATTGATTTATCAATCTGTTTGAATCCTTCATGTTTAAGCGCGCTTACAATTTGCTGATCCGTAACTGCTCCATAAAATGTTCCTTGATCATTTACTTTTTGCTCCATAATCAATTCATAACCATCCAACTGTTGAGCAAGGTCTCCTGAAACAGAAAGTTCCTTACCTGCCGCTTTTTTCTTGGCTTCTTCTCGCTCTTTTATTTTCCGAAGAGCTTCAACAGTTGCGGCAATCGCGAGATTTTGTGGAAAAAGAAAATTGCGCGCGTGTCCGTCTGACACATCAATAATCGCACCTTCTTTTCCAACAGTTTTGACATCCGTAAGTAGGATAACTTTCATACGGAAAAAGTATATCATAAAACGGCCACTGGGGCCGTCTCATGTCAAGCGTTTTACGCCTTGCACTTATTGCACTTCTTGCTGAAGAGAAGAACAAGCGCTGACAAACCGACAAGGATGTAAATTAGTCTGACAAGCCAACCCCATGATCCGAAAATAACTTCGACAAGATTCCAGTCAAAAAGTCCAACTAGTCCCCAATTAATGCCACCGACCCAAAGAAGCCACCAAGCAACGCAATGCACACCACATTTTCCGTCTTTCATAAATTAGTAGTTAGTAATTAGTAGCCCACGGCTTTAGCCGTGGTGCAATTGATTGTATTTTATCATCATTGACAACAAACTACGAAACATTATCCACAAGGTAAATAGTAAATAAGTAGTAAAGTAGCAGAGTAGCAAAGTAGAATAGGGCAAGGAGAAAAATTTTCCGAATAAATTTGCTTTACCCTTTACTACTCTACTACTTTACTACTAACCCTACCCTATGATGTCCGACGCAATCAAAAACTTTCATAAACAATTTTCCTACAAGCCGGTTATCGAGCAGACAAAACATCTTAATAAATTTAATCACTACTATGTGATCGGTATGGGCGGATCACATCTCGCGGCTGATCTTGCTTTGATTTGGAATCCGCAACTTCCACTGACTATTGTTTCAGATTATGGACTGCCATCGCGGATTACAAAAAAAAATTTAGTGATCGCTAGTTCGTATTCTGGAAACACTGAAGAAACAATTGATGGACTCAAAATCGCGTTAAAGAAAAAACTTCCGGTTGTTGTAATCGCGGTTGGTGGAAAACTGATTACGCTCGCCAAAAAACATTGTCTTCCATATATCCAACTTCCAAACACAGGAATTCAACCACGCTGTGCTCTTGGATTTAGTTTGCGCGCGCTTTTGAAAATCTTGGGTGATGAAAAAGGATTGCAAGAAAGTTCTCGACTCGCGCAAACACTCAAACCAGACGCTTACGAAAAACCTGGAAAAGCATTAGCCGAAAAACTCACTAACAAAATTCCAATAATCTATTCATCACGTCAGAATTCCGCAATCGCTTATAACTGGAAAATCAAACTCAACGAAACTGGAAAAATTCCTGCTTTTTATAATGTACTGCCAGAACTCAATCACAATGAGATGAATGGATTTGATGCACAACCTGCAACAAAACAACTTTGTAATAAATTTCATTTTGTATTTTTGAAAGATAAGAATGACCATCCGCGTGTGCAAAAACGCATGGCGATTCTTGAACGACTTTATCGCGAGCGCGGTTTACCAGTAGAAATAAGCGAACTTCGAGGCAAAACAGCATTTGAAAAGATGTTCTCCTCGCTTGTTTTGGCTGATTGGACAGCGGTTTATATCGCCAAACACTACAAACTCGAATCAGAACAAGTGCCAATGGTGGAGGAATTCAAGAAACTGATGGAAAATTAGGGGTTGACAAAAAAACCGCCTATTGGTAATTTCGGGTCGCAAATCCGGAAAGGCCGGACAAGTTCCTCAATTCCAAATCCCCAAAGCGAGAGCGAGAGGGGGAAAGGAAGGTTCACATGGCTCTGTTCAGGGACAAGGAGGTCAGGAAGCTCCTGGCCGAATTCAACGGATCACTCGAAGAGGGATCGAAGGTCGACAGCGACAAGGTCTGCGCCGCTCTGGCAAAGGCCGGTGGCGGATTGCCAGCAGGGGCAAAGGAGATGTCCTTCGAGGACATCGCTGGCGCAGGCGTTCCAACGGCAATCGCGCGCGCGATCAGCAAGGTCTGGCGCGGTGGCGACAGCAACGAAAAGCCGACGGCCAAGCCTGGCACGGCGGAAGTCAACATCGGCGGAGTCGAAGGCACGTTCGAGGCCCTGGCATTTGCCATGGGCAACGTCGGAGCTTTCGGCGACAAGCCCCTTCTCAGGGTCTACGAGCCTCTCGGTCGCGATGACGTGACCGGCGAGCTGAACAAGCGATCGGGCGGCAAGCCGTTCATCGTGTTCGCGGACAAGCAGACCCTCGCGGTCGACGTGGACCGATCGTACGGCAACCTCCAGCTTCTCAAGCAGGGTGTCGAAATCGGCGTCAACACCGTGGTCGACAGCAAGCTGACCGAGCTCTTCAAGGCTGGCGAGTTGCCTGACCTCGCACTCGCGATCTGCCCGGTTCACGGATGCCATCTCATCGGGCAGGATCAGTTCTGCCAGAAGTGCAACTACGCCTGGGCCGAAGTCTCAACCGAGGTGCGCGAGCTGGCATGGTGTCACATCCAGTTCGTGCTCGCCGAAGAGCCCGGTCCCCAGGACGCAAGGCTCAAGCAGATCCATGCCGCGCTCGGCGACGAGAAGGACCAGTACTGGTCGCAGGCCACGCTCGAGCTCGAGAAGCTCAAGGCAACTGGTCAGCCAATCGTGCTGGTCAAGCCGGTCAAGCGACCCGGGCGCTCGGCACCGCCGTCCCGCCGCTAGTACGGCAACATCAAGTACGGCAAACTTCTGTACGGCAAAATCTCTTCACTGTCGTGATCCTCTGCGATCACGACTTTTTTGTTCCCCCACTCCATTTCCCTTTTTTTACATTCATAAAGAAAATTGCCAGATCGTCTGAATCCTATGTTCGCAGACATCCGCAGACTGCTAGCACAACCGTTTGGTTTACATCGTCGATTCACGCAGTCGAGGACTAAGCCGTCGCCACTCACACTGGTTTTCCACGTCGCCCCACGACGGCGGTCAAGAACAGAGGATTCAGACGATCTTTCTCCTCTTGACTTCTTTCTCGTTTTCACGTAAAAAACCAAGTCCTGCGCCTTCTAAGCCAGAAGGAGGCGGGAAGTTCCATAAAATGTGAGGAAAACATGTCTCTCTCAAGTCTTAAGTCAGAGATCATTTTCCCCTACTTTCAATCCATTGGGGATCAAGATCCAACTGGTGCGGCCGATCGAGTAGCCGCAGAAATTCTCAAAGCAGGCGCTGGTGTTAAACAAGTTGCCGCTTCAATCCAAGCTGAAGACCTTCATGAAACAGGACTCCCGCTTGCAATTCGAAAAGCACTCGCAACTCGCATCAGAGAAGATGCAATCGCAACAATTGAAGTTACAACAGGCGACACGCGAAAGAATCTTCGTCCTGGATCGTTCGATGATGTCATCGGCCACAAAGACTTCAAAGGTCTTATGTCAAACGCGATCACTGCCGCGCGCAAGCAAAGTGTTCCGCTTCGTCACATTCTCTTGAGCGGTCCGCGCGGACTTGGCAAAACAACTCTCGCGCTTGTGATCGCAAATGAGCTGAAGGCAAAAGCGCGTTTGCTTGTCGGATCGCAATTGCGAACTCCGGTTGACATCACACAGGAAGTTCTGCAATGGGAAAAAAGTTCAGTCGTTTTCATTGATGAGATCCACGGCATGAGCAAAGCCGCTCAAGAAACTCTTTACAGTGTGATGGAAGACGGCCGCTTGCCTTTGACTGAAAAACGAAAAGGTCACCAAACAAAGACGAGTGTTCCGGCGCCAACAGTCACTATCATTGGCGCGACAACGAATCCGTCAAAGTTGCTGGAGCCTTTCCGCAATCGGTTCGGATCAAAGTATGAACTCGGTTTCTACTCGGCGGAAGAGATGGAAAAGATTGGACAAAGATCAGCATCCATTCTCGGTCTGACAATAGAACCGACGGCGATTCAAAAACTCGTCGAGCACTGCCGCGATAATCCGCGTACACTCAACGAGTTCTCGCTCCAGCTCAATGACATGTCTGTTGCCCAATCGCTCTTGTCAATCACAGTCAATCACGTTTCAGAACTTCTGAAACTCAACGGCTATGACGAACAAGGCTTGAGGCCTGAAGAACGTCGCTACATGGAAGCGCTCAAAGCGATCGGTGGAAGTGGTAGTCTGAAAACCATTGCCGAAACGCTTGACATGGAAGTTTCAGAAGTCGAAGGAACGATCGAACAATGGTTGGTGCGCAAAGGAATGATTCGGCGGACATCGAAAGGCCGTAAGATCATTGAAAGGAGTTAGGAAGTGGGCTTCCCGATTGTTGTCCTAGTAACCGGAAAAGAGAAAATCCCGAACGGTCCGGCCGTAATCATAATCGCGAAAAACGGCAAGTTTCTCTTGAAGCGGCTTGGAATAGTAGAGGCCGCGGTTCCATACACAGAACAGATTTCAGGACTTGCTGAATACGAGACATGGGCAGAGCTCAACGTTGAAAAAATCCCGTTCGAGATCTTCATGCAGGTCTTTCACTTCATGCGAACGATCTACAACAACAAGAAGACAGAATGCAATGTGATTCTGTTCTATCATCAAAAGGAAAAACAGTGGGCTGTCGTTGTTCCACCACAGATTGTCTCGCACAGCAGTGTGCACTATCAGGATGGTATCGCGAGAGCGAAAGACGGATGGATCAAAGTTGGAACATTCCACAGTCACTGTGACTTCTCAGCAGGACACAGTGGTGGCGATCACAGAGACGAAGAACACTTTGACGGAATTCACATCACAATGGGACACGTTGACAAAGACAAACCAACATTGAGTGTGAGCCTGGTCGTCAACGGCATGCGGTTCATGAAAACTCCGCAAGAATACATTGCTGGAGTCAGACGCGTTGAAGAAAAAAAAATGGTCCAGGAGTACGAAACAAAGTGGGTTGATGACACTGACCCAACTCCGGAAACTTCCGATGAAGAATCAAACGATAATTCTTGGATGACAAGCATGTCCACCCTTATGACATGCTGGTTGCCAAAGTTCGGTGGGGAGATCGGCGGTACTGGTAACACCTATGTCAAGCATAGCGGGCCTACCAAGGTCTACAGGTACAGACCACATAAGAGAATCGAAGTTCCAACCAAAATGGTTGAACACACATTCATCAAGCTGGTGTTCGACTTCCCGGAAGGAAAAGGCATTGAAGACTACAACACATATCCGCAGGAATGGTTGGACAATGTGAAGACATCGAACGAGTTGCGTAAGACAGAACCTCCTGTTCGTCCAAAACACAGAAGAAAATTCCGTAATGCTGGTATTTCCCAAAGTGATGACACTCCTCCACAAGTGCCCATCAGCGATGACGAAGAAGGACGTGCCTACGCAGACATTACCGATCCTGAATTTGAAGAAATAATCACAAAGCATCAAAGAGGATACCAGGAAGGAGAAGAGTAGAAATGAAGAAACTGAACATCGTGGTTGTAGGGGTGGGGGGTGTCGGAAGTGCGCTTGTTCCCAAGCTCTGTCGCTATTGCCAGCACATCAAGCCACAGGTTCCTGTCAGCATGATTCTGATCGACGGAGACTTGTACGAACAGAACAACGCAAATCGTCAGTCGTTCCATCGGTTCGGAAACAAAGCAGAGGTTACGGTCGAAGCGCTCGCGCCTCAATTCGATCGAGTTTCTTTCACGTCTATCACCGAATATCTCACACCTGAAAACGTCGATTTCATCATCGCTGAAGGTTCGATCGTTTTCCTGTGCGTTGACAACAACACAACAAGGAAGGAGGTAGACGACTTCGCGTGCACGCTTAAAAACGTCGTAGTCATCTGCGGCGGAAACGACATGACTGACGGAAACGTACAGATCTACGTCCGTCGCAAAGGCAAGGACACCACAGCGTCACTCGCTGACATTCATCCTGAAATCGCCTCGCCACAAGGCAAGGCTCCGTATCAAATGAACTGCGAAGAGCTTGCAATAGCATCATCTCCACAGCTTTTCTTCGCCAACGATCTGGTCAGTGCCCTGATGTGTCTGGTCTTCTACCAGATAATGGAAATCAAAGACTTCCTTGACAAACCTAGGTTCGGTGAGCTTTACTTTGACATGCTAATAGGGCGTGTCGAACCTGTTGTTCGGAATCCTGTTGTCAAGGTGACGCAGGTTGTTCAAAAAATTCGTGAAAAGGGCAAGCCTAAGCCGGCAAAGACAAAGAAAGGAAGGTAGTGTATGGCAAGAAGGTACACGGAGCAGGAGCTTCTCGGCAAGACCAAGCTGGGTCTGCGAGGGGTCTGCAACGAAATAGGGTTCGAGTTCGACAACGGAATGTCGCTCGATGACCTGATCAAAGCAATCCTAAAGCACCAAGGCGGCGCGCACAACACAGCGCCAGCCGGAGACAACGACGGTTCGGACGGTGCTGACGAAGGCGACGGTTCGGTTACCGTTACCTGTGGCGCTTCGAGCCAAGTTCTGGAAGTCGTCGGAAAGTCGATCTCGTACGTCCGCAGAGAATACTCGTCAGTCTTCAACATCGGTCGCGAGAGCAAGGCAATGCTCAACGGAGTCGAGGAAAGCGACGAAAGTTACATCCTCGAAGACGGCGACAACCTCGAGTTCATCAAGAAGAGCGGAGACAAGGCCTAGTCTCACTTTCCGTTGGTAACTTACCCACGACAAACTGTCGTGGGATTTTTTATTGACAAAAAAATGCTTTTGATGTAAAAAATTCCGTCTACCAAGCAATGGTAGTGCTCATTACAATGAGGTTACAACATGAGTATTTGGGAAGAAACCGCAATCCATCTCACTCCAAACGGCCTTGCCGAGCTTCGCATTGATCGTGTGAAGTCAGCACCAAAAGGAGAACCGCTTAGACTAAAAGTGACACGCCGAAGCGTTGCAATATCTGATTTGCTCGACAAACAGAGTGAACCTGAAATCAATCACCGCTTTTGTCGTTTCGTCTGCACAAAAGGAGATGAAACATGGTACGTAGTCGAAGAACCTCCGTGCATTCGCACGGTAACATGGTCATACCTAAATAAAGATTGGGGAAAAATCAAGGAACGAAGATTGATTCGCAAGTTGGGTTTGGATCCAAAAACGGATTCAAAGCGAACACGGTTCCAATTCGCGTTCCCGTACACAATCTATCTTCTACCAATCCGCCCGTATGATGGTGGGTTTTCCCTCGGAATGGGAATGATAGCGCTTCGCACAGAACCACTGCGCAGTCTTCAGGACGACCTATTCTGGGCTCCGTTTTCAAACCAAAGAAGTACAAACGGAGAAATGTGTCTTGGAAATAACAAACCATCTCGTGCAAAAACCCCATACGAAATTATTGATCTGCTTATAGCCCACTGGTGGATAAGCAATTTCAATGATCACTGGGTCGAACGCTACTCAACGTATCAGGAACGAATCCCTGAAATGGCAACGCCATGGGAATGGGAATACTACAGCAAAAGGCGCCCATCATGGGTTCTTGAAGCTGATTGGATACGAATGGGTATGACTGTCGAAGAAAAACTCGGCATTGGCAAAAGTAATAAAACCATGTCATTCGCTGATCTTGCGAGAATAGCCAAATCAGCGAACGAAGTGATTCCTGGATCTGACAAGAAAAGTGCTAAGAAAGACGAAGCTCGCACTACAGAAGCGACACTTATGCCTGATGGACAGACAGTTCAGGTTTGTGACGAGTTCATCTGTAAAGTCTCTATGTCAGGTTTTCATGAAGGTAAAACATACAAGGTCGGACATATCGAAAACTGCTCATGTGGCGATCCCGGACACACGATTTTGCACTTTCAAGATGGTAGACGTGTGAATATTGGTGATAGTCAAGGTTTCTTGCAACGCGTTGACACATGTCCGACACAACAGTTCCAGGTTGGGTCGCATCAAATAGGGGCAGGAACAAAATTCGCCCTGGTGAACAATGATGACATTACTGGAATTCGCACTGGCACATACACAATATTGACATTGCTGGTGGATCAAGAAGGCGATGTCAAAATCAGGGTCAATGGACTTTCAGGCTGGATCTACATAACACACGAAAAGGCCATATTGCCCTCTATCAGACTGTTCGTTCCTGAACTCAAGAACAACACGTTCACATACGGCGAGTCCACATTGAAAGTTGGAACGACTGTCAAAATAAGAAGCAACGCAACACAGATCCATAATAAACTGTTGCAAGTTGAATCAATAACCCAAGAGGATCAATCGTTCTTCGTAACATTCGAAGGACAACAAAAGCGATTTTCTCTGTTTGTGGGCGGAACTCTTGAGATGAATTGGGAGACAACTGTTTACGAATTCTCTGAACAGCACGTCAAATTCGCAAAAAAAGCCATCGATCTGACAACTCACACTCACATTCTTGTAAGAGCAACGGGACTCTCGCTTTGCAACGGGACAGTCTACGAAGCGCTTCGCTTTGTTCATCCTGAAGGCAAACACCCACTTGACGTTGATCTCTTGATAGCAAACGGAAACGAAGCGATTCCAGTTGTTCGCAACTCCGAATGGATTTTCCCTGAAACGTACGTCCCTGCCACAGTCATATACCAAGATGACGCGTTGACACTTAAATCAGGCGAAATCTTGGTCTGTCATATCACCGATGTTCCAAGAATCAAGAAAAACGAAGAGGTGACCATCCTGTGCTTCATAGAGTTATCAAACGAAAATCGAAGACAGACCATAGTCCTGACCGACGGACGAACGATTTGCTTTACGCAAGAAACTCTCAAGCATTTTGTCCGTAAGACAAAACCAACATGGACTGATGAAGAAACCAGACGGCTTCCTGCAACGTGGTTTGACACAATTAAAGCGTTTGAGAGACCTCAATCGCTTGATAAACTTCCAGGACCGCTAATCAAAGCAGTCTTAAAGAGAAAAAGCCTAAAGGGCTTTGGTGAATATGTTTCAAAGGACATCAACGGTTGCGATCTGCATATCGGAGACGTAGTGCTTATTCGTGGCATCGCGTTTTACGAAGGAAACGGCGGTATAGGAAGTCAGTATCAAGGCCAATACGCGCTGGTTGTACACTCATACACGAATCAACTAACTGGATACTTTAACGCGTACCTCTTCCTTGGAGCGCTAACTGCTGATGGAAGAGTTAATATCAGAAGCGATTCTGCTGAATTTGAGAAAGTGGATCCTGAATACCAAGGGCAAGAAGCCAGAAGGCAAATGGCTCTTAACATGGGTGGGAATCTTCAAGTGTGCACCTTCGAAGAGAGTTTCACTACCATTATCGAAGAAGGGTCACTTGTCAGGATTCGTCATGATGTGAATCCGAAGTACGGCCGTGGCAACGTGCAACCAAACGAAGTCGGAAGAGTTCACCAGCTCTTGGACAACGAAGAAACTGTCGTCGACTTTCCAGCAGAACCTGAATGGATCGGGCTGATCAATGAGCTTGAGAGCTGTCCGTTTGAGACAGGTCAACACGTTGAGCTAAAACCGAAACGTCAGCCCAAATTCATGATGGGCAAAGCGCAACGCGGTGAAACTGGAATCTTCAAAGAATTTCTAACTAACAGCGTGGTTGTCGTGGACTTTCCAAACCATCAAGGGTGGTTCGGAGACATCAACGACATCCAGCCGGCCGGGACAACGAAATAGGTCCCATCTCTATCCTGCCCAAAAGGCAGGTCTGCCCCGTTTGAAACAAAAGTTTCTAACGGGGATTTTTCTTGACAAAAAATCCAAAAAGCGGTAAAAGAATAGGCCGCATTTTGCGGTCGCCCTTTACAAAAACCTTTCAAAGGAAAGTGAAAATGGCTGGGAAACTCATCGTCTTGAGTGACAAAGAAACCGCAACACTCACAGATGACAATGGAAGTTCAACCGTTCCGTTGTCTGCCATAGCCACAACCGATTCAAAGGGAACTCTTCTTCCAACCGATTGCCGGATTCACATTACCAACGGTCTGACCAGTGTGTTTGTTATCGAACAACAGCCGTGCATTCGTGAAGTGAACTGGAACACGAGCCAAGATGAGTGGAACAACCTCGTCTCTCGTGGAGCAAAAACGTTCGCACAAGTGAAAGGAAACGATACAAGAACGCGGTTCAGTCTCACCTTCCCATACACAATTTTCATTGTTCGTATGGAAGGAACACTTGTGACGAGCATCCGAGTTTTCTTTCGTAGCCACACGATCTCAACACCGACTGACTATCTTCAGCAAGCAGGGCTTCTAAAAGACGACACTCTGGTTGTTGAAGATCAAAAAGATATTCGTCATCATGGCATGACCCAAGCCAGCACTGTTAATGTTGCTGTTGAATACTTCTGGCATCAAACGCTTGGAACAGGTGATCCGATCGGAACTGTTCACCAAAACGTTCCTGAAGTTGCAAGTGTTTGGGAATGGGAACATGCGTCACGAAAGCCACAAGACTGGATTCTGAAAGCGCAGTGGAGAAAGACTGATCTCAACTTGAAAACCGCATCGCAATCAATGTTACGGTTCTCTGGTGTGAAAGATGGTGAAGACCAATCTTTTGCGACAATCGCCGCGCGAATCCGTCATGGTGCACAAAACACAAAAACGCTCGATCACGAATTGATCGAGAGTCCACGTGTTTCTATAATGCTTGGAACAACGCGTTTACGACAAGGCGACGCGATCGTTTCTAGCAAACGTCAATTCGGATGTAAAAAAAATAAGCCGTACCTTGTGCTTGGATTCTACGAACGAACAAATAAGGGTACTATGCACGCAAGTCTTGAGGGAGTTGCCGCTCCCGTCCCGATTGGAACTTCCAAAGGCTTGGTGGATTTCAAACCCTATCAACCTGAACGAGAAGTCGTGAGTGAAATCACGTGCAATGGAGTCATATTCAAAAAAGAGACAAAATTCTGCGTCTCATCAAATGAAGACATACATCTGATAGCCACAGACTGTGAATATACAATAGCAAAACTCGAAGTTGATCCTGAAGGAGACGCCCGAGTCAAGGTTACCGGCATAAATACTTGGTTCTACATCACTTACGATGGTGGCAAGCTACTGCCTTCTGTATATCAGAACATTCCGCGTCTTGAAGACAACACTTTCACTATCGGCAAACACAAAATGAGTGTTGGAACGTTTGTAAGAATCACGTTCGATGGAGTTGCAAAGATTCGAGACACTCTGCTCAAAGTTGCCTCAATCGCTCAAGAGCGCGACACATACATTGCCACGTTCGATGGATTCGAAGAAAAAATCACCATTTGCAAATATGGTGAGTGTCAAATCGAATGGAGTACAGTCGTATACGAATTCTCGGACAGGCGTGTTGGGTTGGAAGACAAGGTTCTGGATCTGACTGATTACGAATTTCTGCTTGTAACAATGTCAGAAGATCCGCAAGAAGTCGGGGAAATGCGCAAAGTTCAAGGCCTTGTTGATACAACCGATGGACACAGGTTTAATGTGAATCTCGTTGTTGATGATAAGCAGATTCCTGTGATCCGACTTTCGAAATGGGTCTTCAACACTGAACACGAACAAGTCCACGACAAATATGATGATGGTACTTTGATTCTGTCATCTGGTGAAGTTCTAATCTGCATGGATAAAATAACTGGTCTGACCAAAGACGAGGAGTTGACCATTCTGTGCTTTGGAAAAAACAAAGAAAATCCAAAGCTCACTGATGTCATATTCTCTGATGGACGATCGATCGTTCTAACACAGGTATCCATCAAACTCTTCTCTCGCAAGGAAGGCAAAAAATGGAGCGAGAAGGAGCTTGCGAAACTCGAACCAGGAGCAGACTCGGAAACTCGATTGCAACCAGGTGAACGCTGTCGTGTAACGGACGACAGTTATATAAAAGCCCAAATCGGAACAGTCACACAAAAAAACTATGAGAATAGACTGATCATTCTCGATAAACCACAACCTGACGGCACCATGCCAAAGACGGAAAATTGTTGGATTCACTGGAGTCAACTTGAACGACTCGACACTACCAGAATCAGTCAGCGCTTTGTCAAAGGTGTTGGAGTTTACAAACAACGCGACGGAACACTAGTCAAAATCCCAATTGAAATACATAGAGAGAAGATGTCATTACAGCGAACCGAAACCAAACTGAAGGATCGGTTTGGAAACGCTCTGTCTGTTGGAGACATTGTTGTTCCAATCCAGAGAGGATTTACGCGCGAATGTCCTCAAAAAGCAATCGGAATTCCGATGCTGGTCGTTCATTTCAGTACATGTGCTTTCCCATACTTCTTGTATCTCTGGGCCGGGACACAACATAAACCAAACGTCCTATCCTCTGTTGCTCGAGATCTCAAGAGTATGACAGAAAGCTTCGTAAACCGACGTGACGAACTCTACGCGAATCCGTCGGAAAGCTGTGAAAAACTGACACGCGTCGGGTCTTGATTACTCTTTCTCTTTTCGCTGTCGTGCACCTGCACCGGCGATTTTTTTTATTCCGTGTCATCTCTGGCATTATAATAGGCGGGGTGTAGTCACCCCGCCTATTACTCCTACATCTTCATCCTTTTCAACCTCAACGAATTCAACACAACCGAGATAGATGAAAACGCCATTGCCGCCGAAGCTATGACTGGATTTAACAATCCAAGCGCGGCAAGTGGAATTCCAATAACGTTATAAATAAACGCCCAAAATAAATTTTGTTTGATTGTTCTGTTTGTTCGACGTGAAATTTCAATTGCTTGAATGACTTTTTCAGGACCTCCTCCAACAAGAACAATCTGCCCTGCTTCAATCGCGATATCTGTTCCACTTCCAACCGCGATTCCTAAATCAGCTTGCGTGAGAGCTGGCGCGTCATTTATTCCATCTCCCACAAACGCTACTTTTTGTCCTCTGCTCTGTGCTTCTTTAACTATCTCAAGTTTTTGATCAGGAAACACTTGCGATCTAACATCTTCAATTCCAAGCTGTCGCGCGATCGCTTCAGCAGTTTGTTTTTGATCTCCAGTAATCATCACAACTCCAATTCCTTTTTGCTTAAGTCGTTCTATTGTCTCTTTCGCGCCCGGCTTCACAGCATCAGCAATTCCAATCACGCCGATTGCCTGCAAGTCTCGTGCAACAATCACAACTGTCTTCCCTTCTCCTGAAAGTTTTGTAAGAGTCTGATGTAAAATTGGTGATAAAGTAATGCTAAGCTCGTCCATCCACCTTGATTGACCAACACGAACCATTGCTTCACCAACTTTAGCTTCAATTCCTTTTCCAGTTATCGAACGAAAATCTTTCGGCGTTTGAAGAGTAATTTTTTCATCGTTTGCTTTCATGACTACCGCGTGCGCAAGAGGATGTTCAGAAAGAGATTCAATAGACGCGGCAAGACGCAAAACTTCCAGCGAATTCTCACCTTCAACTGTAATAATGTCTGTCACGACCGGCTTGCCAATTGTCAGTGTTCCAGTCTTATCAAACATGACGACATTTAGTGTTCGACCACGTTCAAGCGCTTCACCGCTTTTGATAAGAATTCCCATTTGAGCTCCGCGTCCTGTTCCAACCAAAATCGCTGTCGGAGTTGCAAGTCCAAGTGCGCAAGGACACGCGATCACAAGAACTGCCACGGCCGCGATGAGCGAGCTGGCAGGATCGCGCGTAACCAAAAACCAAATTACGAAAGTAACAACAGCAATCACAATCACCGCTTGCACAAAAACTGCTGACACACGATCAACAAGTTTTTGAATCGGCGCTTTTTTTTGTTGAGCCTCTTTCACAAGCCGAACAATCTGTGACAAAACAGTGTCACCGCTTTCCTTTTCAACTTCGACTGTTAGAGCTCCTTGTTGATTGAGTGTTGCGCCGTAAACAAGATCACCGATTTTTTTTGAAACCGGCAAACTCTCTCCAGTCAACATTGACTCGTCAACGGACGACGCGCCATCTTTAATTGTTCCATCAATAGGAATTTTCTCACCGGGTTTTACAAGAACTATATCGCCTTTTTTAAGCGATTCGATTGAAACATCTTGTATACTTCCATCTGGAAAACGCTTATGAGCAAATTTTGCCCCAAGTTCGAGCAGTTTCTGAATCGCAGCGCTTGCTTGGCCCTTGCTTCTTGCTTCAAGATATCGCCCGATCAAAATAAACGCAGTAATAATGGCGGCTGTTTCAAAATACTTTGGCTGGTTTACTGCGAAAGCCCACCAGCTCATGAGCAAAGCCGCTAAAGTTCCGAGAGAAATCAGCGAATCCATGCTCGCGGTTCTTCGCAACATTTGCCGAAAAGCCGCTTTGTGAAAAACCATTCCAGTTCCAATAACAACATAAGTCCCGCCTATCGCTTCAATCCAATCAGAAAGTTGTTCGCCAAAAATTTCTGGTCCGAATTTCAGACGCGCCATTGCGATTATCAAAACAGGTAAAGCAACAACACCCGCGAAAATGGCTCGGGTCAAAACTTCTTTTTCTGATCCGTGCGCGTGCTGTTCACTATGTCCTTCGTGTTCCATGTGCTGTTCCATTTGTCTGACTCGGTATCCTTCTTTTTGAACGATTTGATGTAGAGTATGTTCCTGTACTTTCTCTGGATCAAACTCAATCGTTGCTTCAGCAAGCGCGTAGTTAACATTCGCGCTTTGTACTCCTACTGTCTTACTAAACGCGGCCTCGATTCGTATCGCGCACGACGCGCAGTGCATTCCGTCAATGTTGAATGTTGTTTTGGACATAGATAAATAGTCAATAAAGTCTAAGCAGTCAATAGAGTCAATGAAGTCTATTGAGGCGATGATAAAAACAAAATTAATTATACTTTGATAACTCAATAAGATGCGCGTTAATACCAGCTAGTAACCCACTATATCGACAAGTAAGACGTTTTGATTCATCAGAAGAAAGATAATTCAGTCTTGATGAAGTCAATAAAAGCGACATTACTTCATGGGTTGACCCACGTGCAATTATGTAGAAACGAATAAATTCTTTAATTCCACCTCTACCCATTCCCTCCGCGATATTTGACGGAACTGAAACTGCCGCTCGACGTATTTGTGAGGTCAATCCATACATTTCTTCTTTTGGAAAAGAAGAAGTCGCTTTGTATACTTCTTCAACCAAACTCTGTGCTTCATTCCAAGTTCGTAATTCATGAAACGATCTTATCTTTTCCATATCGACTCAACGACTCTATTGACTAAATTGACTCTTTATTGACTTCTTTTAAGTTTTTGGCACGACAATCAGTGTTCCACGGACCATTCCCATTGAACAACTAAACACAAACTTCCCTGTTTTGGTTGGTGTGAAACGAACCGTATTCAATCCAGGTTTCAATGACGCTTTAACACCAAAGTCGCGTTGTATAAGCGAGCTTGCGCAACCCATTGATTTTGAACCATAAATCTGCCAATCAACAGGCACGTCTTTCATAACAGTAAGTACGCTTGGTTCGTAAGTAAAATCTGATGTCACTTCCATTTGTACTGTCTGTCGACCATCATTCACAACTATTTTCTTTGTTGGAGAACTTGCGATAGAAGTATTTGGTTGAAAAGACCATCCCAAAAGTGTTGCACCATTTTGAAGATTACTCAAACCAAGAATAACAACTATTGCTCCGGCAACCCGTGTAATCCGCGAAAGTGTCACGCCTTTTGTTTTTGATGTTAGATAACCAACGCTCAACAAAGCCGGCGCTGTTCCAAGAGCAAAAATAGTCATCACGATCGCCGCTTGGATTGGATTTCCAGTTGAAAGCGCGTAAAGCTGCATTGATTGTGTGAAACCGCATGGAAGAAAAAACGTAAGAGCACCAAGCACAAAGGGCACATGTGGTTTTTGTGAATCCTGAAGATCGTGAATTTTATGCGCGATCCATTTCGGCGGCGCCATGCGAATCGTTTTTGGCATAAGTCCAAGCAGATTCAATCCCAAACTCAACATTACAACCGCGATAACCAAAACAAACAACCCGTTTAATGACGGTGAAAATTGAAGAACTGAACCTGCAAAACCAATAAGCGTGCCAAAAAAAGCAAACCCGACAATTCGTCCAAGATTGAACAGAGCGTGCGGACGAAAACGTTCTGACATTGAACGTTGTGTGTTCTTTTGAGCAGAAGCGGATGAAATCGCGGTAAGCAAACCAATTACAACTGCTGTGCAAGAAGAAACTGACGCAACCAAACCAATCACAAAAATCGCGAACATCCCTCCGCCAATCTCAACATTCGGAGAAAATGTTAGCAAACCGAATTTCTTGAATATGAGATAAACCGCAAGCAAAAGAACCAGTGTTGCTCCGATATTTTTTTTGTTGCTAGTTGATGTTCCTGAATCCTGTTGAACTGCGTCAGAAGAAAAAGTGTATCCGTGCGACGATAAATTGTTTCGGAGTTTCGTTTCCAACAATTCTTGATCAACTGACGGATCAACCTCAAGAGTGAGCTGTTGTTTTTTATGTGAGGCATGAGCGCTTTTCACTCCTTTCAAAGCTCGCGCTTCACGTTCAATCACAATTTCACAACTTTCGCAGTTTGTTCCGCGAAGGTTGAATGTACATGTCTTCATATTTAAAACCAGTTAAGAGTTGTAAGCCAACCGCTGAACTGATTTTTATTCGCGAAACTCCTGAATCAAACAAAGACGAACATCAGGTCGAGTTCGTTTTTGAACACAAGAATGAAAATTATCTGTTTTAAGAGTAACTAACCGACTATCTGTTTTAACAAATGTTGAAAAATCGTTTGACAAAAAAACAGGTTGAACATTCTTTTTCTCAATTGCGCGCATACACACTGACATGCAAGTGGAAACGTCTTTCATGTCAGAATCATCCATTTGCAAAGACAGCGAATGATCGTGAGAACCTGCAAAAACATGAATCGGAGCAAACAACTGAAAACACACTACTCCTACGAGCATGCATACAAAAAAACAACGTTGTTTATTAACCAATTCCATATTTATCTTGATCTTAACCTGTTTTGCATTAACACGCAAATGCCTCGTGTATGTTAAACTTGAATAATATGATTTATCTTCCAATTATTCTTATTCCGACAATTTTCGGACTTGTCTGGATTATCAAGCCCAAAATTCGCGGAGTTGCTTTGTGCGCAGTTTGTGTTTCCGTTAGCGTAACATGGTTGATTCTTTTGCTTTCTATGTTTGTTTTTATTATCCCAATCTCCCCGCTTATCATCGGAATTCTAATGGGCATGAGTGTGATCGGCGGACTTTCAAAACTCGAACCATGGATGGAAAAACAAAATATGCGTTACATAAAGTTGATAAAACTAATAGTAATTATTGGAGGGTTATACTCTATTTATTTTTTTCTTGAACAAGAATGGAAAAAACTGATCATCACAATTGTTATTTCAGCAGTTGCACTAATAATCGCAAAAAGAAAAATGCCGCCGAAGAGTTAACTTCGACGGACAAGAGACTACATCGCTGGCGGAAGGTCATTCATCGCCTTCAAACAGAAGAAAAAGAAAGACAGAACTCCAGAGAAAAGAAACGGGACGCGTCCATCTGATTGACCTTCGAACAGATACCAGACGTCATATCCAAAGAAGAAAACAGCCATTACGATCAAGAGTATCATTGTGATCTTAACCAAGTGGAGCACCTCCTTCGTTTTCCGAACCAAAACACTACATCTTTTTGGACTTTTTGTCAATAGAATCCCAAACCAACATAGCAGTTCCAAGAGCCGTACCATCGTAATTTGTTTGCTGAAAAACTGGGATATGAGAGACTTCTTGTTGAATCAAAGTCACAATCCCATCTCGTGCACTTCCACCATCAACTACCAATTCGCGCGGACGAGTTGGTAGTTTTGTTATGAGTTGATCAACATCAAGAGCAAGTGATCGAAGATATGCTCGAAGTTTGTTTGGACTAGAAAGTAAGCTCGTAACTTTCTCCCCGCTTTTTTCGATTTTGCCCTCCAAAGCAAAACCGACTCCTTTTCTAGTTGGTACAAGAGTTGTGAAAAAATTCGGATGCAACACAAACCGATTTATTGTTTGCACCACAAACACTCCTGTTCCGTATGTAATCTTTGTAATGTTTTTGCGCGAAGCTGGTTGAGAACGAATAGCCGCGTAAGCGCTTGCCTGCTGATCGCCGCAAACTGCCAAAATTGGAATTAAAAAACCGAAAACATCTTTTCGTAAATTTCCAAAATAAGCACGGGAAGAAAACACTTTTGGCAAAATATCTTTTGGAACATCAAAAAGTTCAAGCAGTTCGTCACTCCATTTTCGTTTACGAATATCAAACAACAAAGTTCGTGCCGCGTTTGTTTCATCTATAATATGCGGATTGTTTTCGCACAGATTCCAAATCAACCATGAATCAAGTGTGCCAAACGCTAAATCTTTTCCTGAAACATTTTGTAAAATCCATCTAATTTTTGAAGCTGAAAAATATGGATCAACAGTCAAACCAGTTCGTTCTCTGACAAAATCTCCGTGACTCTTTTTTAATTTATCACAAAACGCGCGTGTTCTATCATCTTCCCAACCAATCACAGGATAAACCGGCTTCCCTGTTTTTCGATTCCAAACAACTGTTGCTTCTCGTTGATTTGTGATTCCCATTCCAAGAATCTGTTTTGAATCAACGCACGAATCCTTAATGGCGCAACGCAAAACAAAACATGAAACACGAAGTATCTCGCGCGGGTCTTGTTCAACCCAACCTTTTCGCGGACGAGTTTTGCTAATTTTTTTGTACGCCTTTGCTTTTACATGACACTGATCATCAAAAACAAAAGCCTTAATGCCGGTTGTGCCAACATCAAGAACTAGAACGTAGGAGTTCTTCAAAAACTTTTTTAGGTTTTTCATGTTGATTGATAATTCGATCAAGTGAAAGAAGAAATGGTAGATGTTGTTTTGAATCATTCACAAGCTGCAAAACTGGCGCGATAGAATGACATCCTTCACTCGTTTTAACGCATTCTCCGGCGATCGCAATCTCGCGTCCAGTTTCACGATTGCGCGAATCAGGACTCATCGCGGTTGCAAGAAAATCCCCACCGCCTGCGGCACCTGCAATTATTCGTTCATCACCACCAAGAAGTCGCGCAATTATATTCATCTCGTCCATTGCTTTTGCCGCAAGCCATCCTTTTCCGTTCCATCCCCAACCAAGACCTTCGGCAATTCCAAGTCCGACTGCATAGATATTTTTCAAAACAGAAGCAAGTGCGACTGTTCGTGCATCACTCACGCTTTCAAGCCGAACAGAACTTCCTTGAAACAATGGTTGTAAATCTGAAAAAACAATTTGATCTTTTGCACCAAGAACTCCAACACTAGGCAAATCAGCCATCAACTCTTCCGCGAGTATTGGTCCTCCAAAAACACCAAACGGTTGGTTTTGCGGCAAACATTCTTCCAAAACAGCATCCATTGTTTTGAGTGTTTTTTCTTCCAAACCTTTAGCAAGAGAAACTATCACGGTTTTTTTATTTATAAACAGCGAGATCTCTTTACAAACATCGCGCACAACCCATGATGGAACGCAAATAAAAACAACTTCCGCACCTTTTAATGCTTCTTCCATTGTAAGTGGTTTTCCAGCGATTTTTGACTGGTCTTTATCCCAAGCGCGAACTTCCGCACATTTTCCAATGACGTGCATGAGTGCGCTTCCGATTTCTCCTCTACCGATAAAAGTAACTTTTGTCATACTTTCTTTCCAATTGCTTCTTGAATTGAATTATACCCGTCTCTTTGCAACAACCTTACTAACCCGCGATTGATCTGTCCGATAAGTTGTGGACCGCAAAAGATCATTCCGGTTGCGAGTTGAACAAGCGATGCTCCGCGTAATATCTTCTCATAAGCATCTTCTGCTGAAAAGATGCCGCCTGTTCCAATCAGAACCAGTCTGCCACCAACTCGTTTGTATAAATGTTCGATTAAATCATTTGATGGATCAAAAACTGGTCGGCCACTGATACCACCTTTTTCAGATGGAACGATATCAGCAGGATTTATTTTTTGACTGTCGCGACGTTTTGTCAGATTGGACAGAATCAGTCCTTGCACTTGATGAGTCAATGCAACATCAACAAGTTTATCAATTTCTTCAAAAGAAAGATCGGCGGGCATTTTCAAAAAGATCGGCTGACGCGCATGAAGCGAATCTGTTGCACACAAAAGTTGTTCAAGAAGTTCTGGATTTGTAAACGGTTCGCCGCCAAAAGCGTTTGGACAACTAATGTTGATTGTAATGTAATCAGCAACATCTAAAAACGCTTTCATTGCTTTCACATAATCAGCAATACCGATTTCAACATCGCATGTTTCCTGACAATTAGTTTTTGCAACACTCACTCCAATCGGAATACGAAATATTTTGTTGCTTAAACGATCACGAATAACTTCACAGCCATCGTTTTTCAAACCAAAATAAACAATCAATGCTTCGCTTTTCGGCAATCGCCAAAGTCGAGGTTTTAGATTTCCTTCGCACGGCTCACCGGTCACTGATCCAATTTCCGCAAAACCAAAACCAACATCTGGAAGAATCTCAACTAGCAATCCATCTTTATCAAAACCAGCTGTTAGTCCAACTGGATTTGAAAAATCAATTCCGCAAATAGTTTGACGCAAAATTGGGTTTTCATAAAACCAAAGCAACCGCGCAATTTGTCGCGCCCATACGCGCTTTCCAATCCAATTTCCAACTGACGTAATGCTGTCATGGACCGTTTCAGGATCAAATCGAAAAGCAATGGGCTTGAAAATACGACGATAGATGCGGGATTGAGTTTTTGGCAAAAACATACAAAAGCCATAGCTTTTAGCCATTAGCCGTTAGGATTGAATTTGTTTTCACAAAGCTAAAGGCTAGCGGCTAAAGACTGGCGGCTCTGGTGGTTTATAACACACCAAACATCGTGCCGCGTACTCCGAGTCACCTACAACATATTGCTCATCTCCTGGAATCAAGCGCTGTGAACGAGTTGCAACACGTTCATTGCAAGCTGTACAAAGCGCGTAAACTTGTACAATCTCATCAGCAAGCGCGAGCAATTCTGGCATTGAAGGAAACGGCCGTTCTTGAAAATCAAGATTGAGTCCTGCAACAATCACCTGTTTTCCTGAACGCACAAGCTTTAATACAACAGAAGCTAACCCATTTGAAAAAAAATGCGCTTCGTCAATTCCGACAACGCGTACTGATTGAGTGTGTTCTAAAATTTCTTCAGCATTTTTTACAGTCATCGCTGATAAAAAAGAACCTTCGCGTGATCTGATCTCTTCGCCTGTTCGTGTATCAACAGCGGGTTTGAAAACCCTAATCTCAAGCTTGGCGATCTTGGCAATCGTTAAACGACGAATCAACTCCGCGCTTTTTCCGGAAAACATTGGACCGGTTATCACAACAAGGCCGGGTGAGAACATAAAGTTAGAAGGAAGAAGCTAGAAGAAAGAAATTATAAAATCTGGAGACATTATAAACGATGTACTTGAAAGATAAAACTTTTCAGATACATTGCTTCAGGAAAATACACGGAAAGCGGATGATCAGAGGACTGTCTAATCATTGCCAAGATATCCAACTGAATACCAGCTTGAACCGACGCTCGTCGTAAAAGAAAAGCCAAATCCTCTTCTGACAAAAAATGTGAACAACTTGATGTGATGAACAACCCTCCGTCTTCAACCAAACGCATTGCCGCGCGATTCAAAAAATGATATGCCTTTTTCCCTTCTTCAACATCTCTATTTGATTTGATGAGAGCTGGCGGATCTATAATCACTGTTTTGTAATGTGCGTCTTGATGTGTATTCAAAAAATCAAACACATCAGACTTTTCAGTTGTAAATTTTGTTTCAGAAATTTTGTTAAGCTTTGCATGTGCATCACACAAAGCAAGTGCTTCTGCAGAACCATCAACATTATGAACGGAATCTGCGTGTCCTTTCAAAGCCGCAATCCCTGTTCCGCCAGAATATGAAAAAAGATTCAAAACCGAACCGCTTAGCGTGTGTTCGGTCAACCATTTTCGTAAATCTTTTTGATCAAGAAAAAATCCGGTCTTTTGTCCTTCCAGAACATCGGCAACAAATGAAAGACCATTTTCTTTGAAAGAAACAAGATTGCCTAATTTTCCAAAATGAACTTTTGTGATAGGTTCAAGTTTTTCTTCTTTACGAACTGAAACATCGCTTCGTTCAACAATCACTTGAGGCGAAAAAACTGTTTTGATTGCTTCGATGATTTCATCACGCAATTGATCCATTCCCATTGTCGCAATCTGAAACACAATCACGTCTTCGTATTTATCAATGATAAGTCCAGGAATTCCGTCTGACTCGCCAAACACAACACGAAACGCTGTCGTGTCTTTTTGAATTATTATTTTGCGACGATCAAATGCTGAACTGATTTTCTGTTCAAACCATTTAAGATCAATCTTTGTTTCTTTGAATTCAAAAACTCGAACCGCGATCGAAGACGTTTTCGAATATGTCCCTGTGCCGATTATTCTCTCATTTCGATCAGAAACATGAACCAAATCGCCGTGTTGAACATCACTAGGAATTTTCTCAATCGCTCCAGAAAAAACCCATGGATGTCGAAATCCAACGCTTGCTTCTTTACCAGTTTTAAGTTGAATTGCTGGATAGTTCATAAACTGACATTAGTCTATGCTATGATATGGCTATATGCAAATCTCACAAGACTTTTTACCTTACGAACACAAGACGCTTATTCTTGTTTGCGATAGTTCGCACGCAAAACTATATCAGGCGTATGATCGAAACTTTGAACTAATGGAAGAAATCAAAAACGATCGTATAAAGTTAGATGACATTGAGCGATATACAACTCAAACTGGTGGTGGAATCCTTTCAAAAATCGAAGATGAAGATTTCAAAGAACGCGAAACTAAAATGTTTTATAAAAAACTTGCGCAAATATTGTTTGACCGTTTCCATGATGAGAAAAATTCAAAATTGATTCTCGTTGTTCCAGAAGGAGATAAAAATGTTCTTGTTGATTTGCTTCATGAAGAAGTTAAAAAATCTCTTGTGCTTGTGATCGGGAAACAATCAACAAAAATTCCAGAAGACCAGTTGGTAAAAATGATTGATGAAGAACGAAGAGTTGCTTCTTATTAAGTTACAAAAGCGGGCGCTTTCAAAAAAAGCACAAGAGCTATCACGACAATGCAGAAAATGCTTG
>JAGVFR010000015.1 GCA_020057555.1 bacterium | reverse complement strand
TCGTTTCCGTCCGCGGAATCCACTTGTCGCCAGCAGTCGGCTTGTCGAGCGTGACGGTGAGGTAGATGACGCCATCAACTTCGCGCCAGCGCTTGACCTTGTAGACTACCAGCTCGCCGCGGAGAAACCTTTCGGCTGCTTTTTCGCCACCGAGTTTATTGACGAGTGCTTCGAACCAATCGATTGGACGGTGCCCATACTTTGACATCTGAATTCTCCCTGCGGCTGATAGCCGCAATACCCTAGGCCTGATAGGCATAGAGTAAGGATCCTCTAATCCGAGGAGGAACCATGGCCTGAGTGGTCACAGCCAGAAACCCTTAATAAAATTGAAGGGCTTTTGGCCATGACCATTTGCAAGTCATTTTCAAAGAACTAAGTTTTGTACTGTAAAACAAAATAGCCGCTTTGTCAAACGACTATTATTACTGTGTTATCCTGCTTCCTTCTGCCTTCCCCTGTTTCTTCACTTCTTCCACTGCTTCCTCCTCCTTTACATCACTTGAATAACAACCGTTGAAACACCATATAACAGCACAACTGCTATTGATCCTATAAACCCGGTCATAATTTTTTGCCAAGCTTTTACATGCTCTTCATCACGCATAGAAGAAACCATATAATGAAACCCCCCATGTAAAATCATATTGACTGCCAAAATTCCAAAAAAAAGAAGCAAGACTCTAAAAATACGAACTCCAGTTTCCATAAATGAGTATGCTTGAAGTGAAACTGGAACAATTTCAATCGCGGCAAACGCAGGAAAAGCAATTCCAATTCCAACAATCATCAAAGCAAACACCGCGAGCAAAGATTCAACGATTTGTTTTACTCGTGTTCCATCAGCGCGACCTTGTACAGCCTTCATAGCCATTCCCATTACCTTTCCCATGTCTTGTTTGCTTGTAACGCCTGATTCTTCAATAGTTTTTATTACGATTGATGTGAGTTCGTTATCAGACATTTGTTGAGGTAGATATGCTTCAAGAACAGCAATCTCTGTTCGAGCTTGAGAAGCTAAATCATCTCGTTTTGCGCTTTCATACGATTCAAGTCCGTCACGCAACTGTTTAACTTGCGATCGAATCACGCCCAAAATTTCTTCATCAGATAATTCATGCTGAACATCAATCTGTTTATTTTTCGTTGCAGAACGCAATAAACGCAACGTTGAAAGCGTTGCGTTGTTTTTGCTTTTCATTGCGTCTTTCATCGCGTTTGTGATGTTCTCGGATAAAGACATAGGCAAAAAAGTAGCTACCTGCCACCTCTTGAGGGCTGACGTACTTCTTCCTTAAGTTGTCCAATACGCGCAAGGTATTCGCGTTTTTCTCGAATCTCCAAACGTCGCAAAGCGCTTTCACGCTGTTTATTCTTGTTTGGTTCTGAAGCATGATAGCGAAGTTTGCGCACTTCAAGCTGTTTGCCACTTTGTTGCAAACGACGACTAAACCTACGCAATAGGCTTTCAAAACTTTCACCTTTTTTTCGTTTCACGTCGACCATAGTATTTAGAAGCTGGAAGCAAGAAGTTAGAAGTTAGAAAATAAATACTTTACGGCAAGATTATGCATGATTTGGCCCATTTTTGTCAAGTTTAACTATCCGCGACTGGTGAATATCCTTCTGGTTTCACTCCTGGGTCTTTTTGAAGCTTTCGTTCAACAACAGAAACTATTTTCTTAACATCAATTGTTTCTTGAGCGCCGGATTCCATGTCGCGAATAATGATCGTCCCATCAAGAACCTCTTTTTGCCCAAGAATGAGAGTGAACTGAACCCCGAGTTTATTTGCGACTTCAAGTTGAGCTTTGAGCGCGTTTTTTCCAACCGCCTCTGAAACTATAATTCCGGATTTTCGAAATTCTTCAAACAGTCTCAAACCAACGCGTCGCGCCGCATCGCCGAGTTGCGCAAAAAATACATGCGCTTTTGGATATTGCGGAGGATCAATTCCTTTATCAGAAAGCGCGCGAACGATTCGTTCAAGCCCAAGCGCAAATCCACACGCTGGCGTTGGGCGCCCTCCAAGCAATTCGACAAGTCCGTCATATCGCCCTCCGCCACCGAGCGCGTTTTGCGCTTTTTCTCCTTCATCATCAGCAAGTACAAACTCAAACACTGTGTGCGTGTAGTAGTCCAAACCACGAACTAAGTGCGAATTCAAAATGTACGGCATCTCAACTTCATCCAAAAACTCCAAAACTTTCATGAAATGTTCTTTTGATTTTTCATCAAGCCAATCAAGAATCTGTGGCGCGTCTTTAAGAAGTTCAATCGTTTCCGGCTCTTTGCTATCAAGCAAACGCAAAGGATTTTTTTGAAAACGACGTTTATCATCTTCTGGAAGACGACTTCTAAATTGACGGAAATATGAAACAAGTTCAGCAAGATAAGCCTGACGACATTCTGGTGTTCCAATTGAGTTGATCTGAACAGAAACATCAAGCCCAAGAGTTTCAAAAATTTTCTTTCCAATCAAAATTAGCTGTGCATCAATGATTGGCTCACTACTTCCGAAAACTTCGAAACCGACTTGATTAAACTGACGGAAACGTCCAGCTTGAGGACGATCATGTCGAAACATTGGTCCTTCATACCATAATTTCACTGGCTGTGGACGTTCAATCATTCCATGTTCGATGTAAGCGCGAGCGGCCGAAGCAGTTGCTTCTGGACGAAGCGCGACTGAACGATTCGACGGATCTGTGAAAACGTACATTTCTTTTTCAATAACGTCTGTTCCTTTTCCAAGCGTTCGCAAAAATAAATCCGATCGTTCCAAAATCGGAAGATCAATTCGATCAAAAGTGTAAGATTCCGCAAGTGAGCGCATTGCGTCGCGAACAAAATTCCATCTTCCCTGCTCTTCCGGCATTATGTCGCGGAATCCGCGCAAAAGTTCCGGTCCTTTTGAGGATTTCTTCGATTCATCTTCATCACCCTCCTCTGTTTCAGTTTTTTTGACAGGCACAACAGGCACTGGTTTTGCTATGTTTCTTCTAAATGGCATAGTAGAAAAATTAGTAGAAGAGTAGAAAAGTAGCAGAGTAGCAGAGGGAAAGTAAAGTAAAAAATCTATTTCCCAACCCCTTGCTACTTTACTACTCTACTACTTTGCTACTTTTTATAAGTTATAAACTGGTGAATCAAATGTTCCGAGTCGTGAGAGTGGAAGACCGCGAATCCATACGCGACCGATAATTCCAGCTCGCTTCACAGTTCCAAACGCGCGAGAGTCTAAACTTTCATCACGATTATCTCCAAGCAGAAAATATTCTTTCTCTCCTAATGTCACTCGCGTTTTTCCATCAGTACGATCTTCGATAATATATGATTCGTCTAGCACTTCTCCGTTTGGATGTTCTTTTGTGTAAAGAATTATTTTTCCGTTTGATATTTCGATCGTTTCACCTGGTAAACCGATTACTCGCTTGATAAAAAACTGGCTCGGATCACGCGGGTAGCGAAACACGACAATCTCTCCTCGCTCTGGCTCGCGAAAACGGTACGATAGCTCATCTATAATAAGGTACTCGTGATCGTAAAAATTTGGTTCCATCGAAGCGCCTTTGACGTAAAACGGCTGAATCAAGAAATATCGGATGGGAACAATTATGGCGGCCGAAATTGCCACGATTTGCACGACTTCCAAAATAAAAAAAACGATTGAACCTGCGACTAAACCAAAACGTTCTTGAAGACGTTGTTCAAATGCCGGTGTCATAGTTAAAGTTAAACGCTAAAACTGTTTCCAGCCTATCATGGAAACGCAAAAACGGCAATGGTTCAAGGTTTTAGGTTTTAGGTTTTAGGTTTTAGGTTTTGGATTCAAAATCTTTTCTGCAACTTTGTAGACTTCACTTGCTATGTTAGTTCCGATCGCTTGCGCTAATTCATTGTATTGATGGATTGCTATCATAATAATCACAAAATACCAAGCAATTTAAAAAAGCGCCAGAATGGCGCTAGAGATAACGTGGTGTATTTTGATTTTGCCTGCATCGAGCAAGAAGCGCGTTGAGTTCGTCACTGGCCTGCATGTTGAGTTCAAGACCGAGTCGAGCGAGTTTAGCTTTGATCTCACTCAACATAGTTCTGCCGAAGTTTTTTATCTTGAGACAGTCGGCTTCTGTCTTTTGCACAAGCTCACCGACGAGCATAATGTTTCCGTTGGACATGCAGTTAGTTGCGCGCACTGAAAGCTCAAGATCATCAACTCTGCAAAAGAGATTCGCATTGATGACTGGTGCGCCTTTGACGTTGAGACTCGCGACCTCTTGTTCAGCTTCGCGTTTTTTGAATTCACGTTGGAGCGCGTTACCAACAGAACGACCAATCACCTCGATCTTACACTTGCAAGCTTCTTTTCGTAACTTGCGAACCGCCCTTATCTCGACCTGATGGACATATCCTCGCGAGCAAAGCATGTCTTGCGAAATCTGCTCAAGCGTTCTCTTCTCGACTCCAAGACCGTATCTTTTAATGATCACAGATCGCTCTTGCTCTGTGAGCGTCAGTATCATTTCATCCAAGAGCAAAAACACATTCTCGTCCCAGATTGGCATGATGTCAGCTCGCTCTCTGAAAAGTGCACGACTGATTTCCATCTTGCAAAGCTGTTCGCGCGATTGCGGAACCGGCTCTTCACCCGAATTGATCACAGCAAGCAAATTTTGCCACCACAGCTTTACGAGATCTTTGTGCGAAAAATCTGCATCGCTAGACTCATCACTGATCTCGACTTTGAAGATCGCGCCGAGCAAACGCGCATGTCGCTCTCGATTTGAAGGAAAGCATGGATGCACGAGTTGATAAAGCGTTGACTCAATGCAATAGATCATTGCGAGAATCAGGTCCACTCGAAGCCATGTCGCGAGTGCATCGCGCAATTCGTCTTCAGCAAATTGATTGTCCAAAGCTTCGATCTTGGCATATCGCCGGATCACTGTGGCAAACACATCACCTTGTTTCTTTGGACGATCCGGAAAACCTTTTACACCCCCAACCCGCGCGACATCTTTGGAAAGAGTTGCCTCACTCCATTTTGTGACGATCTTGGAAATCTCATGAACGGAAAGTCCGAGATTGTAGAGCTCACGAATGAGCGGCTCACGTTCACGACGTCCCACATTGTAATCACGCACTGATTCCCCCTCTTCGGTTTCCAACAGGGTTGTTACAGTAACAACGGGATATATTGGCAGGATTAACTTGAAAAGTCAAGAAGAGCGAATGGTAGCCCACGGCTTTAGCCGTGGCTGTACAGATATAAAAAAAAACGCCAGTGTGGCGCTATGAGAGCTGATCTATGTGATGAGATCAGGCGATATTTCGCACTCAAGAGCTTTTGAGAGTTTCTCCAAAAACTTGCTGCCAAAATGGTAAGTTCCAGTTTCCATCCTTGTCACAACAACTCGGTTGACCTTGAGCCGTTCTGCAAGTTGTTGTTGTGTTAGACGAAGCTCGAGCCTGCGTGCTGTCACAAATCTGCACAAAGCTGTTGGTCTGCGTTTTGTCACTTTTTTTAGTTTTCCTATTTGGTGTGACGCAGGAGGAATCAGTTCAGGCGGTATAACGCAGTTGCCCAAAGCCTTCGTGAGTCTGTTGAGCAAATCACGGCTTGGAAAATATCGTCCGCATTCTATGTCGCAAAGCAACTGTGATGTGATCATCGCGTCACTGCACACTTCTTGTCGATCCATCGCGAGTTCGAGTCGCTTCAAAGTCAGAAACCCACCAAAAGTTGAAGCAGTGATCCTTTTACCTTTTCTTATTTTTTGCCGTGCAGACACCAATTGAGACACGTCAAGCTTTAAAACACGCGCGAGTTGTATTATTCTTCGACTCCTGAGTATCAAACTGCTCTTTCCGGATTCGACATCATAAATACTGTGACGACTGATGCCGAGCTCGTTAGCTAACTCTTGGCAACTCATCCCAAGCTCAATTCGGCGTGAGCGGATCAATCTGCCAAGTTTTGTTCTGCCTAGCTTCATGCCTATTCCTCCAAAGCGTTAATGTACGATCGACACAATTTAATTAACACAAGTTGAGTTGATGGTCAAGAGAAGAGTTGAGGGTAAGTGATGAAATGAGGGAGAATATGTCATTGCGAGTGGCCAACGAAAGCGAAGTAATCTAATACACTATGTCATCCTGCCTGCCTGTCAAAGCTTTAACGACAGCGGGAACGAAGTGAAGGATCGCCTGAAATTACTTCCCTGCAGAGCAGAATGGACTGTGGTCTGACTCCTCGCGCAATGACGGAGATGAAACAAAAAAAGCGCCAGAGAGGCGCATGAGCTAGAACGAATAGAGGGCAAACTCACGAGGCAGAACACAAGTCACACCATGAGGAAGCGAGTCTGTATTTGCGAAACGATAGTTGGACTCGACCATCGAGCTGTTGTATCGGCCAGCAAGTGGATTGTAAATCTTCTTGACTTTTTTGACTTCTGCCAGTTTTTGAACCGAATGTTCCGATTCAAACTCGGTGATCTGCTCTTGCATGAAAGTAAGAAGTTTGGCTTGTAGTCCCAATGTTTCGTAATCCAAAAGTTCGACCTGCTCGCCAAGAACCTTCGTCTCTTGTCCTAGTGTGTCTAATTGTGAATCAAGCACACGCTCAATTACGAATACGCCCGTGGCACTAACGATCGCTGAAGTAACAATGACAGCCAACCAAATCAAAAGTCTTTGTTCTTTCTCGGTTTCCTTTTTCATGATCTTCTCCATGTTGAGCAAACTCTCTCAACGATTTTATGTTTGCATTATTTGGATGAAAAGTCAAGAGTTTGGCAATAAAAAAATAACCCGTTTCTCGCAAGTTACCCAAAATGGTGGACGTTGGAGGAATTGAACCTCCGACCTTCGCAATGTGAATGCGACGCTCTAACCAGCTGAGCTAAACGTCCATAATAAATCAAATCCTATCATTGTTATTGATCCTTTTCAAGCACTTGCCTTTTCGTCATCAGACCGATAAAATACACACGAACACAAATTATGGAGAAGCCGAAAATTGATTTCCTAAAACAGAAGTACCAACTCGACGCTCACAAGAAGAACAACCTTCTTGTTTTTGGTCGTGTCATGATTATCGTGCTTGCGATCGGCGCTGTGCTCGGAGTTTCATTTTCATATCGCATAAGTTCAACCACAACAAGCTCAAACGATTTTCCGAAAATTTCACTTCTTTCAACGATTAGAAATTTTGTTGATGGAGACAAATTAAAAGGAGAAGAGAACGATCGAGTAAATTTGCTTCTTATGGGAATTGGCGGCGAAGGCCACGAAGGCCCACAACTCACAGACACAATCATATTCGCGAGTTTCCAACCATCTACTGGAAAAATCGGACTAATGTCCCTACCACGCGACATGACAGTGCCAATTCCGGGATATGGATATCGAAAAGTTAATCACGCAAACGCGCTTGGAGAAATGGATAAAGCAGGATCAGGACCGAAACTCGCGTCTCAAGTAATCGGACAAGTTTTAGACGAAGATATCCAATACTATTTCCGGGTTGATTTTAATGGCTTCGCACAGCTTATTGATCAAGTTGGAGGAATTGATGTTTATGTTGAGCGCGGATTTACAGATTCGCAATATCCAGTGTTAGGAAAAGAATATGATGAGTGTGGAGGAGAAACTCAAGAAGCTGGAGAAGTTTTATTGCCTGAGCCTGTCGAAGGCAATATCACTCCAAATTATTCATGTCGGTTTGAATCTCTAACTTTTCAAGAAGGCTGGACTCACATGAATGGAGATACGGCTCTCAAATTTGTTCGTTCGCGACACGGAACAAATGGCGAAGGCTCTGACTTTGCACGTTCTGCTCGTCAACAAAAAGTTTTGCTCGCGATGAAAGATAAAGTTTTTTCAGCTTCAACTTTTTTGAATCCTGTTCGCATGAATCGAATTTTTGACACACTTAAACAAAACATCGCTACAAATCTAGACGTATCTGAAATTTTGCGTCTTGCTCGCGCGATCCAAAATCTTGATACAAACCAACTAACGCACAAAGTGATTGACGCTTCTGACAATTCACCGCTTTATGCAACAACACTAAACGGGTCGTTTGTTCTTCTTCCAAAAAACGATGACTGGCGGCCGCTCCAGAAAATGGCTGAATATATTTTTACAACAGAGTCTGGCTACGAACGTTTCACATCAACACCGGATGAAAAACCAAAATTTGTAAAAGTTGAAATTCAAAATGGAACAAACATCACAGGTCTTGCGTTTCGTGCTTCACAACTGCTCGATGGACAAGGTTTTGACGTGATAAAAGTTGGAAATGCAATGTCTCGTGGATACGAACATACGGTCATCTACGACTTGACAAACGGGGCCAGATCGAGTGAACTCAAGGCCTTAAGCGATTTTCTAAAAGCAGATGTAACACTTTCCGCAACTGGCTGGATGGTGAGCGGAGAGGTTGTGCCTAAGGAAATTTCGGTCACAAGTGAAGAGTATAAAAAACTTGCAACTGAAGGAAACATTGATTTCCTGATCATTCTTGGAGAAAATTCATCGAGTTTGGTTAGGCAGTAATTTATGTCAGAATACAAAATCCCAACGGTTGTGCTTATCGGACGCACGAACGTTGGAAAATCTACTCTTTTCAATCGCATGTTAGAACAACCAAAAGCGCTTGTTTCTGATATCCCAGGCACAACACGCGATCGAAACGAGGGTGAATGTGTTTGGCGAGGAAAAACAATAAGAATTGTTGACACTGGCGGACTTGATGTTGATAAAAAAGATGAAATCGAACGCAACACAATCATTCAAGCTCAACGCGCAATGAAACAGGCTGATCTTATCCTTTTTATTCTTGATGCAAAAATCGGCCCGCTTCCTCAAGAACACACAATGGCCATTCAACTCAACAAGTCTCAAGCCCCAGTAATAGTTGTCGCAAACAAAGCAGAAACTTCTGCTGAACGCTCTGGTATTCAAAGTCCTCAATGGTTTTTACACGGACTTGATGCTCCTATCGCTGTTTCTGCAAAACGCGGATCAGGTGTCGGAGATTTGCTTGATCTAATTTTTGATGAACTCAAACGTGTTGGAAAACCACCAATTGAAACACAGCAAATTGAAGCAACACACATTGCTGTCATTGGAAAACCAAACGTTGGAAAATCAACTCTTCTCAATTCATTGCTTGGTGAAGAACGTTTCATTACAAGCTCTATCGCGCATACAACACGCGAGCCAAATGACACACTAATTCGCAAAGGTGATAAAAATTATATTTTCATTGATACAGCTGGAATGAGAAAAAGCGCGAAAGTAAAAAAAGCTGGCGGGCTTGAATCCGCGGCTGTAAAACGAAACGAAAACACAATTAGATATGCTGACGTAACATTGCTTGTTGTTGACGCAACTGAACCAATTGGAACTCAAGAAAAAACTCTTGCTGGTGTATTGAAGGATTCGGGATCAGGTGTAATTATCATTATAAACAAATGGGATTTGATTCCAGACAAAACAACAACCACAATGAATCGTTATCGAGAATATATTTCCGCTTCCCTTCCTTTTGTTGAATGGGCTCCTGTGATATTTACTTCTGCGGTTACAAGTCAACGAGTTAAAACAATTTACGATGAAATTGATACTGTTCAAAACAACAGAGAACGATGGCTAACGGAAAAAGAAATTGATGAATTTCTTCGTCAAGCTATTGCGGAACACAAACCAATAAAAGGAATAGGAACTTTCGCGCCAAAAGTTTTGGGAATGAAACAAGTTTCGATTGAACCACCGACTTTTGATCTTATCATCAAAGCAAAACGCACTGACATGTTAAGTACAGGTTATGTTCGTTTCCTTATCAATCGTATGCATAAGGCATTTAATCTTCGTGGAACGCCTATTAGAATGAATATAAGGGTTGCGAAGTCAACTGCAGTATGATTCTCCTCATTGGTCTTGGAAATCCTGGAGCGCAATATACGAATACGCGACACAACGTAGGATTTCTTGTAATTGATGAACTTTCAAAACGACTTGAAATTTCACTGCGGCCAAAGCAAACCCTTGAAGCAGAGATTGGAGAAGGTGAAGTCAATGGGAAAAAAGTCATTTTGTGTAAACCGCAGACATTCATGAATACAAGCGGCAGGTCCGTGCAAAAAATAATAAAAAAATATTCTGCAAAACCGGAAAATCTTCTTGTGATCTACGATGATGCTGATCTGGCTTTTGGAGATGTTAGAATGAAACCCGGCGGATCGTCAGCTGGACATAAAGGAATACAATCAATTATCGATTTGTTTCCATCTGGAATCAATGTCGCGCGCTTTCGCGTTGGGATCGGCAGACCAAGTCAAGATGTGCCTCTTGATGAATTTGTTTTACAAAAATGGACTCCGGCAGAAAATAAACAACTGCCTGATGTTATTGAAAAAGCCATCCAAGATATTTATGCCTTCGACAAGCTCAGGCAATAATTCTGATCTTCCATATTGGCTAGCGCTTGTCCGATTTCAACCTTTTGGTTCGGTTCGGATGCAAAAACTCATGCGTCGCTTTCAAAACATGAAAGATGTTTTTTCTGCAAGCGCATCATCGCTTTTGGAAGCTGGAATTGAACCACAAATTATCAGCAGATTTTTGCAAGAAAGAATTCATCTAAATCCTGAACAAGAACTTTCAAAATTAAACGAAGAAGGAATCGAAGCAATCACGCTTGCTGATGAAACATATCCTTCCCTTCTTAAAACTTTGTATGACCCGCCTGCTGTTTTATTTGTTCGAGGAAAACTTCCGAATACTGAATTAAAACATTTGGCAGTTGTTGGATCGCGAAAAGCAAGTGGATATGGAAGAGAAGTAACTCGTATGATTGTTGAACCGCTTGCGCGTGCAAGAGTTGTTATTGTGAGTGGGCTTGCTTATGGAATCGACGCGCTTGCACACCAATCAGCACTCGATGTTGGAGGTATCACGATAGCTGTTCTTGGATCCGGAGTTGACACACAAAGTATTTATCCATCTTCAAATCGATCGCTCGCCTCTCAAATTCTCGCGCATAATGGCGCGATCGTAAGTGAATATCCGATTGGAACTCTTCCGCTCAAAACATATTTCCCAATTCGAAATCGAATCATAGCAGGAATTTCTCATGGAACACTTGTTATTGAAGCCGCAATCAAATCTGGTTCGCTTATCACAGCTCGCGCGGCTCTTGAACAAGGTCGTGATGTATATGCTGTTCCAGGACCAATTCACTCACCGCTTTCAGAAGGGCCAAACAATTTGATAAAAATGGGAGCGATCCCTGTAACACATGCGTCAGACATTCATCCAGTTGCAACTGATGAAAACGCAATTACTTATCAACCAATTAACGAAGACGAAAAAACGCTATTTGATGTGATCGAAATTATTCCACGACATGTAGATGAACTGATAAATCTAACAAAACTTTCACCTTCAACTGTAAATCACATTCTAACAATTCTTGAAATGAAAGGCGCGATTAAACATGATGGTGGGCAGTATTATTCTCGCGCGACTTAATTTCAAAACTTGACGTTAGTTGATTTCTATATTATCAATGTCTGCAACATGTCTACAAAACTTCTAATCGTCGAGTCTCCGACGAAAGCAAAAACAATTTCAAAATTCTTAGGAAAGGATTACAAAGTCCTTTCTTCATTTGGACATATTCGCGATCTTCCAAAAAGCAAAATAGGTGTTGATGTGGTAAATAATTTTACTCCAACATACGCGGTTCCAGCTGATAAAAAAAAGAATGTCGCGGAACTAAAAAAAGCAGCAAAGATAGCCGATGAAATTTTGCTTGCAACTGACGCGGACCGTGAAGGAGAAGCGATTGCTTGGCATGTGGCAAGCGTGCTTGGAATTGACGCGCCTGACGCGCGACGAATTACATTTCATGAAATTACTCGTTCGGCAATAGAAAAAGCTGTAGAAAAACCACGTCCTCTTGATTTGAATTTAGTAAACGCGCAACAAGCTCGTCGCATTCTCGACCGTTTGGTCGGATATGAGCTGTCACCATTTTTATGGCAAAAAGTTCGACGAGGACTTTCGGCCGGACGTGTTCAATCTGTCGCAATGAGACTTGTTGTTGAACGTGAACGAGAGCGCTTGGCATTTAAGATTGATGAGTTCTGGACAATCGACGCGTTGTTTGAAAAATCACAAACACAGTTTCCTGCAAAGTTGGTTCAGATTGGTGAAAAAAAATTAGACAAGCTCGACATCAAAACAAAAGAAAACGCGGAAAAAATTGTTTCAGATTGTAGTGGCGGACAATTCGTTGTGAACTCGGTTGAAAAAAAAGAGGTTTCCAAAGCACCGCCAACACCTTTTACAACTTCGGCTTTACAAATTGATTCAAACAACAAACTTGGATTTAGCGCAAAGCAAACAATGATGCTCGCGCAAAAACTGTACGAAACAGGACGAATCACATACATGCGTACTGACTCGATGAATTTGGATGAAAAATTTCTTCAAGAAACTCAAACGTTTGTTTCAAAACAATTTGGCGACCGTTACGCAACCGGAACAAAACATTACAAAACAAACAAGAAAGGCGCGCAAGAGGCCCACGAAGCAATTCGTCCAACTGACATAAACACAACTCCAGAATCTCTCAAAGCGACACTTGATCCAAGAGAATGGCGTCTTTATGATTTGATCTGGCGAAGAACACTTGCTTCACAGCTTCCAAGCGCAAAATTGGAAAGAACTTCAGTTGATCTATTTGCTAAGACTTACACATTCCGCGCAAATGGAAACAGTGTTGTGTTTGATGGTTTCATGAAAGTTTATCAAGCCGCTAAAGAAACAATGTTGCCTTCACTTTCACAAGGCGACAAAGTTGAAACAAAAGAGATTAAACCAACACAACATTTCACAGAACCACCCGCGCGTTATTCTGACGCGGCGCTTGTTAAGGTGCTTGAAGAGCACGGAATTGGTCGTCCTTCAACTTATGCTCCAACGATCAGTACAATTATTGAACGTGGATATGTTGAACGCGATGAGAACAAAAAACTTTTTCCAACGGATATCGCAATGATTGTTACAGATTTGCTCGTGGAACATTTTCCACAAATTGTTGATTATGAGTTCACTGCAAAAATGGAAAAAAATCTTGATGATGTGTCTGAAGGAACAATGGAATGGATTCCAATGCTCGCGCAGTTTTATGGTCCATTCCATTCCAACCTTGAAGCAAAAACAAAGGAGCTCACTCGACAAGATATAATGCCGGATCGCACACTTGGAACAGACCCTCAAACTGGACTTCCTGTGATTTTACGAACCGGACGTTTTGGAGCTTATGTTCAAATTGGTGAATATTCGGAAGACGATAAGAAAAATGAAAAACAAAAACCAAAAAGTTCGTCTTTGTTAAAAGGAATGAACGCGGAATCTGTAACTCTGGAACAAGCTCTTGCATGCTTGTCACTTCCGAAAACGATTGGAACAATGGCGGATGGAGAAACAATAACAGTTCTCAATGGTCGTTTTGGACCATACATAAAAGCAGGAGAAAAAACCGCATCATTAAAAGAACCTTTTGATCCACTAACAATTACAAAAGAACAAGCGATTGAACTACTTGAACAGTCAACAGAGTTGAAGAAAAAAATGAAAGAACCGATCGCGGAACTTGGAACTGATCCAGAAAGTGGAAAAACAATTTTTGTAAAACTCGGACGGTTTGGTCCTTATGTGACAGATGGCAAAACAAATGTTTCGCTCGGAAAAAAATTAGATCCAGCTGATGTAACTCAAGAAAAAGCAATCGAACTCCTTGCCAAAAAAAGAGCAAAGAGAAAATAAAAAGGCCTATGCGGCCTTTTTTTCTTCAACTGATTCAGCTGGTTTTGCTTCATCTTTTTTATCATCTTCTTCTTCACCCTTCTCGGCTATTATAATTGCTTTTGCTGTTTTTTCTGAAACTCCTTCTTCTCTTAATCTTCCAAATTTGTCATCTTCTTTCTTTTTCTTTGCCGCTTCAGCTTTCTTTTTCTTTTCTGCTTCTGCCTCTTGCTCTCTCAAACTCTTTTCAGGATTTGACAATCCAACTTTTCCTGCCAAGAAAACTCCAAGCCCGACAATTGGACTTAATATCGACAACTCAAGCGAAGCTGGATTAGCGGCTTTCCAATGCTTTTTAATTTCCGCTTGTCCTGACTTCTCAATCGCGGAAAAGAAATCATCCCACCACATTCCAGCTGCTTTTAAAAGTTTTTTTGGTCCTTGTCCAAACGGCCATGTTGCACCAAGTTTTGTATATCCACCAACAAATGTGCCAGCAGAACCTTTAGGACGTTCGACAATCTTAATATCATCTGACTCTTTCGATGATCTCAAATCAGCTGACAATTCAGCCGCCTCTTCCTGTGAGTGAGCTTGATCCTCGGCCATAGCCTCTTGTCTTTCCGCGCATCGCATTGCCACTTCTTCTTCGGATAGAGTCGGTTCCGAATCTTCAATTCTAATAGACTCGCCTTCTGACTCAATTCTTGTATCCATAGGATTTCTTGTTTCAGGATTTGTCATATTTTTCTTCTTTGATCCTAGCGCAAAACTTAATTTCAGTCAAAGCGACGAGTCTTTACATAGACCCAATTGAGCGGTATGTTTGAAGCTGAAACTTCTTGAGATATGCCGGAATCAACATATTCATTCAAACAACTCGAAAATCTCGTCAAAAAAAACTACACAAACCCTGATTTGGATTTATTGCGCCGAGCATATCAAGTAGCTCTTGGCGCGCATCAAGGAAAAATCAGACTTACTGGCGAGCCGTTCATAAACCATCCATTAGCAGTCGCGCACAGACTTGCTGAAATGGGTCTTCACATCAACGTTGTTGTTGCTGGTTTATTGCATGATGTTGTAGAAGATAGTGAATTTGGAATTGAAAATGTTCGCGAAATTTTTGGTGATGACATCGCGTCGCTTGTTGATAGTGTTACAAAATTGAAACGCAATGTGAATTATCGCGGAGTTGAAAGATACGCGGAAAACTTGCGCAAAATGTTTTTGGCAATGGCAAGCGATGTTCGAGTTGTGTTTATGAAATTTGCTGATCGTCTGCATAACCTTCAAACTCTTTACGCGCAACCAAAACACAAACAAGAACGTATCGCGAGAGAGTCACTTGAAATTTACGCGCCGATCGCTGGCAGACTTGGAATGAGTGAAATCAAGGGTGAGCTCGAGGATTACGCGTTCGCGTATTTACAACCAAAAGAATACGAGCGAATGAAAAGTATCATGGACATCAAAGTTAGAGAAAAAGGAGCGTATGTAAGTAGAACGATTGATTTGGTAGAAAAAATGTTAGCAGAAGCTGAAATTGAAAACTCACAAGTGTATGGACGTGTGAAGCGTTTGTATAGTCTTTTCAAAAAAATGAAAAAGTATTCGGATGATCTGGATAAAATTTACGATCTGATCGCGGTCCGAATTGTTGTGAGCGATGTTGAGGATTGTTATGCAGCGCTCGGTGTTCTTCACCAAAAATGGCGACCTGTTCCTGGACGCATCAAAGATTATATAGCTCAACCAAAACCAAACGGGTATCAATCTTTGCACACAACAATGTTTACGAGCGAAGGAGAGGTTGTCGAATTTCAAATCCGCACACAAGAAATGCACGAACTTTCAGAATACGGTGTGGCGGCGCACTGGCGTTATAAAGAAGGAAGTGGAGAGCAAGAACGAAACATGCGTTGGATGGAAGAACTCGCGCAAATTCAAAAAGAACTCGCAAGTAAAAAAGATTTCCTTGAACAACTTGAGTACATGAAAATTGACGTGTTCAATGATCGAATTTTTGTATTTACTCCGCAAGGCGATGTTATTGATTTGCCAGAAGGAGCAACACCAGTTGATTTCGCTTACGCGATTCACTCAAAGGTTGGAGATAAATGCGTTGCGTGTCGCGTGAATGATGTAATGCGAAACCTTGATACAAAACTTACATCTGGAGACATTGTTGAAATTGTGACTGATAAAAATCGAAAAGCGCCAAATCCTGATTGGTTGAAATTCGCGCGAACACGTCATGCTAGAAAAAAAATAAAAGACGCAACACGAAATACTATTAAAGGATGGTTCGCTGACGTCTTGCACGGAAGAGAACGGGCAAAGAAGGGCTGAAAGGTCCAAGATGACCAAGAGGACCAAGAGGTTTGTCTTATCCAATCAATCGGTCGAGTAAATCTAAAAATTCTTCGCGTGAATAATACGAGATTGAAATTTTTCCTTTGCCTGACGAGTCTGTGATCTCAACTTTTGTCCCTAGAACTTCACGCAGTTTCTTTTCGTGCGCGAGAATGTTTGAATCTTTTTTTGAAGTCAAGCGTTTTGAAATATTTTTTCCACCAACTCGCGCTTCTGCTTCTCTCACTGACACTGAACCATCGAGCATTTTTTTAAACAACTCAAGCCGTTTGTCTAAGTTCGGTTCTGCAAGCAAAGTTCGAGCGTGTGATTTGGAAATTTTTCCATCTTTAATTGCAAAAAGAATTTCTTCAGGTAATTCCAACAAACGCAAAATGTTTGCGATGTTTGAACGACTCTTCCCTACTCTTTTTGAAACTTGTTCTTGTGTTAAATTAAATTCTTCAATCAAAGCCTTATATGCGATCGCTTCTTCAACAGCATTCAAATCCTGGCGCTGAATGTTTTCAATAAGAGCAAGCTCGAGTTTTTGTTGTTCAGTTGCATCGCGAACAATTGCAGGAACGGTTTTAAGTCCGAGCGTTCGTGCCGCGCGCAAACGCCGTTCTCCAGCGATAAGTTCATAGTCACCGTTTGAACGAGTGACAATGAGCGGCTGAATAATTCCATACTCTTGAATCGAATTGATCAAATCCTCAAGTTCGCTTGGTGAAAAATACGTACGCGGCTGTCGAGGATTTTCTCGAATTTCTTTAACTGAAATCTCAAACACTTCTTGATGAGCTTCTGGAAGAATTTGTTCTGTTATTGATTGTCTTTGTGGGATGAGTGAACCAAGCCCCCTCCCTAGTGCTGGTCTTATCATAAAATTCCTTCTTCACGTAAAATAAATTCTTTAGCAAGTCGCTCGTACGCTTTTGCGGCGCGCGATGATGGATCGTAACCTAAAATTGATTTTCCAAATGACGGAGCTTCGGCCAAACGCACACTGCGCGGAATAACCGATCGAAAAATTTTATCTGGAAAATAACGATATAACTCTTGCAAAACTTCATTCGAAAGTCTTGTTCGGGAATCGTACATCGTGATAACTGCTCCCATCAATTCCAAGTCAGGACGCAAATTTTCTTTCACAAGATTGATTGTGTTGAGAAGTTGTGTGAGTCCTTCAAGCGCGTAGTATTCAGCTTGCACTGGAATCAAAACAGAATCAGCCGCAACAAGACCGTTGATTGTGAGCATTCCAAGCGAAGGAGGATTGTCAATTAAAATATAATCGTAATCATTTCGAACTTCGAGCAAAGCTTTTCGCAAAAAATGTTCGCGCTCTTGCGCGTTGACAAGTTCAACAGTCGCGCCAGCAAGCGCTTGAGTTGCTGGAAGAAGTTTAAGACCTGCGTGAGCTGTTTTGTGAATCAAATTTCGAACAGGATGAGAACCTATCAAGCCTTCGTAAATTCCAGCTTGCAAAGTTGTGTGATCAACACCAAGACCAGAAGTCGCGTTTGCTTGAGGATCAAGATCGACAAGTAAAACAAACTTGCCGTGTTCAGCCAAATAAGCCGCAAGATTCACGGTTGTTGTTGTCTTTCCAACCCCACCTTTTTGATTAACAACTGATATTATGTGAGCCATAACCCTTCAACCTCTTTCAAACGTTCGCAGACAGTATAACAAAAACATCCGAGTAATGCACGGATGTTTTTATAATTATTTTTTGAGACCAACGAACCCTCCAAGAATGGCACCTATCAAACTGCCAAATCCCATACCGAAAAACACAGCGACATTTCGAAACTCACCAGTATCTTTAAGTGTTGGTACGAAATCAAGAATAAAATAAATAATTATCCCCAAAACCAATCCTGCAAAAAGACCCAAAAGAGCGCCCGCAATGGCATTGACAGCCATGCGAATAAATAGACTCGTATTGTTGAGCATATAAGTAAGTATAACATGAACAACCAAAATAAAAACACAAGACAAGCTGATGTTTTAACTTTGGTAGCTGGGGTGGGAATCCCGCTCCCCCAGAGCTTCACTGTGCTCTTCGAGCACATGTTCCGCTCTTCCTCCGCGGCCGGGGTCGCCAAAAACGCAAAGCAGTTTGCCTTTTTGGCGTACCCTTCGATTCCCACCCATCACTATCATAAAAACCACAGCACGTCTGTGGTTTTTATGATGGTAGCTGGGGTGGGAATCGAACCCACGACCTAGGGCTTATGAGTCCCTCGCTCTAACCAACTGAGCTACCCAGCCATATAAAACTTCCAAAATTGAACGTCGACATGGTGGCCAGAGTGGGAATCGAACCCACACGGGTTGCCCCACACGATTTTGAGTCGTGCGCGTCTGCCAGTTCCGCCATCCGGCCACGTAAACGTCAACGGCGATTTGTAGAATAACAAATCTTTGATTTCTTGACAATGTTCAGTCTTTTCCTTAAACTGCACGCGCGGGGTAGAGCAGCCTGGCAGCTCGCGAGGCTCATAACCTTGAGGTCGTTGGTTCAAATCCAACCCCCGCAACCAAAATATCCCCTCACATTGGTGAGGGGATATTTTATTTTGTTGGATTTATTCAAATCCCGAGTTTATTTTTTACCTTTTGAATTTTTATCTTATCTTGTTCTTCCCCAATTCGTTTGCGTACATCCATTGTTCGTTGACGAAGATCTTTAACTTGATTGACGATATTAGTTATTTCTGCGATTATTAGTGCGTATGTGTCTTTTGGCATAAATTCAATGTGTTTCTAATATCAAAATATTACCATAAATAATTCTATATTCCAACAATATGGATGAAAATAAAATTAATCCAATGGAAGAACAAACACCTCAAGCACAGGTTGAAAAAAATGCTGAAGCGATTCCCGATACCAAAGAAATACAAGATGAAACAGAACAAGGATTTGCTTCTGCTTCACAAGGGCTAGCTGGACTTGAGGCACAGCTATCAGAGGCAGAATCATCAGCAGATCAAACAGCAGAACTTCCTGAAAATGTAAGCGATGGTTTTAACAGCGAACTTACAGCTCTTCGTTCTGAAGCCGCCGCTCTTAAAGAGAGTGTGACTAGTTTGAATGAACGAAAACAAAAACTTGATGCCGAGAAAAGTGGTAAACAAACAGAACCCGAGGGTGCTACTGAAAACTCTGGAGAAATTGATGAAACAAAACCAGAAAAAACAAATTATCTCCCTGAAATAGATATGGATTCTCTGCTTGTCGATTTACCTGTTCAAGCAAATGGTAAAGAAGATAGAATCAAAGGACTTATAAATTTAGACTTATTCAAACATGGGTCGCTACGAGAAATCGCAAGAGCACAAAACTATGCTGACTCCGATCCTGTAGTTACTGATATCGCCAGCAAAATACAAGACAAACTTTGGGACAAACGTGTTGAAAAATTAAAACCAGAGTTTCAATTAGTCATGAAAAGTGAGATACCCACAGCCAGAGACACGGCAACACATTTACTTACAATTGGAGGAGAACAACTACATGCTGAAATTGACGAAATTAAACAGGAAATACGAGTTCTGGAGCAAAGAAAAGCGAAACTTAACTCTAAACCTGAAAATGAAAGAGGCCCAGCAGACAATGGTCACATGCAATTTAATCAAACAAGAATAGATGAAAGTAGAAACATTCAAAAAGCTCTCGAGTCTATCGGAAGAACACCTGGTTATTTCGAACTTACAGATCAATGGAAACAAGGTGATGCAAATGTCAAAAAAGAAATAGAACCAAAAATTGAACAACTTCTGTCAAAATAAACGTAATGAAAAAATCAAAACCGCAGATCACCTGCGGTTTTGATGATACAAAAAACTCCAGTTGGAGTGAAACCAAACTGGAGCAAGAACGAGAGTGATCGTCAGTCTGTGGAGTCTAGCAGACGATATAGAACAAGAGTGTTGGATCTACATTGAGAGTCGAGGTTCATCCAACCCTGCTTAAAGATACGTCTATTTTCCGCATCTGTTGACAGAAAGCACACCATGCTAGTAGGCGGACCTGGAATAGTCCATTGCGATAGGAGATCTTTTCCCCAAAGTTCTCTCGGAATGAAAAGATCTTCACAGATCTCTGTACAGTGTTCTGCATAAACTCCGAACCCAGCACTGGCTGTCCGTTGAAGAATCGCGTCGCAATCAAGCGAATGTTCATCTGGACCAAGAAAACCTACTGCAACGTACCAGTGACGACCTGCTTTGAACGGGATCCTTATATTGCTGTGCAAAGGGACGACAGGTTGTGGATCCACACGATTCAGTAGCAGCAATGGAATGCGCGGACTAGCCTCGAGAATAAAACGAAGTCTTCGCGCCAACTCCCCACCTTGACGCTCTGCCCACTCTTGCATTACCTCGTCCGAGAGATCTCGTGGTGCCGCTTTGACAAGAGCGGCTAGAAAATTGACGAACGCGCCCGAGGGTGTTCCATGATCTTTCGACATGGGTGTTCCTCCTAAGCAAATGGCCGCACAATTGCGACGCTAAAATACTATCAAATAAAGGCCGAAATGTCAATGTTGGTATACAAAAAACCCTCGGTTTGAACCGAAGGCAGAGAACTTAAAAGCAACTAGTTGTCACTATCAGATGACGTGACGTGCAGAACTTCTTCAACAGAGGTCTGCCCCTTTTGGATTATTTTCAGGCCTTCGTCGCGAAGTGTTCGCATTCCGAGTCTGCTTGCTTCTCGCAGTAATTGATCAGCAGTTTCATGTTCAGATATCATGCGACGCAACTCTGACCCGATCGGCATAACTTCATATATTCCGATTCGTCCGGAATAGCCAGTCTGTTCGCAATGCGGGCAACCAACAGCGACATAGGTTTTGACTTGACCTGCTTCTTGTTCAGTGAAACCGAGTGCGAGAAGTTCAGCGAGCGGAGTCGGCTCAACGCGCTTGCATCTTGAACACAATCTGCGCAACAAACGTTGAGCAAGAGTAAGTTTGATGGTTCGACTGATAAGAGACGGTTCAACACCGAGACTTGTCAATCTGACGATTGTATCAACCGCGCTGTTTGCGTGAATGGTTGATAGAACCAAGCGACCAACCAAAGCGGCTTGAATCGCAATCTCGGCTGTCTCGTAGTCGCGAATCTCACCAACCATGATGATGTCAGGATCCTGACGCAAAAGCGCGCGGAGAATCTTGGCGAAAGTGAAACCAATCGTATGATTCACTTCCGCTTGATTAACTCGCTCCACTTGTATCTCAATCGGATCTTCAACAGTGAATATTGTCTTGGCTCCTGTATTGAGCTCTTTTAAGGCCGAGTAAAGAGTTGTAGTCTTGCCTGAACCTGTCGGACCAGTCACAAGTACGATGCCGTGCGGCCTGTGGATCGCCTTCCGGACGATCACCAGCTTGTCCGGCTCGAAGCCGAGAGCATCGAGTTGAAGTTTTTGCGCAGTTTTGTCCAAAACCCGTAAAACGACTTTCTCTCCAAATTGTGTCGGGAGAGTTGAAACTCGAAAATCCACTTCGCGTTCTTGTCCTGAATCGCCAGGAAACTTGATCCGAATTCGGCCGTCTTGAGGCTGACGAGATTCTGCGAGGTTCATGTCTGACATCACCTTGATTCTGCTTGTGAGCCAGCGAAACTGTACAGGCTTCAATGTTCCGACAAGCTTCATACTGCCGTCCACTCGCAAACGCACCAAGCACTCTTTTTCAAACGGCTCGAGGTGAATATCCGAAGCCCTAGACTGCACTGCGCGAACAAGAATCAAGTTCGCGAGTTTGACGATCGGCGCTTCTCGAGACTGTTTCTCCAATTCCGCAACATCAACACTTTGACCGAGATCTTGTCCTGCATCTCCGATCGTAACCGCCAAATCTCCTGGCTCTCGTCCTCCCCAAATCTCTTTCAGATTGGTTTCGTTGTAGTGACCTGAGATTGCTCTGTAAATCGCTGTGTCTGACGCAACAAAAACATCAATCTCACAATCAGTGCGAAACCGAATATCTTTGATTGCTGACACATCTCCTGGATCGGCCATTGCGACAGCAAGTCTTTTGCCTTGCTTCCTGATAGGAATTGCAACCAGTCGCTCTGCCATTTCTCTTGGCACAAGTTTGATCACTTCCGAAGGAATCTCACTTGTGTCAAGATCAACCGCTTGCACCCTGTATTGCGCGCATAGAAACTCTACAAGCCGAGCCTCTGGAAGATGGCCCAAGCGAACAAGCGCCTGACCCAAACTCTCTCCGTCTGAAAGCGACGCTCTAGCTTCCCTACACTGTTCTGGTGATACAAGCTCTGACAAATGAGCTTCAATCAAAGCCGAAGCAGGAACTATTAGATTAGGGTTCGTTCCCATATTTCACCTCAATCTTTGGTTGGAAGGAACTTGACCTTTTTCCTTTTAACACGTTTCACAAAATTGAACAAATGTGGTATCTTACTTGTCATTGTGACACTAACAACTCATGCGACAATTGGTGCAGTTATAGGTCATGCGGTCGGGAATCCTCTTTGGGCATTTATTTTTGGTTTCATCTCTCATTTCATCGTTGACATGATCCCGCACGGCGACACTGGCCTATCTGATAATTTTCGTATTCACAAACGCAAAAGAAAGCGAGCAGTAGCTTATGTTGTGATTGATGCGATCGTCGCGCTTTTCTTTGTACTCATCATTGCAAACACACGCGACATTGAATCAGTCAGAACTTTCAGTTGGGGTATTGTCGGGGGAGTTCTTCCAGACCTCATTGTTGGTTTATTTGAAGTTACAAAAGCTCCATTCCTTCGATGGTTTATTCGCTTTCATTTTTTCTTTCATGACTTTTTTGTTCAACGAAAAGGCGATGTGCCACTTTACTACGCGATCATGGCACAAATTGTTCTTATCGCTTATCTTCAAACAAAATTATAATACCTTTGGAGAGTGATGGTGGTGCGATCTAAAAATTTGTCCTTTTACAGTACACAAAGTAATTGCACCTAAAAGTGTCATTGCTGAAGCGATGTAAAACAAAATTTGAAATCCAAATTGACTTGCGATTATACTTCCAAGAGCAGCCGCAACTGCCATTCCAGCACCAAGCGAAACGTCATAGAGGCTCCATGAAAAAGCCTCTTTTGTTTTATCAATGTGTCGCGTAAACATGGAATACCATCCAGGAAAAGCAACGGCTGTTCCAAATCCTAGCAATACTTGTAAAAGATAAAGTTGCCAGACTTCTCCAATGGTTGTGTACAAAAAATATGCGATCGCCATGATTACAGTGCCTATCACAGCAGTGACAAGGTCGTCTTTTTCAGAGTGTGTTCGATCAACAAAAATACCGACAGGAATTTCACAAATAGAACGAGTAATGAGATAAATAGCTACTGCAGTTCCTACTACCTGTATAGGGTCGTTTGAAAGATGATCTTCAATAAAAAGCGCAAACACTGGAGTGAACAGTTGCCCTGCTGACCAAATAATTAAATCAGAAATGATCAATATTTTCACAACCCAATTCACATTATACTGTAATACAGAACGCCAAATTGTATTTGAAAACATAGTTTTAGGTGTTTGATGTTAGGTATGAGTAATGGAATGAAACAGTTCCAGCGTTGCTGATGCCGCTCTTCCCCAGGAAAACTGAACAGCTCTGCGATAACCTTCTTCACGCAAATACTGTACACCCTCCGGAACCAAAACGCATTGTGCGATGGCAAACGACATTTCGTCAGTATCTTCAGGATCACAATAGATTACCACGTCCCCGCCGACTTCTTCGAGTGCGCCTTGACGCGTCGTAATTACAGGTGTTCCAACACTCATTGCCTCAAGAATTGGCAATCCAAAACCTTCCTCAAGCGATGGAAATAAAAGACATGTTGCGCGACTCAATAAATACCATTTCTCTTCTTCAGTAACAGGACCTAAAAAATGAATCGAGTCTTGAGATTGAACATACTGAATGATCTCTTGCGCTTTCCAACCAAATTTTCCAGCAACAATTAAGCGTACACTGTGTTGTTGTTCAGGATGTGTTGCGAGAAAATGTTCAAAAGCCGTAAACGCATTTTGTAAATTTTTTCGCGGTTCGATCGTGCCAAGCATTAACACATAATCGCGATCAAAAGGAAACCGACCTTCATGCTCAACTTCTTTATGCGATCCAAGTTCAACTCCCTCTGGGATTACACATGTTTTATTTCTCGCGTCTGGAAAATTCGCATGCAATCGTTGTTCCGTCCATTTTGAAACACAAATTATCAAACTTGCTTTTGCTATTGACCAAGGAACAATGAAGCGTGTTGAAATTGAATCTGTCATCTCATCCGAAAACCATTCTGGATGATCATAAATTAAAACATCATGAATTGTGATAACGCTTTTTCCTCGCCACAAAAATGGAAGCTGACCAAAAGGAGAAAAGAAAACATCAGTTCGCAATAGAAGCGCGCGAAGAGGTAAAAAAATATGACGGCCAATAAAAGGAATGCGCGGTAACAAAGCTTTAATAATTCGAACATTTTTTGCACCGCGAAGAAGTTCCGCTTGTTTGTGTTTTGATATTTGAGAAGGAACAAACAAAGTTATCTGATCTTCAAGTTCATTTTGACGCAAAAGTTCATGAACAAGCGCCCATGTGTAATGTTCAATTCCGGCTCCTGTTGAACCATCTGCTCCGCAAAGAGTTGTACCATCAATAAAGATTCGCATAGCCAAGCGTTAAAATCAAAACAATTAAACCAGCGGCAATTACTCCGCCTGCGATTGCTGGGATGCTCGCTTTTGGTTTAACTCCAAACAACACAGCAAGAACGCTCCCAGTCCACGCGCCAGTACCAGGAAACGGTACAGCAACAAATAAAAAAAGGAAAAACGCGCCGTATTTGTGATATTTACTTTGATGTTTACGTTCAAGTGAACGAAGATAATTATCCATTACGCGATGCAAAGCTGGAATATGTTTTTCAGCGAAACGCAAAAGCGGAGGAAAGAAAAAAAAGATTATGGCAATAGGAAGAAGGTTGCCGATTACTGATAAAAAAAGTGCATAAAGAGGAGCGAAATTATATTGCAAGATCGCGACCGGAAGCGCGACGCGCAATTCACTCACAGGAAGTGCTGACATCAAAACAATTTGCCATTCACCACTCATAAGCATCGTAAACCCAAGCTGCTAAAGATTTAACGTCTTGAAAACGTCCTGTGTCTGAATCTGATCCAAGAACAACAACTAGGATTTCATCTTTGTCGTTTCGAGAAAATAATGTTGCAAGACAATATCCTGCTTCTGGCAAGAATCCTGTTTTGGCGGTAACAATCTTATAAGGATCCTTATTCATAAAACTCGCGAGTAGATCGTCTGTTGATTCGAGTAAAAACATCTTACCGGACAAACTACTGACAACATGCGTTGATTGCTGTGTCGCGTTGCGAATTGTTTCTATTTTCGCGGCCTCATCAAGCAAACGAGCAATGTCCGTGACAATGGAAGTATTTTTTGATGACAAGCCTGCTGGATCAACAAATTGTGTTTGTTGCATTCCGATTGCGGCCGCTGTTTCATTCATCTTTGCGACAAAATCTCCTTCTGACATTCCAGAAAGCCGAACAAGAGAAGAAGTTGCTGAATTGTCTGAACTGACTAAACTTGCATAAAGTAAATCTTGAATTGTAATTTCTTCAGTAATTGGAATGTGTTGGATGCCCCCTAAACGCACATCGGTTTGAAGTAAAGAAACTTTTTCGTTCAAATCAGGATTTGTCTGTAAAAAAACATAAGCCGTCATGAGTTTCGTGATACTTCCAATCGCTCGAGGAGTTTGCCGATTTTTTTCAAACAAAATCGCGCCGGATTTTCGATCCATCACCAAAGCGCTCACTGCTGTTGTTATAATTCCAAGACGCGAAGGATCTTTTTTTACTGGCATGTTTTCAAGTACAGAACTATTTTGTGAAATTGGAATGTCAAAGACGGAATAAGTCGAAAGAGTTGTGGCTTGTTCAAGATCTCGCGCGTCAACAGGAAACAATTGTAAAAGAGTTGAGGCTAGAAATATCTGTGTGAACAATTTGAATATCATACTTGAGGTTCGTTCCCAACTTCTGAAAGTAATTGTTGAATTTTTTCATTATCGTGAAAATCAGGATACTTTGGTAACTCATCTAAATTGTGAAGTCCGAGTTCTCTTAAAAAATCCACTGACACTGCGTAAACGTTTTGCAAACGAGTTGTGTCTTCCCTTTCTTCAACCAGTCCGCGAATCAAAAGATTTCGCAAAATAATAGCGCAATTCACTCCGCGGATTTGTTCAATTTCAGGTTTTGTAACTGGACCACGATACGCGATAACAGCGAGAGTCTCTAATGAAGGACGAGTGAGCGGACCGCTTGCTTCCTTTTTTAAAAAAGCAGAAACGTCTTCTCCAAAATCAGGATTTGAAACAAATTGAATCTTTCCATCAAGTTCAATCAAATGAATCCCAGATTCTGGTTTATCAAAACGATTTTTAATTTCATCAATTGCTTCACGAACAACTTCAAGCGAAACATTAAGTTGTTTAGCAAGTTGTGTGATAGCGATTGGTTTTGCTATTGCGAATAAAATCGCTTCGAGTTTTGTCGTTAGCATAATGTCTAATCTATTCTTTTTACTTCAATATCCTCAAATGGACTTGATTGAATCGCATGAATGCTTTGTTGTTTAACCAATTCAAGTAAAGCTAAAAAACTGACTACAATATCTATTTTTGAACGCCCACCAGAAATCAAATCTCGAAATGTCATACGGCCGCGAGACAAAAGCGCGTGATGAATTTCTTTCAAACGTTCTTTCACAGATGCCACTCGCTCAAGAGTCGCCTGTTTGATTCTAAAAAATGGTTCAAGACGCTTCATTAAAGAAGAAAAAGCTGTTTCCAAATTCGATACTGTCATTCCTTCTGGCAAAACAAACTGATCAAGCTTTACAACGTTCGCTTGTGCACGCGAAAATGATTTTTTTATATTTTGATGTTGAGCATCAATGAGCTCTGCGGCTTCTGCAAATAGTTTGTAAAGTTGAAGTTGCGCGGCCAAAGATGTTTTTGTTTCTTCTTCATCAATTTGTTCATCTGGCAACAACTCCCGAGATTTTATCAAAAGAAGGCGCGTTGCAATCACGAGAAAATCTGCCAATTCCCCAATAGAAGGCTCATTTTCATTAACATAAACCAAATAATCGTCTGTAACTTTTGCAAGTGAAACGTCAGTTATTGGAAGCTCCTGCTTTTCAATAAGTTCAAGTAAAAGCTGAAGCGGGCCTTTGTATTTGTCGAGTTCAACTTGAAAACTCATTTTGATTTTTTTATCGAGATCCTTAATTCCTGAAGTGTTTGCGCGTCTAAAGGCGATGGTGCGTCCATAACAGATGTGTTTCCAGAACTTGTCATTGGGAATGCAACAACTTCTCGCAAAGCAGTTTCCCCTGTTAAATTCATAAGATTACGTTCAACTCCAAGCGCGATTCCACCATGCGGAGGCGCACCAAATCGAAACGCCTCGAGCATGTGTCCAACAGAATCTTTTATTTCTTCTTCAGAATATCCCATGATTTTATATGTTGCTGACAAAACTTCTGACTCGTGCGCGCGGATACTTCCACCGCCAGACTCATATCCGTTGCACACAAGATCATATTGCGAAGTTAAAATGTTGCCAATATTTTTTCCGGCAAGGTGATCCTCTCGAAATTCAGGCAATGGTTGTGAGAACGGATTGTGAGTGAATGTCCAATGTCCTGTTTTCACATCCATTTCGAAAAATGGAAAATCAATCACCCATGCGTACGCAAGAACGCCGGTATCTTTTTCTTCCTGCGTTCGCAAATCAAATTTATCAGCACCATACTTTTGCATTGCGTCGCGATAACTAATTCGTGGAAAGGGTTTCTCTTTAATTGTAAATCCTAATTTTTCCGCAGACTGAATTACCATTGCTTCAACCGTCTGCATAACATCTTCTCTTTCAACAAAACTCATTTCAATATCAACTTGTGTGTGTTCAAATCCGCGATCCGCGCGAGGATCTTCATCACGTAAAGCTCGGGCAGTTTGAAAATATCTTTCAAAACCAGCAGTCATCAAAAGTTGTTTGTATTGTTGCGGACTTTGTGGAAGCGCGAAAAAATTCCCCGGTTGCAAACGCGACGGAACAACAAAATCTCGCGATCCTTCAGGTGTGGCTTTTGTAAGAAGCGGCGTTTCAATTTCAACAAACTTTTGATCAAATAAAAATTCTCTACAAGCCTGAACCCACGCGCTTCGCAGACGAATGTTTTTCTGTAATCGTTCAGTTCGCAAATCAAGATAACGATATTTCAAACGCAGTTGCTCATCAACTTTGATTGAATCTTGATCGATCGGAAATGGAGATGTGTTCGCGCGATTGAGAATCGAAACATTTTTAATTCCAATTTCAATTCGTCCAGTGAGCATTTCAGGATTGCTTTGCTTTTCACTTCGCGCGTTTACAATGCCTTCTACCGAAATTACATATTCAGGTTTTAATTCATCAACCTTTTGCATTGTTACTTCGTCCAAGTCTGGTTTATAACAGACAAGTTGTACAAGTCCGCTTTCGTCGCGTAAATCAATGAAAACAAGCTTGTCTCCCATTCGACGAATTCGATGAACCCAACCGTTTAACAAAACGGTCTGTTTAAGAAGAGTTGGTGTTTGGGAAATTGTAATGCGGGGCATATTTACGGTTTTAACCTATTTATCATTCTTGGGAAAGGAATCGTCTCACGAACGTGATGTAATCCGCAAATCCATCCCACAATACGTTCGAGTCCAAATCCAAATCCAGAATGTGGGACCGAGCCAAAACGGCGCAAGTCTACATACCACTCAAACGGCTCCAGCGGAAGATTATGCTCCTTCATTCGCTGGAGCAATGTATCCAAATCATCTTCGCGTTGCGAGCCTCCGATTATTTCTCCATATCCCTCTGGCGCCAGCAAGTCATTATTAAGCACGAGGTTTGGAGCGTTTGGATCGCGCTTCATGTAAAACGCTTTTACTTCAGCAGGATATTTTTCAATAAAAATCGGACGATCAAATTGTTGAGTGAGAAGTGTTTCGTCATCCGCTCCTAAATCCGCTCGATCTCCAATATCAGAACCAAGTCCACGCAACTTTTCAATAGCTTGAACATGTGTAAGACGAACAAATGGTGCTAAAACTTTTTTAAGTGGTTCAATGTCGCGTTCTAGAACTTTTAATTCAGATGAATTTTTTTCCAAAACATCTTTTACAATTCGGACAATAAGTTCTTCCTGAATTTTCATATTCTCATCATGTTCAACAAACGCGGCCTCAGCATCCATCATCCAAAATTCTGTTAGATGTCGTCGTGTCTTTGATTTTTCAGCTCGAAACACAGGACCAAAATCAAAAGCTCGTCCAAGCGACATAATTCCAGCCTCCAAATAAAGCTGACCCGATTGAGCAAGATAAGCTTTGACTCCATCATCAAAATAATCCATTTCAAAAAGTTCTGTTGTTCCTTCACACGAAGTTGGCGTCAAAATTGGAGTATCAAATTTTACAAATCCATTTTCATGCATCCATTCATAAGTTGAAGTGATAATGCGATCGCGCACTCGCAAAATCGCCCATTGTCGCTCACTTCGCAACCACAAGTGTCTCTCGTCTAACAAAAAATCCGGACCATGTTCTTTTTTGCTGATTGGATACTCTTCCCCTGCCAACTGAACGATCTCAAACGAAACACCATCAAGTTCAAATCCACTCGGTGAACGAGAATCTTCTTTTACTTTTCCATGAACAACAACGGAAGACTCAATACGGAGTGTTTGTAAAGCATTCCACTGATCTTCCGGTATGCTTGCGTTTGAATAAACAACTTGAACGCGGCCAGAACCGTCGCGCAACTGCAAAAAGAAAATTTTTCCGCTTGAACGGAAATTATATGCCCAACCCTTGAGTTCAACCTCTTCCCCAAGATACACACCAATGTCTTTGATAAATGCCATGTACACCAAAGTTTAGCCTAAAAAGAGCCTCAAGCGCAAGTTCTATACCGCGCAAGCTGTTCTTAAAGAAACTGATGGAATTATTGGAAAATGAGAGATTATAAATGATTCCAATACTTCATGAAAACTTTCAATGTGTTCCCCTTTCAAATGTGGCCGAGTTTGAGACGAAAACGGCTCGCGAAGCGCGAATCGAATAAGCTTTAGTGTATCGTCTGAAATCGATCGGGCGGAAAACCAAGCTTGTTGATTTGCGAGTGAACACGAATGACAAACAACTCCGCCTCGCAATGCGTGCCAATGATAATTCTGCGGTTCTATCAATTTGTGACACGACAAACATAGTTTAAGTTCCGGACGATAACCACAAACATCCATAAGTTTGAGCATGAAAGAACCAAGCAAAAAACCAGCGCGTTCATTGCTAATGGATTCTGTTGCGCAAAGAAATTCTAGCCAATCTTGCAAGAGTTCATACAAAACAGGATCGCGCTCCATTGGTTTTGTCGCAACATCAACAAGATGAAGCGCGTTGTGAGCAAGTGTGAGCTGGTTTAGATGTTCGTGTAAACCAAAAAACGAGTGATGGCGTTCAACTCCAGCTATGATCTGATATTGCCGCCCATGCACAAGCAAAAGTTCAACTTCAGCGATCATCTCAAGATGTGGAGTTAATTTCGCGAGCGACTTATGCCCGCCTCGCGCGACAAATTCGATCTTACCGTATTCCGGAGTCAATGCCGTATACCATCTGTCACTTTCTCTGAAGTCACGTCGCGAGAGAATAATGGCGGTTGTTGAATAAAGTGTGCTCATAAAATCTTTATCGTTACCAATACTCCTCATCGACTCCCTACGACATAGCACAACTGCTACTACAAGGAGACAAACGATCTAATTTGACGATAAAACATTTGACATTCATTTAAGCCTCTCTCTTTAGCCTCAAGCCAATCAGCTAACTACTTTAGGTCCACAAGAGACAGTTACGGGACACTTTTTCTGCCGTTGGTTCTGTATAAAGGCCAAGAAAAAGGAGTCCCGTCTGTCTCTACTGTAACAAACTACAGGTGAATGTGATTGTTTATATTTTTTCAAAATAGCTCTGCACAATCAGCATTGCCGAAAGAGCGTCTTCTTGCGCTTTTGACCCTTCTTCTTTTTGTAAACGAATACTTTCTGATGTTGTATACGACTCGTCTTCTTCAACAACAGGAATTGAAACCGCGTCCTCGAGCGCGCGAATAAACTTACGAGTTTTTTTGAGTTGTTCTTCACTATGATGACTGCCTGTTGAAAGCGGAACTCCGACAACTATCACATCAATATCTTCCGTGTTCACTCGCTGTGCAAAAATTCGGATCGTCTCTGTACCTACGTTTGGAACAACATCAAGAGGAACAGCAACGCGCGCGTCACTGTCTCCAAAAGCCAGGCCTATTTTTTTATCACCGTAATCAATGCCTAAAATTCTCATACAGGCAGTGGAGTTAAAACTTCTACTCCGTTTCTTGTTACAGCGATTGTCACTTCAAAATGACTCCCAAGCGATTTGTCTTTCATGACAATGCTAAAACCGTCTTTAGCTGTTTCGACTTCCGAACTTCCACCAAGCCCAAACATTGGTTCAAGCGCGATACACATTCCATCTACAATTTTAACATCAGGATACTGCGCTGAAGCAAAATTCGGAACATGAGGCGCTTCGTGAATTGCATGTCCAACTCCGTGTCCAACAAGCGCTCGAACAATTCCGTATCCATGAGGCTTTACAAAGTTTTCAATAGCGGCGCTGATGTCTTTAATTGATCCGCCAACACGAGCGGCGCAAACACCTGCAAAAAGCGCGCCTTTTGTAACTTCCATAAGTTTGGTTGCTTCTGGTAAAACTTTGCCGACTGGAACTGTCACGGCCATGTCAGTACACAATCCCTGAAACCAACATCCAACATCAATTCCAACAATATCGCCTTCTTTCAAAATGCGATCACGATTTCCACATCCATGCACAACTTCTTCATTCACAGAAAGACAAAGTGTGCTTGGAAACGGCGTTTCATCTTTATGTGATTTGTATCCTTTGAATGACGGTTCCCCTCCACCATCGCGAATAACTCTTTCCGCAATCACATCTAAATCTTTCAAATTCACTCCTGGAACAATAACATCAATAACAGCTTTGAGCGCGCGAGAAAGCAGTTGTCCTCCTAAACGCATCTTTTCAATTTCTTCAGATGTTTTAACGAGTGACATAAGTCAATTCAAAACTTTTTTTATTCGATCAAATACTTCATCTTGATTTCCAATGCCATCAACGTGATGAACAATTCCTTTCTTCTCGTATTCCGCTATGACAGGAGCAGTGTCGTTTTCATAAATCTCAAGCCGGCGATTGATTGCCTCTGGTTTATCATCTTCGCGCTGTATCCATTTTCCTCCACATGAACAAAAATCACCAATCCTGATTCCATTGTTCACGCTCCCAACTTTTCCACACACACTGCATGTTAGTCGTCCACCCAAACGTTTGAGTGATTCTTCGCGCGGAATATCAATCACAATAACGTGAGTTGGAGTATCAAAATCAAACGCGGCAAGCTGCAAAAGATTGCGAGGATAGCCGTCGAGAATATATCCGTTTTGAGTATCTGGTTTTTGTAAGCGCAGTTTCAAAAGATGGGCCGCGTCTTCATCAGAAACCAAAATACCTTGGTTAATGATCGCTTCTAATTTTTTTCCGTTTTCTGATCCTGTTGCTACTTCGTCTCGGATCAGTTGACCCATTGCAAACGACGGGATATTTAATTTCGCTGACAATTTTTCAGCCTGTGTCCCTTTACCGCTTCCCTGTGGACCCATGAGGAGGATTTTGGATAGATTCATACGGCTTGTAGTATAGCAAAGCAACAAAAAAAGGCCATGATGGCCTTGTTTTGAAAATCACGATATCAAGTTTCTGTTAGATCTCTCGACAGGCTCGAGATGACAGAAAAAACCTTTACGCGTCGTATTCACGCATGGACAACTGCGACTCTATCTGCTTCATAGCATCAATAACAACCGAAACAATAATCAAAATAGACGTTCCGCCAATCACCAAGTTTGGATTTCCTGTAACCTGTTGGACAACAAGAGGTAAAACAGCGATCACAGAAAGAAAAGTTGCGCCGAGCAACAATATGCGACTTGAAACCAATCCAAGATATTCAGAAGTATTTTTCCCAGGACGAATGCCTGGAATGAACCCGCCCTGTTTCTGAATATTTTCCGCAACTTGATCAGGATGAAAAACAACTGCTGTATAAAAATACGCAAATAAAAATACCAACACGAAATAAGTGATGCCGTAAAAAAGTTGGTTTTGGAATAATTGAACTGTTTGCTCTGCTATATTTTGTAATAGTTCTGTTTTTGCGCTCAAGAAAAATTGCGCGATAACCGTTGGAAATAAAATAATCGAGATCGCGAAAATAATCGGGATAACACCGCTCATGTTAAGTCTAAGCGGAATGTGCGAAGTCACAGCACCTGACAACCGAGCACCCTGAATATGACGCGCGTATTGAACAGGAATGTTTCTCTGTGCTTCATTCATGATCACAATTCCAATGATTGTCACAACAGCGACCACGACAAACAAAATTAGTGTGATGAGTTGCGAGCGATCATAAACTGACAATGTCTGACTCAAAAGCGTTGGAAGTCCTGCAATAATTCCAGCCAAAATTAAAATTGAAATTCCGTTTCCAACATTCTTCTCTGAAATCAACTCTCCAATCCACATAAGAAAAATTGTTCCGGCAGTCATTGTGAGAATCGCAAAAAACATTGTAAGCGCATCTTTATCCTGAAAAAACGAACCATTCTGCGACATCAAAATAATAAGACCATAGCCTTGAATAATTCCAAGCGGGACTGTTGCAAGCCGTGTCCACTGATTCATTTTTTGACGGCCTTGTTCTTCCTTATTCATTTCCTCAAGAGAAGGAATGATCATCGCAAGCAACTGAAAAATAATTGATGCTGTGATATATGGCGCAACTCCCATTGCGACAATTGAAAAATTCTCTAAAGTTCCACCAGAAAAAATATTCAAAAGACCAAACAATTGGTTTCCTGAAAAAATATCTTTCAGCGCTGAAGCGTCAACGCCCGGAACTGGAATATGCGCGGCAATTCTAAACACAACCAGCATGAGAATAACGAACAAAATGCTTTTGCGCACTTCGCGTGTTTTCCAAATGCGAATGATTGTGTTCATAATTATTTGATTCCAATTACCACACCACCAGCTTTTTCAATTTTTTGTTTTGCAACTTGAGAAACTTCGCACCCTTCAATTGTGAGTGCAATTCCGATTTCTCCTGACCCTAAAATTTTAACACCAGAATCAATTTCAGTCACTAAACCTTTTTGCTGTAATAATTTTTTTGTAACTTTCGCGCCGTTTACAAAATGTTTTGCAAGCTCTAACACATTCACAACACTGAGTTTTGTTTTTATACTTTGAAACCCTCGATGTTTTGGTGTCGATAGCATGATACCCCGCAAGCCTCTCAATTTAAGGCCTGAACGACCTCCAGAGCGCGCACGCTGACCTTTTACACCACGACCTGAGTACGAACCTGTTGATCCCAAACCACGACCAACTCGTTTCTTGGTTTTTCTTGATCCTTTTTTTGGTTTTAGCGACTGAAGTGTCAACATATGTTATTCATTCGAAGTTGATTTGATTTCTTCAATTTCAATATTTTTATTCATTCTCTTTCCTTTACTTCCAAATTGCTGAAGAGCAGAAAGCGCTGCTCGTGCAATGTTGATTTTATTTGAAGAATTGAGAACGCGCGATACAACGTTTGGCACACCTGCGTACTCGAGCACTGTTCGTACAGCTCCACCAGTTTTAAGTCCAGTTCCTTTTGGTGCTGGTTTAAGCAAAACAATTGCTGAACCCTCTTTTACCAAAACCGCGTGTGGAATGGTTTCGTTTTCAATCGGAACTGTAATGATGTTTTTCTTTGCTTGACGATAAGCTTTTTCAACAGCAATTTGAACGTCTGCGCCCTTTGCAACTCCAAGTCCAACTTTTCCTTTTTTATCACCAATCACAAGTGCGGCGCGGAAAGACATTCGTTTTCCTCCAGCAGTCACACGAGTGACTCGCGCTAAATCCAAAATCTTTTGTTCGTATTCTCGAACTTGTTGAGTTTTTCCTCGCGCCCTACCACGACCTCCTCCACCTTCACCACCACGACGATTTCCACCTCGATTTCTTTGATCTCCACCACCTCTTGAATTTCGATTACCTGAACGAGGCGCAACTTGTTTTGCTGGTTCAGTAGTTTGAGCTTGAGTTGTTGGTTGCTGTTCGGTCATATTATATCTTGAGCCCACCTTCACGCGCGCCCTCTGCAATGGCCGCCACGCGTCCATGATAACGATAAGAACCTCTGTCAAACACAGCTTTCTTCAAACCTTTTTCAACAGCTTTTTCAGCAAGTTTCTTCCCAACAGCTTTTGCAATTTCAACAGGTTTTGCTTTGACTTCTATATCTTTGTCTGAAGACGAAGCAAGTGTTTTGCCTGATGTGTCATCAATTAGCTGTGCGTAGATGTGCTTCAAACTTCGCTTAACACTCAAACGAGGACAATCAGAAGTGCCTGAAATCCGAGCGCGTGTTCTATGTGCGCGTCGTAAAGCGTGAACCTGTTTGAGTTTGATATTTTTGGACATACCTTTTGATTGTCGTCACGAATAACTTCTTATGCTGCCGCAGCTTTTTGCGCTTTACCTGATTTACGACGAACCACTTCTCCAATGTATTTAATTCCTTTTCCTTTATATGGTTCTGGTTTTCTAATTCGACGAATGTTAGCCGCAATTTCTCCTACCAAATGCTTGTTAGCGCCTTTTATCGTTATTAAATTTCCTTCAACAGATGCTTCAATTCCTTTTGGAATAATGAAAGGAACTTCATGCGAAAATCCAATGTTCAAAACAATATCCTTTCCTTTCATGTTTACACGATAACCAACTCCGTTTACTTCGAGTTGACTTGAAAAAAATTCAACAACACCTTTTACCATGTTTTGTATGATTGCTCGCACTGTTCCCCATTGTGCACGCAAAAATTTGTCTGTTTCATCAGCAACAGTCACAACAATTGTTTTGATTCCATCCTCTTCTTTCAGAGCAATATTAACAGCAGAGTTGAACTTTTGAACAAGTTCTCCTTTTGGTCCTTTGACGGTAACTGTCTGTCCTTGAACAGACACTGTAACTCCGTCTGGAATTATTACTGGTTGTTTTCCAATGCGTGACATATGTTGGAAGAAAGAATTATGAAATCTCGCAGATTATTTCTCCACCAAGTCTGCGTGCTCGCGCTTCTTTGTTAGTCATGAGTCCATTTGGTGTAGAAATGATTGCAATTCCAATATCAGACAACACTCGTGGCAATTCAGTCGATTTCGCGTACACTCGATTTCCAGGTTTGCTGATTCGCTTGATCATTCGAATGTATGGTTGTTTGTTATCGTACTTCAAAACAAGGCGAAGTTCTGGAAATTTTTCACCTTTTATTTCTTCAACTTTTCCTACATACCCTTCGGCCTCTAATATTTTTGCAATATGAAATTTGATCTTCGAGGAAGGAAGGGTTATGACTTCTTTTTTTACTTGCTGCGCATTACGAATGCGCGTAAGCATATCGGAAATTGGGTCTGTAATCATATTGGGATCTTCGCAAAACTCGCGTTATTTCGACTTACGGGGCCCCACAAATGTCTCACTGTAATTTTCATTACGCCTCGACATTTGTTTCCCCCGCGCGTCGAAATCTCATCAAGTTTTGCAAAGATCAGATAAAGTTTACCAGCTCGATTTTCTTATACCTGGAATTTCACCTCGATTCGCAAGTTCTCGGAAACAAATACGGCAAAGTCCAAACACACGAATATATCCACGATGTCTACCGCATCGCCAACAGCGATTCACCGCACGTGTGGAGAATTTCGGCTTTTGTCTGGATTTAGCAATTTGATTTTCCGTTGCCATAATTATTTCGTAAGAGGTAGACCGAGGTGTTTAAGTAGAGCTTCTGCTTCTTTATTAGACTTTGCTGTTGTTCCAATCGTCACTTGCAAGCCGTGAATCGTTTCAATTTCGTCGCTTCGAATTTCTGGAAAGGCAGTATGTTCTTTGAACCCGATTGAATAATTTCCGTTTCCGTCAAAAGCTTTTGGTGAAAGCCCTCGAAAATCTCTTACGCGCGGAAGTGACACATGGAGGAGCTTGTCTAAAAACGTCCACATTCTTTTTCCTCGCATTGTTACTTTCATTCCAACAACCATTCCTTCTCGGATTTTGAAAGCTGAAATTGATTTTCGAGCAAGGGTTTTAATTGGCTTCTGGCCAGTAATGCGAATTAGCGTTTGCTCTGCTGTTTCCGTGTATTTCGCATCCTTAAGTCCAGGACCAATTCCAATATTAAGAGTGACCGCTTTTACACTTGGAACAGCGTTTACATTTTTATACCCAAACTCTTTCATGAGTTTAGGAATAATTTCTTTTTTGTAAGTCTCTTTCAAAGCCATAAATGGTTGTTACGGATGTACGGATATTACTGATATACGGAATGTTGTCTTATCTGTATATCGGTACTTTCCGTAATTCCGTAACGAATTTACTTTATTCTACGTCCTCTTTTATACCTTTTGATTTGATCACGCGAATTTTTCGCATTTTTCCATCAGCTTCAATTTTTTTATATCCTACTCTTCCACTATTTCCACTTTTTGGTGAAATGAGTTTCACGTTTGAGATGTGAAGAGGTGAAGCAAATTGAATTTTTTGTCCTGGATGATTCGCGCGTTTTCGCAAGTGTCGCGTCATCATGTTGATCCCTTCAACCACCACTCGTTCAACCTTTGGAAAAACCTGAATAATGACCCCTTCTTTTCCACGGTCTTTTCCAGTTAGTATCTTCACTTTGTCTCCTGTTTTGATTTTCATACTTTTACAAAACTTCAGGTGCTAGTGAGATTATTTTTGTATATCCACCAGCACGCAACTCGCGAGCAATTGGCCCAAAGATGCGTGTGCCTTTTGGTTCTTTTGTTTTTTTATCAATTATAACAGCGGCGTTTTCGCTGAAACGAATATACGTTCCATCCTTTCGTCGAATTTCTTTACATGTTCGCACAATTACCGCTGTAACGACATCACTCTTTTTTACGCTTGCATGTGGCACAGCCTCTTTAACAGACGCAACAACAAGATCACCAATAGTTGCATATCGTTTTTGGTAACCGCCAAGTACGCGAATGACTCCAAGCTTTTTCGCGCCTGTGTTATCGGCAACTTTTAACATTGATCGTAGCTGTACCATATAAGTTTATGCTGAACGAACAACAATCCATCTTTTTGTTTTAGAATATGGACGGCATTCTTGAAACGTAACTGTGTCTCCAACTTTGAATGCCTTTTTTTCGTCATGTACGTGATACTTCTTGCTTCTTACATAACGCTTGCCATATTTCGGATGAACAACTGTTCGATCAACACGAACAACGATCGTCTTTTCCATTTTGTCAGAAACAACGATTCCTTTAAGAGATCGACAGTTGTGATTTTGTGTTGACATATTTATTTAGAAGAAAGAAGAGACTGAATGCGCGCGATTGTTTGTTTTGTCTTTCTTATATCGCGGACATTTTTTAATTGATTCGCCGCACGCTTGAATTCAAGCTCTTTAAGATGTGTTCGTGCAAGTTCAAGCTCGTGAGCAAGTCCTTCTTTGGTTTTTTCGCGTAAGGTTTTCATTTCCATATTATTCCATTTCTCGAGAAATTATCCTTGTTCTAACTGGAAGCTTGTGTCCAGCAAGTGTAAGGGCAAGTCTTGCTAACTTTTCATCAATTCCACCCATTTCAAACATTACTGTTCCTGGTCTCACAATTGCAACATAATGATCTACCGCGCCTTTCCCTTTTCCCATAGGCATTTCCGATCCTTTAGCAGTAACAGGCTTATCTGGGAAAATACGAATCCAAATTTTTCCGCCGCGTTTGATGGCGCGTGTCATTGCACGTCTGGCAGCCTCAATCTGACGCGAGGTTACCCATGCGCCTGTTGTGGCTTTGATGCCGAATGTCCCAAACGCGATTGCAGTTTTTGTTGTTGCAATACGTTTATTACGACCTCGGCCCTTGTGCCATTTACGATGTTTGACTTTTTTCGGAATAAGCATACTAATCTTTTCATCTCACTTTTAACTTTTTTCCTCTTCTCCCCTTCCAAAAACCTCACCTCTGTTTATCCAAACTTTCACTCCAATTGCTCCCCAGATAGTTTGAGCTCTTACTGAAGCAAAGTCTATATCTGAACGAAGGTTATGAAGTGGTGTTTTTCCTTGAGCAATCATTTCTGTGCGAGCAATTTCAGCGCCGTTCAATCTTCCACTAATAATTACCTTTGCTCCTTGCGCGCCTGCTTTTATCACACGTTCAACAGCAGACTTCATTACACGACGAAATGGCATACGCTTTTCAATTTCGAACGCCATCTGTTGAGCAACCACGTTCGCACAAAGCGAGGATTGTCTCAATTCTTTCACGTTGATACTGAGTCCAATGCGTTTACCTGGATAAAACTTGTCTTTAATCTTTTTTGTCAATTCGTCGATTCCAGAGCCAGCCCGTCCGATAATAAGACCCGGTTTTGCCGCAAAGATTGAAATCTTCAAATTCTGCATTGACCGTTCCATTTCGATTCGATCCATAAGCGCTTCTTTGAGTTCTTTTTTCAAAAACGCGCGAATGTTAACATCTTCAGAAAGATTCTGTTTGAATTGTTTTCGATTAGCAAACCAAACCGCGTCCCAGCCGCGGGTGACACCTAATCTGAATACTCGTGGATGAACTTTGTGTCCCATATTATTTTTCGAAACTCTCCAGCTTCTTTAGCTTTCTAAGCTTTTTCAGCTTCTTTTTTCCTTCACCTTCATCCAACACAATCATTATATGCGTTGATCTCTTTCGAATCGGTGAAGAACGACCCATTGCTTTGGATGTCCATCGGTGCAATGTTTGACCATCATTTCCAACAATCTCTTTCACATACAAAGTCGTTTCATCCAGTTTGAAATTATTCTTTGCGTTTGCAATTGCTGAATTCAAAAGTTTAAGAACTGGCAATGCCGCCGCCTTTTTCATGAATTTCAGTTGTGCTTGCGCTTCAGCTACTTTCTTACCACGGATTACGTCAATGACTAATCGAATTTTTCGTGGTGAGATGCGTACTGAACGCGCGCTTGCCTTTACTTCCATAATGTAATGCTATTTATTTTTTTGGCGCTGCTTTAGCAGCTGGTGTAGAAGCTGGCGCTATTGGTGCTCCCATTGAAAGTCCTACTCCTGTTGTTTCTTCCTTCTGGACCTTTCCACCATGGCGGACAAACTTTCGTGTTGGTGAAAACTCACCAAGTTTATAACCGACCATGTTTTCAACAATGCGAACCTTCACGAAATCTTTTCCATTATGCACGGCAAATGTAAATCCAACCATTTCAGGAGTAATAGTCGAAGACCGCGCCCATGTTTTGATGGGTGTTTGATCACCTTGCCTGACTTTGGCAAGTTTTTTGATAATGCTTGGATGGACAAAAGGTCCTTTTTTAAGACTTCGTGACATAGATACTTTTAAACAGGTTTAAGCTGCTCCACCGACAAATCTTCCCAACTTACGACGTTTAATAATCCATTGATCTGACGCTTTCTTGCGTCGTGTTTTAACACCAAGCGCTGGTTTTCCAGATGGTGTTTTTGGACGTTTCAAACCAATTGGATGTTTTCCTTCTCCTCCGCCATGTGGGTGATCAACAGGATTCATAGCTTTTCCTCGAACTGATGGTCTAATTCCACGATGACGCATTCTTCCAGCTTTTCCCCAACGGATGAGGCGTCGATCTGGGTTTGAGACTTGGCCAACTGTTGCCATACATTCTTTTGGCACCATGCGCATTTCACCAGAAGGAAGTTTGATTGTTGCAAATGCACCTTCAACAGCCATAAGTTGCGCCAATGTTCCTGCGCCTCGCACCATTTGTGCTCCCTTTCCCGGTCTTAACTCAATGTCAAAAACTTCAATTCCAACTGGGATATGCTGAAGTTGAAAACGATTTCCAGTATGGATTTCGCCTTTTTGTTTTGAACAAACAATCTGATCACCAACCTTCATTCCAATAGCAGCAATCATGTATCTTTTTTCTCCGTCGGAATAATGAAGAAGCGCGATTCTTGCTCCACGGTTTGGATCGTATTCAATGGTTGCAACCTTCGCAATAATTTCGAACTTGTCACGCTTGAAATCAATGAGTCGAATTCGTCGATCCTCTCCACCTCCACGATGACGAACTGTTATCTTTCCATTTGTTCTTCCAGAAAACTTTTTTCTTTTGATCGTTAAGGAACGCTCGGGTTTCGAGCGTGTAATATCTTCGAACGTATCTACACTTGAGATACGACGTCCGGCAGTTGTTGGTTTATATCGTCTTACTGGCATAGCATTTATACACCTTCGTAAACTTCAATTTTTTTACCTTTAGGCAAAGTAACAATCGCCTTCTTCCAATTCTTTCGTTTTCCTTTAGCGCGTCCAAATCTGACTATCTTTCCTTCAACTCGTTGAATGTTGACAGAGGTTGGAGTCATTCCATACATCGTTCGAACAGCATTGCGAACTTGAATTTTTGTGGCATTTTGAGAAACAACAAAAACATATTGTCCTTTTGCAGCCAAGTGCGCGGCTTTTTCTGTGACCATCGGTCGCAAAATGACATCCGATACAACCTTGCCGGTTTTCAAAACTGGCGCGATTTTTTTCGGCTCAATGTTCTCTTCTTCCTTTTTGTCTTTCTTAAACCATGCCATATTTTTATACCCGCTTGTAAAGACGTGTTAGCATTTCGATTCCTTCTTTTGAAATCAACACGTTTGGTTTCTTTAACAAATCAACAACATTCAATGCGTTAATTGGCAGAGTTTCAACATTTGGGATATTACTTGCCGCTTTTGAAACATCTCGATTTTCCGGTTCAACCAAAATGAGAGTTTTCTTTCCAGCAATTGGCAATTTAGAAAGAATCTGCGCAAGAATTTTTGACTTTCCTTCAGGAACTATAAGTTGCTCAATAGCAACGAATTTTCCTTCGTTTACTTTGTCAGTCAAAACCATTGCAAGAGCTTTTCTACGAGTTTTCTTATTTATCTTCACAGAAAAATTTCGATCGCTGCGAGGTCCAAACGTAATTCCACCACCAACCCAAATAGGTGAACGACGTGAGCCATGACGAGCTCGTCCTGTTCCCTTTTGCTTCCATGGCTTTTTTCCAGTTCCTGCAACTTCCCCACGATCTTTTGTGTGAGCAATCGCAACACGACTGTTTGCCATTTGCGCAAGCACAGCTTCATGGACAATCTCTTGTTGAATAGGAACAGCAAACAAGGACGAGTCTAGTTCAACACTCCCTGTTTCTTTTCCGTCTTGATTGTATAGCTTTATACTTGCCATATCGTTTTCGCGCTTGTTGTTTTGATAAGAATCAAACCACCACGAGCACCAGGAACAGCTCCCTTAAGCGCAATCAAATTCTTTTGTGGATCAACTGAAACAACTTCAAGATTTTTTACAGTTACTCGTATATCGCCCATATGTCCTCCCATGCGTTGACCTTTGATAACTTTTCCTTGACGTTGTGAAGCATTGGATCCTGGCATGCGTTGCTGGTCTTTGTTTCCGTGTGTCATGTGGCCGCACTTAAAGTGATGGCGTTTCATAACTCCAGCAAAACCACGACCCTTTGAAAATCCAATCACATCAACTTTCACGCCTGGTTCAAATGCATCAACACGAACTTCGGTTCCACGTTCAAGTGTTGTCTCGTTCACTCGAAATTCGCGAAGTGTGTTCATGAGTGGTAAATCTTTCAAATGACCACAAGCTGGTTTCTTCAACATCTTTACAACCTCTGTGCCAAGCTGAACGGCTGTATAGCCATCTTTGTCTTGTGTACGGATCTGCGTGACAATATTTGGTTCAGCCTGAACCAAAGTCACTGGAATGACTGTTCCGTCTGGTTTGAATTCTTGGGTCATTTCAAGTTTTCGACCAATGATGAATGGCATAAGAAAAACCGTTAGCCTCTAGCTTTTAGCTGTTAGCTGTTAGCTCGATTGCCTGTCTTTTTCCTAAAGGCTAATGGCTAAAGCTAATGCTGTTATTACTTATATAAAAGCTAGAAGCCAAGCGTAGAAAAATTCTCCACGACTAGCTTCTAGCTCAAAACTATACTAAAAAGTTTTGAGAATTGTTTAAATTAGATGGATCGAGAACTCCTTATTAATTGATCTTTCAAAGCCCGGGAAGGTTTTCACATAGACTGATGTCTATACGGATCTTTCTTCCCTGTTTGTTGGATCAAGATACTAATTTTACGTTTTAATTTCCACATCAACACCTGCTGGCAAGTTCAGACTCATAAGCGCATCAACAGTTTTGTCTGTTGGATCTGTAATGTCAATCAGGCGCTTGTGAACACGCAACTCATACTGTTCGCGAGAATCCTTGTGAACAAAAGTTGATTTGTTAACCGTATACTTACGCTTCTCTGTTGGAAGCGGAACAGGTCCAACCACTTTTGCACCGGATCGCTCAACTGTTTTCATGATCGTTTGCGTTGCTTGATCTATGATCTTGCTATCGTACGCTTTGATCTTGATGCGAATGCGTGATTTTTCTTCTTCTGTTTTTTTGATGTCTGTCACAAGATTGAAGAAAGAACGATGGAATTATTTTGCCTCGCCCAAAATTTTTAAGGCTTTGAGCGAGGCAATCTTTTTACTTTATTTAATAATTTTCCCTACCACACCAGCTCCTACCGTATGTCCTCCTTCGCGGATCGCAAATGACATTTTTTCCTCAAGAGCAACTGGTTGGATGAGCTTAATAACTAGATTGGTTGTGTCACCTGGCATAACCATTTCTGTTCCTTCTGGGAGTGTTACTTCGCCTGTTACATCTGTTGTTCTGATATAGAACTGTGGTTTGTACCCTTTGAAGAATGGTTTGTGACGTCCGCCTTCCTCTTTTGTAAGAGCATAGATCTTTGCTTCAAATTCTGTGTGTGGAGTAATCGATCCAGGTTTTGCAAGCACCATTCCACGCTCAACGTCTTCTTTTTTCACACCACGTAAAAGCACGCCAGCATTGTCGCCTGCGCGACCTTCTGCAAGCTGTTTGTTGAACATTTCAATTCCCGTAACAACTGTTTTCATTGGCTCTTCGCGAAGTCCAACAATTTCAACTTCATCGTTAATCTTCACAAGTCCACGCTCAATGCGGCCAGTGACAACAGTTCCACGACCTTCAATTGAAAACACATCTTCAACAGGCATGAGATATGGCTTTTCAGTGTCACGAACAGGCTCTGGAATATATGTATCCAAAGCATTGATAAGATCCATGATTGGTTTTGTTGCTGTATCGTCAGTTGGATTTTGAAGCGCTTTGAGTGCTGATCCTCGGATTACAGGAACCTGATCACCAGGGAATTCATATTTCTTCAAAAGATCTCGAACTTCTTCCTCAACCAAATCAATAAGTTCAGGATCATCAACTTGATCAACTTTATTCAAAAACACAACGATCGCTGGCACACCAACTTGTCGCGCAAGAAGAATGTGCTCGCGTGTTTGTGGCATTGGACCATCAGCCGCTGAAACAACCAAAATTGCACCGTCCATCTGTGCGGCTCCGGTGATCATGTTCTTAATATAGTCGGCGTGTCCTGGACAGTCGACGTGAGCATAGTGGCGTTTGTCTGATTCGTACTCACAGTGAGCTGTCGCGATTGTGATACCGCGCGCCTTAGACTCTGGAGCCTTATCAAGATCATCCACGCCCTTTTTCTGCGCGGTCATTCCCTTGGCGTTCAAAACCGCCAAAATTGCCGCTGTAACAGTGGTTTTTCCATGGTCAACGTGGCCAATGGTACCGACGTTCACATGCGGCTTTGTTCGTTGAAACACTTCTGCCATAAAATTGTAATTAAATGTTGAAAGTTAGAAGTAAATAGTTAAGAGAAAGACAAACTAGAGACGTGCGAAAGTGTAGCAGAAGCCCAAAAAATACGCAAGTCTCCTATTCCACAGGTTCAAGATAAAATTCTTCTTCGCCAAAATTGTCGTCTTCTTTTGGTTTTTCCTCGATTTTTGACATATTTTCCTCAATAGCTTTTTCAACGTTCTTATTTGCGAATTCGTTGTACTGTTTTTCAAGTTCTGCAAGTTCTTGTTCATTCATCTCCTCCATGTCCCATGTTTTTGAATCAGAATTGGCTGGTTTCATCACATCCCAAAGATCTTTTTCCTTTGTTTCCGCGCCCAAAAGTGCTTCATATTTGTCCAAATCCATCACAACAAAAACATCATCTCCATTAGGATCTGTAACAATCATCGTATCACCTGTTTTGCGGACAAGATTCAAAATGTGACGGAATTGGGAAGTCATAAGCCAAAAGTTTGTTTTTGAAGTGTTTCAAAGTTAGCAAACTTGACAAAAATACGCAAATATGGTAGTATGTTTTCTTGTGCAATATCGTGATAAGCGTCTTTATCGACAAATTTGAACGAAAGCATCTGAAACACAGCACAAGGACGAGGTTGATGAACAGGAAGAAACAACATGTTACGCCTGAAACAGAACCCAAAAAATGATGCAATAGAACACCTCTGGAATTATCTGGAGGTGTTTTTATTTTATGACGTTTTTAATCTTTTTGATCTTTCGTTTGAAATCACGAAATTCAGCGAGCTGGCCGCGGCAACGAGCAATATTGTGCGCTCGACGAGATGGATACTGTTTTTCATTCCATCCAAAATAATTATCTTCAAAATAATCGGATAAAAAACGACAAGCAAGTTCAAGTGTAATTAGCCCGATTGCTTTTGGCACAAGATTGATTTCGCTTTTTTTCAACAACCCTTTTGAACCGGCTATATACCCTTTCCAACTCGCTTGGAAAAGTGGGATCGAAAATGTGTTGTGCGAATCATCTTCGCGCTTTCCACACCATGAACGAAACGCATCCCCAAGTTCAACAAGTAAATTTTGACGCTGGCATGTATCAAGATCAATCACGGCCGTTGCTTTTAATCCAGAAAAAAGTATGTTTGAAATTTTTGGATCACCATGAATTACGTGTTGTGGAAGATTGTCTGATAAAAAATAACACGGAAATTCTTTTTTGATTGTCTCAACTTCCACATTCACATCTTTTAACAGTGGTGATGACTTGAATCTCTTCAGAACATTATAAAAATGTTTGTAAACTTTTTTTGACTCATGCAAAACTATTGGAGAATGAAATTCAAATTGAGCTTGATCGATCGTACGGTGAAACATTCCATAAATATTCCCTGCTTCTTTTGCCATTATCGCACTCGTTAGACGATCAAAAGTTTTTCCAGAAAGTTTTGTCTGTAAGCGCCATTTCGTTCCTTGGTCGTTTGCAAGAATCTTCCCTGTCTTTGTCTTCACACAATGAGGTGATTTGAATCCTTGTTCATTTAGCAATTGAGTAACGTTAAAAAAATCCTTCGCTGTTCCAAGTGACGAGAGAATCGGATGCAAACACTGTATGATATACTGGCCTCTGTTAGTTCTGATTGAAAACGTTTTATGAATCAATCCAACACTAACAGGTTTGATTTTCAAAATCGTTCCAATATCATACTGACGCAGAATTGAACGAATATCTTTTTGATTCATATGGGATCAGTAATTGCAATCTTACTCTTTGGAAGTATCGTTGTCATCTTGCTGTGTTTTGCATCAATGTTTTGGTTTGGAGGATTGTTACTTCCATTATTTTTCAAAGGCGGACCATTCGTTCCAAGCTCAAATAAACGAACGCAAACCATGATTAGACTTGCAAATATTAAACCAACAGATCGTGTTGTTGATCTTGGTTCTGGTGAAGGAAAATTCTTGGTGGAAGCAATCCGCGCTGGAGCACAATCTGCTGAAGGATATGAAATTCATCCTGGCCTTGTTGTATATTCAAGACTAAGAGCAAAGTTAAATAAAATGCAAAACAAAATTAAGATTCATCAACGATCGTTTTGGAAGGCTGATGTTTCAAACGCGACAATCGTATTCCTATATCAACTTCCAGATCACATGCAAAAACTTCAAGACAAACTTGAAAAAGAGTTGCCAATCGGCGCTCGAGTAATTTCAAATACATTTTCATTTCCAACTTGGCTGCCTATTAAACAAGAAGAAAAAACTTACGTGTACGAACAAACTAAAAAGGAACGATAGTACACAACCGTTCCTTTTGTTTTTTATTTTATTGTACTCGTCCTGTGCCGCCGCGCTTTTCAATAATTTCTTTTGCAACGTTTGATGGAACTGCTTCATAGTGATCAAATTCCATTGAATAACTCGCACGACCTTGCGTAAACGAACGAAGTGAAGTCGCGTATCCAAACATTTCCGCAAGTGGGACAAACGCCTCAATAACTTTCACTCCAGGACGGTCGTTCATTTGTTGAATCTGTCCACGTTTTGAGTTTAGATCTCCAACAACTGTTCCCATGAAATCTTCTGGAGTTACAACTTCAACTTTCATCATTGGTTCAAGAAGTTCCAAACCCGCTTTTCTTGCAGCGGCCTGAAACGCCATTGAACCTGCGATCTTAAACGCGGCTTCTGAAGAGTCAACTTCGTGATATGAGCCATCGTACAAAACAATCTTCACATCAAGCAATGGATAGCCAGCCAACACACCACGATCTGTTGCTTCGCGCGCGCCTTTTTCAATCGCATTAAAATATTCTTTTGGAATTGTTCCTCCTTTAACCTCTTCTTCAAATTCAACTCCTGATCCTGGCGGTAATTTTTCGACACGAATCAAACAATGTCCATACTGACCACGACCTCCAGTTTGTCGAATATATTTCCCTTCTCCTTCAGCATCGCCTTTGATTGTTTCACGATACGAAACTTGCGGCTGACCAACATTACACTCAACATTAAACTCGCGTTTCATACGATCAACAATAATATCAAGATGAAGTTCACCCATTCCAGAAATAATCACTTGGTTTGTTTCTTCATCTGTTCTCACGCGGAAAGTTGGATCTTCTTCAGCAAGTTTTTGAAGAGCGACTCCCATTTTCTCTTGATCAACTTTTGTTTTAGGTTCAATCGCAATTGAGATAACTGGCTCTGGAAACACAATTGACTCAAGCAAAATTGGATGATCAATGTCACAAAGCGTGTGGCCAGTAAACGTTTCTTTAAGACCAACCATTGCCGCGATATCTCCCGCGTAAACTTCTGAAACATCTACACGAGTGTTAGCGTGCAAACGAACAATTCGGCTAACACGTTCTTTGTTTCCGGTTGAGGAATTCAAAATATATGTTCCGGATTTCACAATACCGGAATAAACTCGGAAAAAAGCCAGCTTACCAACGTATGGATCAGCAGCGATTTTAAACGCAAGAGCTGAAAATGGTTCTTCATCGCTTGCATGACGGAAAATTTCTTTGTCATTATCATCAGGATCTGTTCCTTTAACAGGTGGAACATCGAGCGGACTTGGAAGATACGCAACAACAGCATCAAGCAAAGGTTGAACGCCTTTGTTTTTTAATGCAGAACCGCACATGACTGGAACAAACTCATTCGCGATTGTTGCTCGACGAATAACTACGTTGATTTCAGATTCAGTAATTTCCTCACCAGCAAGATATTTATTCATCAAGATTTCATCGTTTTCAGAAACTGCTTCCATGAGTTTTCCGCGCCACTCTTTTGCTTTTTCAGCATATTCAGCAGGAATTTCTGATTCTTCAATTTCTTTTCCAAGATCGTCTTTGTAAATAAACGCGCGCATTTTAAGAAGATCAATAATTCCAACAAAGTTAGATTCAGTTCCGATTGGAAGTTGAATCGGGTACGCGTGTTTGGTCAAACGATCGTGAACAGATTTTAGATCTTTATAAAAATCAGCACCTGTTCTGTCGAGTTTGTTGATAAAACAAATACGAGGAACATTATATTCATCAGCATAACGCCAGTTGGTTTCAGATTGTGGCTCAACTCCAGCAACTCCATCAAATACTGCAACACCTCCGTCAAGCACACGCATTGATCGTTTAACCTCAACAGTAAAATCAATGTGCCCTGGTGTGTCGATCAAGTTCAAACAATGATCTTTCCAAAAACAAGTAGTCGCCGCAGCCGTGATCGTAATTCCACGCTCTCGTTCCTGCTCCATCCAGTCCATTGTTGTATCACCTTCATGAACCTCTCCAATCTTATGCTTACGACCTGTGTAAAAAAGAACACGCTCTGAAACAGTGGTCTTCCCAGCATCAATGTGCGCGAAGATTCCAAAGTTGCGGGTTTTTTCAAGTGAATATTCTCTAGGCATATTTTATTTTGCAAAATGAGCAAACGCGCGGTTGGCTTCAGCCATTCTCTGAACATCTTGACGTTTCTTTACTGCATCGCCTTCGTTATTTGAAGCCGCAATAATTTCATCAGCCAACTTGTCTGCCATACGTCGGCCTTTTTTCGCGCGCGCCGCGATCAAAATCCAACGAAAAGCCAAGACATAACGGCGATCGCCGCGAACTGGCATTGGAATCTGATAGTTTGCTCCTCCAACACGACGGCTCTTCACTTCAAGTGAAGGCATCACGTTCTTTAGCGCTGTTTCAAAAATATCAATCGGACTCTGTTTTGTTTTTGCGCTGACAATATCAAAACAATCGTAAACCACTTGTTGCGCAACGGTTTTTTTACCGCCGTGCATAACATAGTTAACGAGTTTGGTTACTTGGACATTTCCAAATTTTGGATCTGGATCGAGTTTGCGTTTTGGTGCTTGTTTTCCGCGCATATGTTTATAAAGTTTGACGTTATATTCCTCCGTGCGTTCGGAGTACTCCGTCGTTTATTTAATTCGAAATAATTTATTTCTTCTTTCCGCGTTTTGCTCCGTACTTTGAACGACCTTGTTTACGACCGTCTACTCCTTGTGTGTCGTATACTCCGCGAACAATGTGGTATCGAACACCAGGCAAGTCCTTCACGCGTCCACCTCTGATCATCACAATCGAGTGTTCTTGAAGATTATGCCCTTCTCCAGGAATGTAAGCATTGACTTCCATTCCATTTGAAAGACGAACGCGCGCGATTTTTCGAATAGCAGAGTTCGGTTTTTTTGGTGTCATTGTTGTCACCTTCACGCACACACCGCGCTTAAACGAACTCCCACTCTTATAATCCGTACGTTTTCGGTGGAGCGAATCGTAAGTAAATTGCAGAGCTGGCGACTTTGACTTTGTCGCTTTTGATTTACGTCCTGTACGAATAAGTTGGTTAACTGTTGGCATAAGTTAGAAGCAAGAAGTAAGAAGTAGCAAAGTAGCAGAGGAAAGAAACAATTAGCCCATGCAAAATAGAACGCCAGAAGAGTAACATTGGTTGAAAAAAGCGTCAAGAAGAGGTGGAGTAAAAGAAAAGCCCTGTCTGAAGATACAGACAGGGGCAAGGAGTCAAAGAGACAGAGAAAATAACTAAGTGAACAAGAAACCAAGTACTAGCTTGCGAGCATCGCCGCGGGACTCTGGCCACTCCAGCCACGGATGAGCCAGCAGTAGCGCCAGCGCCACGCACCACCGCCGCGCCAGCACAGGTAGCGAACGCACAGGCAGCCATCCGGGTCGCGATAAACCGTACCCCAGAAGTAGATGTAGTGGGTATTCCCGTTCTCGTCGACCTTCCAGTCTTCGGGGATGATCTCGGGGTGAGCGATGAGGTAGTC
>JAGVFR010000007.1 GCA_020057555.1 bacterium | reverse complement strand
GATTATGTTCTTTTTGGAATCGTTTCAGCGATCATCGTTTTTGGTTTAATAATGTTGTTGTCAGCATCAGCACCAAGCGGTTACGAGCAGTTCAGTGACAGTTATTATTTTATAAAACACCAAGTCATTTTCGGTTTGATTCCTGGAATTGCCGCGATGTTTTTATTTGCGCGAATCAACTACACTTTTTGGCAAAAACACGCGTGGAATCTTTTAATTTTATCTATCATTTTGCTTGTACTTGTTTTTATTCCTGGAATTTCCGCTGGAATCGGGACTGCGCACAGTTGGATTTCTGTTGGTGGATATTTTTCCGTTCAACCATCTGAAATTGTGAAACTTACTTTTTTATTTTATTTGGCCGCTTGGCTTGGACAGCGAGACGAACGAGGTGTTCGTGACATTCACTCTGGTTTTTTGCCGTTTGTTGGTGTGCTTGGAATGATAATGCTACTTATGCTTTTGCAACCCGATGTTGGAACTTTGGCTGTCATCACTGCTATGGCATTGGTTGTATATTTTATGGCAGGCGCTCCGATCGTTTATGTTGCTGGTTTGATATCTGCCGGAATCGCTGGTTTGGCAATCATGATTAAAGCCGCTCCGTATCGCGCCGCGCGTTTTACGACTTTTTTGAATCCAGAACTTGATCCGCAAGGAATTGGTTATCACATTAACCAAGCGCTTCTTGCGATTGGGTCAGGCGGATTTTTTGGACTTGGATATGGACATTCACGACAAAAGTTTCAATACCTTCCTGAAGTTTCTGCTGATTCCATTTTTGCAATCATTGGAGAAGAACTCGGTTTTGTTGTGTCACTTTTGGTTATTGGGTTGTTTCTTGTTTTGTTTTGGCGTTTACTACACATTGCATCACACGCGCCTGACAAGTTTTCGAAATATCTCGTTATCGGCGTTGCTTCATGGATAACAATTCAAGCTTTTGTTAATATCGGATCAATGGTTGCGTTAATGCCAATGACTGGCGTTCCATTGCCGTTTGTAAGTTACGGTGGAACATCGCTCGCTGTTTCGATGGCCGCGATCGGAGTTGTGTTGAATATAAGTAGGCATAGTAGGGGATAGTCAATAAAGTCAAAGAAGTCAATATAGTCAATTAACTTCATCGACTTCATTAACTCCTTTGGCTCACTTGACTCCATTGACTTAATGACTTTTATGCGAATCCTTCTCACAGGTGGAGGAACACTTGGATCAGTAACGCCACTTTTGGCGATTGTTGAAGCATGGCGAAAGCGTGATGCGACAGTTGAATTTGTTTGGATCGGAACAAAAGACGGTCCAGAGCGCAAACTTGTCGAAGAAGAATATGCGATTCGTTTTTTTCAAATTCCAATTGCGCGATTTCCTAGATATGTTTCGATCGAGTGGTTGTATTTACTAATTCAGTTTTTGCGAGCTGTTCTTGTTAGTATAAGTGTAATTCTGAAAGAAAAACCAAATGTCGTGATTGGTGCTGGAGGGTTCACTCAAGTTCCAGTGATACTTGTGGCTTGGATGATGCGAGTGAAATCAATTGCGCTTCAAACAGATGTTAAAATTCTTCTGTCAACAAAAATTGTCTTGCCTTTTGTTTCAAAAGTCATTTCTGCATGGAATCTATTTGGTGTTCCTGTTCGTGAATCTTTGTTGCATGGTTCAAAAGAAAAAGCCATTGCGCATTTTCATTTAGATCAAAATAAACCCACTGTATTGGTTTTTGGCGGAGGAACAGGCGCGACGTGGTTGAATGAACAAATTTTTGAAATCGCTTCTCAACTTTGTCAGAAAGCAAACGTTTTACATTTAACTGGTTCTGGGAAACGCGGAGAACTCGCGCCAATCGCTGGTTACGTTGTTTTTGAATCGCTTGGAAAAAAAATGGCAGATGCGTATGCGGTTGCTGATCTTGTTGTCGCGAGAGCCGGAATGGGAACGATCGCGGAAATTTCTGCTTTGCGCAAACCAGCGATTTTAATTCCAATACCAAATTCGCTTCAAGAAGATAATGCAAAAGCGTTGAAAGATTCCGCGCGCGTTTTGGATCAGGAAAATACGACTTCTGAAATTTTATTGAACGAAATTCGTTTGTTGTTGAATGACAATGAAAGACGTTATCAATACAGCAAACGCATTAGTGAGATTTTACGGACAGACGTTGCCGATGATATAATTAATTTGATAGCAAACATTTAATTCACAGCTATTTACTTCTTTTCCTTATGTCACAACACAAAAAAATTGAGTGGATACTGCGAATTGCAGTTGCCGGAGAGTTTATTGGACACGGCGCGTTTGCAGTTTCTGGAAAGCCAGCATGGATTGGATGGTTTTCCATATTTGGTATTTCAGATGTCGTGCTTGCAACACAATTATTGATGCTGGTCGGAGTTTTAGACATTGTGCTTGCTGCAATAATTTTGCTTCGTCCGGTTCGGCTCGCACTTTTGTGGATGACATTTTGGGGATTTTGGACAGCGCTTATTCGTCCGATTGTCGGCGAGTCTGGTTGGGATTTCATCGAGCGATTCGCGAATTGGGGAGCACCGCTTGCACTTCTGTTGCATGTTGGTTGGCCAAAGCAAGGAAAAGATTGGTTCAGATAAAAAGAAAACACGTCCCAATCGGGACGTGTTCTTCTATTCTTCTGGTTCAAGTGTTGGTCCTTCTTGAGTATCGTCTGTTGGAGCCGCTTCTTCACAATCCGGACATGTTTCTTTTGTGTCATCACCTGTGCTTACTCCACAGGCTGTGCAAATTCCTGTTCCGTCCATAGAAATGAATTTATTTTTATTAGTAGTGGCATGATACAAGATGAACAAAAGTTGAGCAAGAGGAAACGGAAAAATCTTGCCAAATAAGAAAAACCCTGTTATATTTTCGTGGCTTATTTTGAATGCATTATGCGCTGGTAGCTCAGCGGTAGAGCAAGAGCCTTTTAAGCTCGTGGCCGTGGGTTCGATCCCCACCCAGCGCACCAACATAAAAACAGCAGATGGACTGCTGTTTTTATGTTAAGATGT
>JAGVFR010000013.1 GCA_020057555.1 bacterium | reverse complement strand
ATCACTTCTTCGTATATCGGGCCATACACAGCGATCGGTAATAATGTAAAAATCAATCAAACAGAAGTTGAACATTCAATTATTTTTGATGGAGCTACGATTGACACAACGCGTAGAATTGTAAACAGTTTGATCGGATTAAATGCAACTCTCGTTGATTACACACGCACTCATCCAAAAAGCGGACACAGATTAATTGTCGGCGATAATAGTTTTGTGGAATTGTAGAAAAAGCCGTTTGCTGTTAGCCGTTTGCTGTTAGCCGTTAGGAATTAAAAAGAATTATTTAAGCTAATGGCTAGTGGCTAATGGCTAGGGTTTTTTATTTTTGCAACCTTTTTCTCACCACTTCCACTCCCGAATCCTTCTCAACTGTCCACACGATCCATTCTCCTCCATTCTCAAACCAAAATTGATTTACAAACGACTCTTCAACAAGGGTCGTTTTATTTTTTTGTGATCTTTGATCAAGTTCCAAAGCCGCAATACCTTCTTTCGAAGCAAAAACCGCAATATAGCCCTTTTCATACCATTTGAGTCCACTGATTGGTTCACTCACGCGCGTTAGAGTTTCTTGTTTATGCGAAAGTGGGGAATATACTGCAACATCAAACCCATCACTAAACAGCAATGCGTTTCTAGCACTCGACCAATTCCATTGACTTGCCGAAACATTCAAAAGTATCTGTTCTTGTGTTTGTGTTGGATCAATAAGAATTAGTCTATTGTGCGTGGTGTCCTTCAGTAAAAGATACGGCTTCGGAGAATTTTCAAAAACATATGAGCCAAGCGGAAGATAAGCGATAATTATTGCAATGTCGTTTTCGTCTTTTACAGAAAGAACACTTCTATCAGATAAATTTTTGATTGCGAAGCGATTCAGTTTTTCATCAAATGGTTTTTGTTCACCGGTTTGAACATTAAGAAGCGTTGTTGCTTGTTTTGCTCCGATTTCTTCAATGAACTTGATTTCGTTTGTATCTGTCCATTCAATAGAATATGTTTTTAACTTTTGTTTTGGTAAACGCAAAAGTGATTTTGGTTGCGCGTCAAAATTTTCTTTCACTATAACCTCAACCCAAGAATCATCGTCTGATATATACGCCCATTGTTTTGTTGATTGATTTATAATTGGGTTTGTTTTAAGTGTGATTGTTTCTGATTCCATATCTTGCTCAAGAAACAAAACGATATCATTAGCAAACGTGCTTTGCTTGCTAATTACTTCGAGTGTTTTTTTCCAAGAAGTGTAACCGTCTTTTTGTACACGCACTTTGTGTTTTCCAGGCATTACATCGTCAATCACTGCCGGTGTATTTTCTTTTTGTTTTTTGTCATCAACAAAAATTGAAGCGCCACGAGGAAAAGACGTTACGTTCAAAATTCCAGTTTGTACGATTTTATTAACTCCAAATTGATAGCGATAACCGGCCGTGTATAAGACAACAATCGGAGCGCTTATCAAAAACGCTACGACGAATATGAAGAATAATAATGGTCTCCAGAATTTAGGTTTCATAGGCGATGCTAAAATAGCAGAATTCACTTCCCTTTGCTACTTTGCTACTTTTCTACTATACTACTTTTTATCATGCCTTCAATCTTTTTTCCAAAAAAGAATATCCCGCACACAGTACTTTTTCTTTTTAGCGCGCTTATTATCGTGTTTTCGTTTGTGATTGGATATTTTGTCGGAGGCGCACGTTCAACACAAAATCTGATTCCTGAATCTAAAGGTCAAACTGCAATCGAAGATAAAGTTGACTTTCAACAATTTTGGGATGTTTGGAATTTTGCAAAAACTTCATATTACAAACAGCCAGTATCTGATGAGGATTTGTATTACGGCGCGCTCAAAGGAATTCTTGAAGGACTCGGCGATCCATATTCAGTTTATTTTGATCCAAAAGACGCAGAGGAATTTATTTCGAGTTTGAACGGGTCGTTTAGTGGGATAGGCGCAGAAATTGGAATTCGAGATGAAAAGTTGGTTATTGTTGCTCCGCTTGATGATGCCCCTGCCGCTCGTGCTGGTATTCAACCAGGCGACTGGATTGTGATGATTGATGGGGTTGAAACACTTGGTATGAGCGTTGATGAAGCAGTTTCAAAAATTCGCGGTGACGCTGGAACACAAGTTAAGATGTCTATCAGTCGAAATGGTTTGGATTCACTTACAGAAATTACGATCACACGCGAAAAAATTGTTATTGATTCAGTGAAGTGGAAGATTGATGAAAGCAACATCATGCGAATTTCAATTTCAACATTCAATGATGACACAGCTGAATTATTTTTGGACGCGATTCAAGAAACACTTACAAAAAATGTTCGTGGAATAATTCTTGATTTGCGCAGTAATCCAGGTGGACTTCTCACTTCAGCCATTGATGTTGCATCGGCTTGGATTGGATATCAACCAGTTGTGATCGAAAAAGCACAAGAAAACGCGCAAACCTTCAAAGGAATGAGCGCGGCACGTCTTGCTGATATTCCAACAGTTGTTTTGGTGAATGGCGGAAGCGCTTCAGGCTCTGAAATTGTTGCTGGTGCTTTGCAGGACTACGGAGTCGCTAAACTTGTCGGTACTCAAACGTTTGGTAAAGGTTCTGTTCAGGATTATCGAGAATTAAGCGACGGGTCAGCTGTGAAAGTTACAACCGCAACTTGGTATACGCCAAAAGGTCGCACGATTCACGAAACAGGAATCACACCTGACATTGTCATACAGTTTGCGATTGAAGAATTCAAAAAAGGAATTGATCCTCAACTTGATGTTGCGATCAAGGTTATCTTAGGTACCTATGTTGAACAAAAAACTGAAAATAAAACACCGTGAACCGGTTGAACAGGAAGAATCAGCAGGAGGAATTGTTTTGAAACGTTCAAAGGGCCGTCTTTTAATCGCGATGATGAAAGATTCGTATGGAAAGTGGACCTTTCCAAAAGGTCATGTTGAAAAAGGTGAAGAGCTTGAAGAAGCGGCGGCTCGCGAAACACTAGAAGAGCTTGGACTTGAACAGATTCGTTTGCTTGAAGAGCTTGGTCAAATTGATATTTGGTTTCGCGATCAATTTAGTAAAAAAGGGAAGTTGATTCACAAAGACATTCATTTTTTTCTTTTTGAAACACCCGGTAATGCGAATTTACATCCAGATCCAAAAGAACACGCGCTTGATGCAAAGTGGTTGCCGATAAGCGCTGTCTTGAAACAATCAAGTTATCCAGACATGATTCCAATTCTCAAACGCGCGTTGAGTTTTATCAAGGAGAATTTTTAGAATAACCTGTCGTTTGTTCCAGTAGAGACAGACGGGCCGACTTTTTCTTGGCCTTATACATCGAATAGAGGCAGAAAAAGCGTCCCGTAACTGTCTCTTGTGAACCTAAAGTTATTGACTGATTGGCTTGAGGCTAAAGAGGAAGGTTGTAAGTTGAGAACGATCCTACTTGCCTAAACGTTAGGTGATTTGCTAGATTAAATTAGTATGCGTGAATTGTGTTTTTGCGGTCGTGTGGAAAAAGGGGAGGGAATGGCCACACGAATGGGCTGTCCAACAGCTAATTTAGCTGTGGAGCAAGGCGCGGTAATCCCCGCTCTTGGGGTTTATGTTGGAAATACAGAACTTGAAGGAATACTCTTTCCATCGCTAATTTGCATAAATGACGGGAGAACAGGATACCATCTAAAAATCGAAGTTCACCTACTCAATCAGAAGGAGATAGACCTTACAGGAAAACATCTGAACGTTGTTTTATGCAATAAAATAAGGGATTTAGTGCCATTTCCTGGGGAAGACGAGATGGCAAAGATCATTCAAGATGACATTCAAAAAGCAGGTGAATGGTTCGCTGTGCATAAAGATTGACGTTTTTTCTTTGATTCCCTTGCCTTTTTTATCTATCCCTGTTAAAATGCTCTAGTAAAACTTAAGTTTTTTACACTTATGGCAAAAATGACCAAGAGCCAATTTGTTAACACATTGGCCGAGTTGATGGGAGCTTCAAAAAAAGAGGCTTCTGACGCATGGGACAAGTTCGTTGAGTTGGCCTATAAAGAGGTCAAAACAAGCGGGGAATTCAACCTCCCAGGACTTGGTAAGCTCGTTAAGAAACAACGAGCCGCACGCCAAGGTCGCAACCCAATGACCGGCGCGAGCATTTCAATCCCGGCGAAGACAGTCGTGAAGTTCCGCGTTGCAAAGCAAGCAAAAGACGCAGTGCTATAAATTTTTTGAAAAACCAAGCCGCCCTAGCGAGTCGAAGGGCGGTTTTTGGTATGATTGAAATGATTTCCGGAGCCGAGTTGAACTATGTTTCCGGGCCATCGGACTGTCGCCGCTGTTCCCTACGACATAGTTCAACTCGGCTCCGTCAATATGTCCCAGCAAAAAGCGATTCTAATTGATCTCATTCATCCAAAGATGCTTGGAGAGCATGCAATGGATCGGATGGAAGAACTTGAAGAACTTGTACATACGTACGGCGGAATTGTGATTGTTAAAAAATGGCAAAAGCGATTTGCGCCGCATCCAAAAACATATATCGGAACTGGAAAAGTGATCGAACTTGGTGAAGAAGGAAAACAGCTTGGCGCAACACTATTGATTATTAATGCGCAACTAAAACCTCGCCAAACATTTGAACTTTCAGAACAATTGCGAAAATACAAAATTCAAGTTTGGGATCGAATTGATTTAATTTTGAAAATTTTTGCCAAACACGCAAGAACCACAGAAGCACGTTTCGAAATCGAACTCGCGAGCATTCGTCACATGGGTCCGAGGATTTTTGGAATGGGAATGGAACTTTCGCGTCAGGCTGGTGGAATTGGAACAATCGGAATCGGAGAAACAAACATCGAGCGCATGAAACGACATTTGAAAGAAAAAGAACGGCACATCAAGGACAAATTGGAAACATATCAAAAAGGCCGTGATCTACAACGTGCGTCAAGAAAACGGAACAATCTTAAGACAATAGCAGTTGTTGGATATACAAATGCAGGCAAGACAACACTTCTCAATTCTCTGACAGGACGAAAAGAATATGCGGCCAACGAGCTTTTCGCAACGCTCGATACGCGTGTTGGTCAACTTTTTTTACCAAAACGAGCAGAAGTCGCGCTTGTTTCTGACACTATCGGTTTTATAAAAGAACTTCCGCCAGAACTTTTGAACGCGTTTGCTTCAACGCTTTCAGAAGCTGTTGACTCTGATTTGCTTTTGCATGTCGCTGACGCAAGTGACAAACATTTTTTTCAACAACTTGATGTTGTTGATGATATTTTAAAACGACTTGGCATTGATCAAAAAAAACGAATTTTAGTTCTCAACAAAACTGATATAGTTTCATCTGCGACTCGAAAAGAAATTGTGAGTCGTTTAGGCGATAGAAAGGCCATCAGTATTTCAGCCCAAAAAAGGACTGGCTTGGAAGAGTTGATTTCAAAAATTGAGGCTATTTTGCAGTAGTTTTTCGTAAAATGATTGACAAAATCTCTATTTTGGGTTATCCTGAATTGTTCGATTTACCGCCAATTACGGCGAAATATATCGAAAAGGGAGGTTCGTCATGAAGCGTCTGTTTGTGTGCTTTGTTCTTTTCATCCAGTTCGCGTGCCAGAGCGAAGAGAAAAAATCGGAGTTCATTGTTGAATGTCCGATGCCACACTGCGATGACAACCCGAGTCTGTGGATGAGCGCAGAAGCTTGCGTCACAATGTTGCTAGATGAACGGTTTGAGAGGTGTTACGTTGAGCCTTTCAAGCCAGATCAGAACGTGCAGATCGGGTGTCAGGGTCAGAACTGCAAGAAAGTCGGTGTTGTAGAGTTTCTCGAGGCCGCAACTTCTCCTCTGGCTGACAAGCCGAGCGAAGTAGCTCCTCAACCAAGCAAGGATGATCAGATACTTTCTGATTGCCTTAGTTCCGTATCCGCTCTTGTTTCTGTAAGGAGTGAGAAGCAGGGATCCAAACAGAAACAAGAGAAGTCCGAATACATGTTTGTTCGTGATGTGTTCGCGGAAGAAGGTGAGGATCTTTGGTGGTGTATCGACACAATGACAGAATTCTTGACAGTCGAGTCGGAGGAACGCATAGTGTTATTCCCAGTTTCTGTCTCTTCGTCTGTCTCATCGGAAGACGTTAGAGCGAATCTTCAACAGAAAATTCGTTATAAGACAAGGCTCCTATTGGAACTCATCCAGTTGGACATAACCCCATCTCCGTTCTTTTTCACTCGCGGTAACGGAGTTCTCGGTCGTCACAATCTAGTAAATGAAGTGTTTAGTCTTCTTCACCACAACGACTTTTTTCCACAAGATCTTCAAGCAGGACTTTCTATGGAGAAGTTGTTTCAGTGGAAGAAAAGGGGAATTCGAGAATTTTATGCTTGGTGGAAACACAAATGGACAGATTCGGATGTGCGAAGCAGGATTCACCACGATCTCTGTATTCAGATTTCTTGCAATGGGACTTCTTCTTGTGAAGACTGCTTGACAGAAAAGCAAGTCGAAAGTCTCAAATGTGGAAAATGCGGTGAAATGTGAGATAACTTCGTCCAATGTATTTCTCATCCAATACTCTGCAACCCGTTCTGGGTTGCTTTTTTGTTTAATCAAAAAACCAGTTATACCCTGAGCTTGTCGAAGGGCGTAACTGGTTTTTATTTATGCGATATGTTCTGCTTTTTTCAATGCGGCGAGATCGTACTTTTTTCCCTCGCGATCCCATTTTTTGAGAGTACGCAAACCGCGGTTTGAAATCGTGACCATGACCATTTTGCCGGTCGCAGGATTCAAAAGTCGACGAGTTTGCAAATTAGCAAAAAGTTTGCGTTTCACTCTTCGTTTTGAGTGTGAAACATGCATTCCAACAGTAGTTTTTTTGCCAGTGATAAGACAAGATTTTGACATATGGGATAGTAGCAGAGTAGTAAAGTAGCGGAGTAGTAAAGGTGACATTAAATATGAACAAAAAGATATTACATCATCGACTGTTTTTTGTCCATAGAGTATACCCGTTAAGTATATACTGCATTCCTCGAGATTTTGTCCAGTGTTAAAGTGTGCTAAAATAATTCCACTATGGATAATCAACCAAACAATTTTTGTCGTCTTCCGCTTGCGCCAGACGAGAAAGCGCATGTAAAAGCTCCTCCTAGCATGAACGATATTACATGGCGCATATTTCGAATCATGGCAGAGTTTGTTGAAGGCTTTCAATTCCTGTCCGAATCTTCGCGTGAAGTTACTTTTTTTGGTTCAGCACGCATTAAACAAAGTGACCGTTGGTATAAAGAAGCTGAAAAACTCGGAAGGCTACTCGGAAAATATGGTTTCACAGTTATAACCGGTGGAGGTCCTGGAATTATGGAAGCCGGAAACAAAGGCGCGTATAAAGTTGGTGGAACATCTCTTGGTTTGAACATCCAGCTACCAAACGAACAACGCGCGAATGAATATCTTACTCGCGGTCGTGGATTTCATTATTTTTTCACACGTCGCGTGATTTTGGCGGCTTCTGCGCAGGCGTACGTGTTTTTCCCTGGTGGATATGGAACACTTGATGAGTTTTTTGAAATCGTAACTTTGATTCAAACTGGCAAAATGCAATCAACACCAATTGTTTGTGTTGGAAAAGAGTATTGGGGAGGACTTGTAAAATGGATGGAAAAAACATTGCTTGATACGTACAAAACAATTGCCGCAAAAGATATCGCGCTATTCACGATTGTTGACACAGCTGATGAAGCGTTTGAGATAATTTCTAAATCTGAAGAACGAACGTTTTTTTAATCTGTGCAAAACCATTCTTACAAAAAAAATAATAGCGCGGCATGGATTGTTGACGTAAACATGGGGTACGGACATTCGCGCGCGGCTTACGCTCTCGCTGATCTTTCAAATGGAGAAGTCGTATCCGCGAATGATTATAAAGGGATCCCAGAGCATGATAAGAAATTATGGTTAGAAAGTCGCGAGCTCTATGAAGCAATCTCGCGCATGAAACCAATTCCAGTTGTAGGAAATTTTTTGTTTGAAGCGCTTGATCAATGGCAGGAAATCCCACGATTTTATCCGCGTCGTGATCTTTCAAAACCAAACTTTCAACTCAAACAAATTTACTCATCAATTCGAAAAGGGCTTGGCAAGCATTTGATCGAACAGTTTTCAAAAGATCCAAAACCACTTGTCACGACTTTTTTTATTCCAGCGTTCGCGGCTGATTATTTTGATTACCCCGGTGACATTTGGTGTGTTACAACTGATGCGGACATTTCCCGCACATGGGCGCCGCTTGATCCTCAACGAAGTCGAATAAAATATTTTGCAAGCAACGGCCGTGTTGTTGAACGGTTGAAACTATATGGCGTGCGTGAGGAAAACATTTTTCTCACTGGTTTTCCGCTTCCAAAAGAATTGATTGGCGGAGAACGCGCGATTGCGCTTAAAGAAAATCTTCGAGCTCGACTTTGCAATCTTGATCCACAAGGAATTTTTGAAGAACGTTATGCAAGAGCGCTCAAAGCTGAACTTGGAACAATGCGTTGCAAAACAGACGAACAACATCCACTCACGCTCACTTATAGTGTTGGTGGAGCAGGGGCACAGCGACAACTTGGAGTTCAGGTTTTAAACAGTCTTAAAGCAAAAATTTCTCAACAAAAAATCAGATTAAATCTTGTCGCTGGTGTTAGAAAAGATGCTGCGCGTTTTTATCGTCAAGCTGTTTCTGATGCTGGACTTAAAAAGTCACTTGGAACTTGGGTGAATGTTCCGGAGTTTGAATCGCGATCTTCATATTTTTCCGGTTTCACAGAGCTTCTAAAAACAACTGATATTCTTTGGACAAAACCGAGTGAGTTGTCGTTTTATTGCGGTCTTGGCATTGCAATTATTATGGCTCCGCCAATCGGCTCGCAGGAAGAGTTTAATCGCGTATGGCTTGATTATGTTGGTGGGGGTATTCCGCAAAACGATCCAAAATATACTGATGAATGGCTGTTTGATTGGATTTCTTCAGGCGGAGTGGCGAGAATGGCTTGGAACGGGTATATTGAAGCTCCGACACACGGAACGTATCGTATTGAGGACACTGTTTTAGGGCGAAAGAGTGAATTACATCCACTGCCACTTATTGTGTAAATATGGAAAAATCTCTACAACATCTTGTTACAACAATTCTTCAAATGAATCAGGAGGCGCAGGAAGAACCAAAAGCCGAAGATGTAATTAAAGTTTCTGACACAGTTTCTGTTGCTGCTTCTGCGTACGAAACAGTTCGCAACACTCTTGAATATGATGAAGAACATCTTCTTCGTCGCAACGCGATTCGTCGTGTTTTGAAACGACGTTTGGGCGAAACGGATTCACAAAAATTATCCTCACATTTGTTGAAAGAGCTTGTTTGGGCAAAATATCTTCCAAATAAAAGAGTTCCGACTGGAAAAATCGGCGAGGTCGCGAATGTTTTAGAGAAATACAAAAAAATGTTTGGAACTCTTGAGGAAGAAACCCACGACGGCCAATTTCGTTATCAATGGCTTCTTGATGTTCTCTCAACAGAGATTGAATACATTGTTGCGCCGCCTTGCGTTGATGAATCACTCGCGAGTTATGCGTATCAGGCTCTCAAAGCGCGAGTGCAATGGGAAACCAATGCAGTTGCTGAAAAAGATCGTGATTTACAGTTGTATGTTGCTGTTCATCGCAGTGTTCTCAAATCGAATAGAGCAACGCTTCGCTATCGAATTTTGACTTTGTATTATCCTGCTTGGCGCACAGCGCAATCAAGCGATCCTGTTGTTCAAGAGATTGCTGTGAATCTTAAAAAAGTTGTTGCTTCAATTGAAGAACAGGTACATCACAAATCAGCGGACGTGGTTTATAGATTTGTACGCCGTCACTCCATTGTTTTTCATCTTATTGGAGATATTGCAAAAGACAATCCTCAAGCTTTTTCTGATGCTGTTACAGAACAAGACGCAAACACGATAGATTCCGCGATCACTTCAGCTGTGAAAGAACGATACAGTGTTTTTCGCGCGCGACTTTCTCGCACTGTAATTCGAGCCGCGTTTTTTCTTCTTCTCACAAAGTCTATTCTTGCAATTCTTGTTGAATATCCGTACGAACTTTTTGTTTTGCACTCAACTGATTATTTACCTTTAGCAGTTAACATAATGTTTCCGCCGTTACTGCTTGCGTTTGTCGGACTTACTGTTCGTATTTCAAAAAAGAAAAACAACGCAAAGATTCTCGAAGAAGCACACGCATTTTTAGGGCTTGGAGAAGACACGACATTCGTATTGCGAAAGCGCGTATGGGGAGGCGGAGCGCTTTGGGCCATATTCCATTTTGTGTATCTTCTGGTTTTTGTCGCTGTTGTGACTCTTATCGCGTGGGGATTGCGAACATTCGGATTTAACAGTTTGTCAATTTTCTTTTTTCTGTTTTTCTTGTCACTCGTTGCGTACTTTGGACTTCGTATCCGCAACACACGCAAGGAATATCTTGTTATTGAAACTTCAGGAGGATTTTTCGGAATTCTTGGCGACATGTTGTTTTTACCTATCGTTCGAGTTGGACGCTGGATCGCAATGCGAGCACCGCGAATAAACATTTTTCTTTTCTTTTTTGATTTTATTATTGAAGCGCCATTCAAGGCGGCAATTGACGTGATTGAAAGCTGGCTTGCGTTTTTGCGAGAAAAGCGTGAAGAGATTTCATGAAACAACGTTTTCACACCCTTTTAATTTTATTTATCCTGCTAGTTGGAGGTCTTGCTTTATTTTTTTTGATGAATCAACAGCTTGGAACAAAAATAAATTTGACTCCACCGCGTTATGGAATAACGTTTTCAACAATATACGCAAAACAACTTGGTCTGAATGTTCAAGAAGCATATGGCGCATTTGTGGAAGAACTTGATGTGACGGCCATTCGTCTACCTGTTTATTGGTCAGAGATTGAAAAAACACAGGACAAGTTTGACTGGCAGGAGCTAGACGAAATTATCTTATATTCAGAAGATCATGATGTGAAATTAACGCTTGTTGTTGGTATAAAAGTTCCTCGTTGGCCAGAATGTTTTATTCCTGATTGGGCGGAAACGTTGGAATCAGAAAAGCAACAATCACGCGCGCTAAACATGATTACGGCAGTTGTGAACCGGTATAAAAATTCAACAGCGCTTGAACGATGGCAAGTTGAAAATGAACCTTTTTTTCCTTTTGGAATTTGCGTTCCACTTAAACTCGCGGAATTTCAACAACGAGTGGATTTAGTTCGATCGCTTGATCCAGTTCATCCAATTCAAATTACAGTGAGTGGTGAACTTGCCTCGTGGGAAAATGAAGGGCGCGCCGCTGACATTTTGGGAATTTCAATGTATCGCTTAACATGGAATGATCTTTTTGGATATTTCATGTTTCCGCTCACACCGGAGTATTATTATACGCGTGCGCAGTTGGCCCAGAGATTTGTTGATAATGTGATAGTCACTGAACTTCAAGCTGAACCATGGTTTCCAGAGCCAATCGAATCACTCTCGCTTTCGCAGTGGTACCAATCTTTTGATGAAGACATGTTCAAGAAAAATTTAGAGTTTGTAGAAGAATCGAAATTGCCTGAAGCATATTTGTGGGGAGCAGAGTGGTGGTATTTGTTGAAAATAAATGGAGATGATCGGTTGTGGAATGTTGCAGAGGAAGTGTTTAATAGTCAGTAGCAAAGTAGAAAAGAAGCAAAGTAGCATAGGGAAATAAAAATATGCTTGAAAATTTGTTTTAACCCTTTGCTACTATACTACTCTGCTACTTTCCTACTATCTTTTTACATATGCCCAAAATCCAAACATTTGATGTAATCATAATCGGCTCTGGGTCTGCTGGTTTTTCAGCTGCTGAAGTTGCGCGAAAAGCCGGTGCGAGTGTTTGTGTTGTTGAACACGAAAGGCTCGGAGGAGACTGTCCAAATTATGCTTGCGTTCCATCAAAAGCTCTTCTAAAAACCGCGTCTGTTTATCGTTTGGCAAATCGCGCGAGAGATTACGGTGTGAGTGTTGGTTCAGTTTCGTACAACTATGATTTAGTGATGAAATATCGTGAAAATGTTGTTCAGTCAATTACTGGTGGAGGAACTTATGGAACGAGATATGAAAAGATATTTCGTTCACTTGGCATTGTTGTGAAAATTGGCAAAGCAAAATTTATTGATGAGCATACAATTGAAGTAAAAGGAGAAAATTTGATTGGAAAAACGTTTGTAATTGCAACCGGATCTGTGGAATTTGTTCCGCCAATTCAGGGAATAGATACACTTAAGTATCTGCTGTGGAAGGATGCTTTTCGTCTTAAACGTCAGCCAAAGTCGCTTGGAATTATTGGTGGAGGTCCGGTTGGATGTGAGCTCGCGACATTTTTTGCGTCTTTTGGCACACGCGTTGTTTTGATTCAAAGTGCGTCACAGGTTTTGCATCGCGAAGACGTAGAGATTGCCGGTTTGGCTCGCAAAGCACTCGAATCGCTTGGAGTTGAGGTTGTTACGAACGCAAATGTCGTTGAGGTTGTAAATGGTGGTGGCGGAGTTTATGGTGTAAATGTTGACGTAGGAGGGAATCGCACAATGCACGCTGTTGAACAAGTTGTTTTAGCGGCAGGAAGTCGAGCGAATACTAATGGTCTTGGTTTGGAAAAGTTGGAAGTCAAGATTGGCAGTCGTGGAAGCGTTATCACGACAAATGAACAACGAACGTCAGTTTCGTATATTTTTGCCGCAGGCGATGTATGTGGTGGAATGCAATTCACACACACAGCGCATCACGAAGGATATGTTGCCGGACACAATGCCGCGCTTATGGCGAAAAAGAAACAAACAACTCGAATGAAAATAGACGAACGTGTTGTACCGCGAGTAACATTTTTATCAACCGAAGTTGCGTCAGTTGGAATGACACAAAAAGAAGCAAAAGAAGCGCTCGGAAAAGTTTTGGTAGGTCGTTATACGTTTTCCGCGCTTGGACGAACAGCAACAGAACACGGTTCAGAAGGACTTATCAAGATAATTGCTCATCCGAAAACGCGAAAGATTCTTGGAGGCCACATAATCGGTGAACGTGCTGGGGAAGTGGTTCACGAAATTGCGCTTGCGATTTATCTCAATGCTACAATAGACAAATTAGCCGGCATGATCCACGCGTTTCCGTCGTATTCCGAATCCGTAACCGCCGCCGCTAATTCTGCAAAGCTCGAGTCTTAATTATTTTTTTTGACCTTTCCGACCTTTCAGTCCTTTCTGACCTTTTTTCTATGTCCAAAGAAATCGTTCTCGACATTGAAACACAAAACACTTTTCAAGATGTTGGTGGATATAACCATGACAAACTGCTCATCAGTGTGATCGGTTGTTATTTTTATGAGACTGACACGTACGAAGCGTTTGAAGAACCAGAACTTCCTATGCTTTGGAAACGATTAGAGCAGTCTGATCGAATTATCGGATACAACACAAAAGGTTTTGATTATCCAGTCATGAACAATTATTACAGCGGAGATTTTCTTACTTTTTCAAGTCTTGATATTCTTGAGGAGATTCATAATATTCTTGGATTTCGGCTAAAACTTGATGATGTTGCGGCCGCGACAGTTGGGGTGCGCAAGTCTGGACACGGACTTCAAGCAGTTGAATGGTGGAAGCAAGGCGAGATTCAGAAAATTAAGGATTATTGTTTGCAAGATGTGAAAGTTACAAAAGCGGTTTACGAGTACGGACTCAAGTATAAGGCACTTGCGTATGAAGATCGTTTGCACGGGCGACGAGCTATTCCTGTAAATTTCGAGAAAAAGGAGGAATTGGCGCCAAAAATCAATCTTACGATGGGGTTTTGATAAGCTGTTGCTGTGGATAACTGCATCTTTGACTCCCAATATATAGGGGTATAAAATGTAGTTGTACCACAAGATATTGTGTGGTCGTGAGGAACGGTGTTTACGAGCCTTCCAGGAGTGAATATAAATGATCCCAGTGGGGATTGTTTTTTGACTGACTTTTCTTAAAACTGGCGATCTTTCGGCTTGCGCTTCCGGTCGTCACCTCACCGTACATTTCAGTACGGCTCGGCAACGTCCTCAGCGCGCACCGAAATATCATCCATTTTTAAGAAAAGTTTACACTCACTTGCTCTTCACTTCTTTTCTAACTTTCTTCTTCATCTATGCCTTCCAATCAAACTGCTTCCCAAACCAATCAAACAACGACTGGCTCGGAAAATATTTCTGAAGCGGTTTGGCAATTCATGACTTCTGTAAAAACGCTTCACAAACGTGATGGTTCAGAACAAATGTTTGAACCGCACAAACTTGCGCATTCAATCAAACAAGCACTTGAAGCATCAGGTATCAAATCTGGAAAGCTTACTGAAAAAATAGCTGGCCAAGTTGTGAGTCGGCTAACACACAGGTTCAATGGGCACAGTGTTCCATCATTTGCTGATGTCCGCGAGGTTGTAAATGTAACACTTATTGATAACAACCTAATCCATGTAGCGAAAAAATATCTAAATTACCGAGCGGCCGTGCAAACAGACGAACGTGGTGAAGTTTACGGTCATGGAATAACGGTTGAACGTCGCTTTACAACACCAAACGTCCATCCATTTGATGAAATCGAATGGGAAACGCGAGACGCGATTATCAGCGGAACAAAAGGCGAAGTGGTTTTTGAACAAAAAGGAGTTGAAGTTCCAAAAAATTGGACACAGACAGCAACAAACATAGTTGTATCAAAATATTTTTATGGAACAGTTGGGAAAGTTGATCGTGAATATTCAGTTAAACAACTTGTTTCGCGCGTGGCAAAAACAATTTCAAACTGGGGTCGTAAGGATGGATATTTCGCAACAAAAGAAGATGCGCAAACTTTTGAAGATGAACTTCACTATATTTTGGTAAATCAAATGGCCGCGTTCAATTCACCGGTTTGGTTTAATGTTGGAACTTCTCGTCCACAACAATGTAGCGCGTGTTTTATCAATTCAGTTGAAGATGACATGCGCTCTATTTTGAATTTGTGTGTCACAGAAGGTATGTTGTTCAAAGGCGGATCAGGAACCGGAACAAATCTTTCAAAATTGCGATCAAAGCAAGAATTTCTAGGTGGAAGTAATGGAAAAGCATCCGGGCCTGTTTCTTTCATGAAAGGATTGGACGCTTTTGCCGGCGTTATCAAAAGCGGTGGAAAAACTCGCCGCGCTGCAAAAATGGTTATTTTAGATATTGATCATCCAGACATCAATGATTTTATTCAATGCAAAGTTGAGGAAGAGAAAAAAGCTTGGGTGCTAATGGACGCTGGTTATGATGGTTCAATGGATGGTTCAGCATATTCTTCAGTTTATTTTCAAAATGCAAACAACTCTGTCCGTGTAACAGACGCGTTTATGCAAGCTGTTGAAAAAGATGAAGATTGGACAACTCACGCTGTAATAACCGGAGCACCAGTTCAAACTTGGAAAGCAAAAGAGCTCATGGACAAAATGGCGCAGGCCGCTTGGCAATGTGGTGATCCTGGAATTCAATACGACACAACAATCAACAAATGGCACACATGCAAAAATACAGATCGAATTTACGCGTCAAATCCATGTAGCGAGTTCATGTTCCTAAATGACAGCGCGTGCAATTTGGCGTCGCTTAACATAATGAAATTTCGTAAAGAAGTTGACGGTCTATTAGTTTTTGATGTCGAGGCATTCAAAAAAGCAAACGAAATCATTGTGACAGCCATGGAAATTATTATTGGAAATTCCGTTTATCCAACTCCGGCAATTGAACAAAACAGTTTGGATTATCGTCCGCTTGGAATCGGATACGCCAATCTTGGCGCGTTTCTCATGAGCCGAGGTATTCCGTATGATTCTGACGAAGGTCGAAATTTTGCGGCCGCGATCACTTCACTTCAAAGCGGACATTGTTATTTTCAATCCTCAAAGATCGCGGAAAAAATCGGGCAGTTTGCAGGATATAAACAAAACGAAACGTCGTGTCTTGAAGTAATGCGAATGCATCGCGACGCATCGTATGAAATCAATCAAAATGGCGTTCCTGCTGATTTGCTTACAGAAGCTCGCATTAGTTGGGACAATGTTGTGGAACACGGAAGTCTCCATGGTTTGCGAAACGCGCAGATCAGTGTGATCGCGCCAACAGGCACTATTTCATTTTTGATGGATTGTGATACAACAGGAGTTGAGCCAGATATCGCTCTTGTAAAATATAAGTGGCTTGTTGGCGGAGGAATGTTGAAAATCGTCAACAATACAGTTCCAGAAGCGCTTACAAGACTTGGATATTCACAAAAAGAAAGAGAAGAAATTTTGGCACATATTGAAAAAACAGACACGATTGAAAACGCACCGCATATTAAACCAGAACATTTACCGGTTTTTGACTGCGCGTTTAAGGCCACAAACGGAATTCGAACAATTCATTATATGGGTCATGTTCGAATGATGGCCGCTGTTCAGCCGTTTGTTTCAGGCGCGATTTCAAAAACCGTGAACATGCCACATGACGCGACTCCGGAAAACATCATTGAAGTTTATGAAACAGGTTGGAAACTTGGTTTGAAAGCGATTGCGATTTACCGAGATGGATCAAAGCGTCAACAAGCACTTACGACGTCAAAAGAAAGTGATGCGAAAAAACAGAATAAGAAAGAAGAAGGGGCAAGAGGGAATAAGCAAGAGGAGGACAACAATATGCAAGAAGAAAAAGTGACTATTCCAACAGTGACTGTTACTTCAGACAACAAACTGCGTCGTCGTCGTTTGCCTGATGAAAGGCGCGCGATCACGCATAAGTTTAAAGTTGGAAGTCACGAGGGATACATCACAGTTGGTTTGTATGATGATGGTTCACCAGGAGAACTCTTCATGACAATGTCAAAAGAGGGCTCGGTCATCAGTGGACTTATGGATAGTTTCGCGACTGCGATTTCAATTGGTCTGCAATACGGTGTTCCACTTGAAGTTTTGGTGAATAAGTTTGTACACATGCGCTTTGAGCCGTCCGGATACACGAACAATCCACAAATTCGTATTGCGAAATCCATCACTGATTATATTTTCCGTTGGCTCGCGATTAAATTTTTACCGCAAGAATCACAAATTTCGCTTGGAATCAATGTTGAGATGGAAGTAAAGGATGTAACGGAAACAAAGGAAGAAATTGTCTCACAGCCAAAGCTGTTCGATACAACAAAGACTTTTGATAATCAATCTGACGCGCCAGCGTGTGACACTTGTGGTTCAATCATGGTCCGTAACGCCGCATGTTATAAGTGTCTGAATTGCGGCGCAACGAGCGGGTGCAGTTAAATATACATTTTAATTAAAGAACCTCTCAATAATACGAGTGGTTCTTTTTTGTTAGAATGAGTTTTGTGGTAAACTGTTTACACATCTATGGTAGATTTTCCAGCACTCAAGCCAAAAGAAACTCCGCAGGAAGCGGAGCGGGTTTTGGTTGAAAAGGGAAATGGCCCAGAGGTCCAAGAAGGCCCAGAGGTCCAAGAAGACCAAAAGGACCAAGAGGACCAAGAGGGAAAACAAGAAAGTGAAACTGGTGTCAGTCAGGAAGTCACAGTGAAACCGGTCGTGGTCGCTTCAGTAGTTCAAGTAACAACCGATCCGATTGAGCAAAAAATTGAATCAATTCTTCAGGAAGATCTGACTGATCTTTATCTTTCAATGCCAAAAGACAAACAAGAAGTATTCAAAGCAGAAGGAGAAAAAACCTTGTCAAAGATCATGCAGATTGTTCACAAAACAAAAGTGAACGCAAAAAAGATTTTTTTGCTCATTCGCAATTGGCTTAAATTGATTCCAGGCGTTAACCGTTTTTTCCTTGAACAAGAAGCAAAAATAAAAACAGATAAAATTCTACGTTTGTGATATTGCTTCAAATGTTTTTGCAGCCAGAAGCTCAACTAATCCAAGCAGAAAAATTTGATATTTCTGCTTACATGGATTTTGTTTGGATTCCAGTTGTAGCTGTTTTATTTTTTTGTTGTCTTTTTTTATTACGCTGGTTTATACGTAAAACGAACGCGGCAAAACACGCAACATTTCAAAGCCGAACAATACTCGTAACTCTTCCAAAATTTCGTCGAGAAGAAGAAAGCAATCGCGGTCCGCAAAAAGAGGAAGTGCAAGAAGCAATCGCGGCCGCTGAAACTGTTTTTTCAGCGATTGGTGGCTTGAAAGGAGAGCGAGGCTTGAAGCAATGGTTTTTTGGAAGATCAGACGAAGTCGCTTTTGAAATTGTTGTTGAACATAAATTGATTCAATTTTTTGTAACTGTTCCAATGCACATGGCCACTTATGTTGAACAGCAGATTTCTGCCGCATATCCGGATGCGTATTTGGAAGAAGTCGAAGACTACAACATTTTTTCGGCGCAAAGCGTTATTGTCGGAAGTTATCTTCGTTTTGCTCGAGAAAGCGCGTTTCCAATCAAAACATATCGCAAACTCGACAAGGATCCACTCAATTCTCTAACAAATGTTTTAACAAGTGTTCCAGAAGGAGAAGGAGCCGTTTTTCAATTTGTTGTTCGTTCTGCATATAAATCTTGGCGTTCGCGAGGAGTTGCTCTTGCTTCTAGCATGCAACAAGGCATGAGTTTGAGTGACGCGCTCAAAGGAAAGAAAAAAGGGCACAAGAGCACACTTCAACAACTTACAGGTGGAGGTGATAACAAAGAAAAAGAAGACAGAGATTATCGTTTGTCTCCGCAAGAAGAAGAGGTTGTAAAAGGGCTTGAAGAGAAAGCCAGTAAAGCTGGACTGAATGTTTGTGTGAGACTTGTTGTTGCTTCTCAAACTGCAACAGCCGCAGAATCAACTCTTCAAAACATGTTGAACGCGTTTTCGCAGTTTAACATTTATCAGTATGGGAATTCGTTTGTGAAAGCCGTGCCTCGTTCAAAAAAGAATCTCATTCAACAATTTATTTATCGAACGATTGATGAAAAATATAAAATGGTTTTGAACGCGGAAGAAATGGCAAGTCTTTGGCATTTGCCTTTGCCATGGACTGAAACTCCAAATATCAAATGGTTGGGAGCGAGAAGCGGATCTGTTCCTTCAGGTGTTCCAAGTGGCCCTTCAGATGGAGATTTTGAATTAGGATTTAACGTTTATCGCGGGATCAAGACGCCTGTGTGGATGAAAAATTCCGACAGAACTCGTCACATGTATTTAATTGGAAAATCCGGTTCTGGAAAATCTCAAACAATCGCGAAATACGCGATCCAAGATATTAAAGCTGGACACGGAGTTGCGGTTGTTGATCCGCACGGAGATTTGATTGAACAGATTTTAGGAAACATTCCTCGCGAGCGAGTGGATGATGTTGTTCATTTCAATCCATCAGACTTGGAACGTCCGATGGGGTTGAATATGCTTGAAGCTAAAGATGAATCAATGAAAGATTTTGCTGTTCAAGAAATGATCTCGATTTTTTACAAACTTTTTCCACCGGAAATGATCGGTCCGATGTTTGAGCACAACATGCGAAATGTGATGTTGACTCTCATGTCTGATCCTGAACAGCCTGGCACGATTGCTGAAATTCCACGCATGTTTTCAGATGAAGCTTTTCAAAAACGCTGGGTCGCAAAAGTGAAAGATCCTGTTGTTCGTTCATTTTGGGAAAACGAAATGGCAAAAACAAGTGATTTTCACAAATCAGAAATGCTAGGATATTTGATTTCAAAAGTCGGTCGTTTTGTTGAAAATGAAATGATGCGAAATATAATCGGCCAAACGCATTCAAGTTTTGATTTTCGCGAAGTCATGGATAAGAAAAAAATTCTGCTTGTTAATTTATCAAAAGGGAAGACTGGTGATGTAAACGCTGACCTGCTTGGAATGATTATTGTTTCGAAACTTCAGATGGCGGCTCTAACACGCGCGGATATTCCAGAAGAACAGCGACACGATTTTTACTTATATATTGATGAGTTTCAAAATTTCATAACAGATTCGATCGCGACTATTTTATCAGAAGCTCGCAAGTATAGATTGAATTTGATTATCGCGCATCAATACATCGGCCAACTTGTAAAAAATAATGATACAAAAATCAAAGACGCTGTTTTTGGAAACGTTGGTACAACGTATGTTGCGCGCATTGGTCCTGAAGATGTTGATACTCTTGAAAAAATTTACACCCCTGATTTTGCCGGATATGATTTGATGAATTCAGACAAGTTTACTTGGTATGTTCGAATGATTGTTGGAAATTCGCAAGTCAAACCATTCACGATGAAACTTGAACCAGCGCCGCTTGGCGATCGGGAATTGGCGGAAGGAATCAAAGAGTTATCAAGATTGAAATACGGACGAGACCGTCGTTTAGTTGAGGCGGATATTCTTGAGAGAACTGCGCTTGGCGCAGCCCCTCGCGGTCCACAGCCTCCGCCGATTGGAGAGAGATAAAATTTATGCCTGACGATATCTTTGAGAACGAACCAGATGTTGAATCGCACGCGAATCGTGTGGAGTTTGCAGATACACGAAATCAACTTGCTGTTCAAATGCTCAAAAAAATGCGTGACAGTATCACGCACGTAATTCAGTTACTTGAACAAGGTGATTCAGCACGAGCAACGCGACATCTAGTTGATTTGGTGACTCACAACAATGGTTTGACTCAAGATCTTGAACAGAAAACCGGAAGCCGAGTTCTTGAAGGAGTGTTTGATGGAGAAATGATGGTCGGCGCTGATGGTGCGCGTTATCAAGTTCCTGAAAACTACGCGTCAAAATCTCGTTTGGTAGAGGGAGATATTTTGAAACTCACAATTCAACCTGATGGGACACACGTTTATAAGCAAATCGGGCCTGTGGAACGACAGAGACTTTTTGGTAAACTCGCTCTTGATTCGTCAACACAAGAGTATGTTGTGACAGCAGACGATCAGGTGTATAAAGTGCTCACTGCGAGCGTTACGTATTTCAAAGCAATGCCAGGAGACGAAGTCGTAGTTGTTGTGCCACGTTCAGGAGATTCAGCATTCGCTGCAGTGGAAAGTATAGTAAGTAGTTAATCTATGTCTCTTGCAATCTATCGCGCCTACCGACCGCAAAAGTTTTCGGATTTGATCGGCCAACCGCATGTCTCAACAACTATACAAAACCAATTTGAAATGGGCCGTATTGCCCATGCTTATTTGTTTACTGGCCCGCGTGGAGTTGGAAAAACAACAACAGCGCGTCTTTTGGCAAAGCTTGTTAATTGCGAAAAACCAAAACACAATGAACCTTGCAACACGTGTTCAGCATGTGAACAGATCACTTCTGGCTCCGCTCTTGATTTGTACGAAGTAGATGCCGCGTCAAACACTGATGTTGAAAACGTTCGCGAGAATATTATCAAAAGCGTTCGTTTTGCTCCAAACAAATTAAAGAAAAAAGTTTTTATCATTGATGAAGTTCACATGCTTTCGACTTCGGCATTCAATGCGCTTTTGAAAACGCTTGAAGAGCCGCCAGAGCATGTGCTTTTTATTTTAGCAACAACTGAAATTCACAAAGTTCCGGAAACAATCGTGAGTAGATGTCAGCGTTTTGATTTTAAGCGCATTCAAAAAGAAGAGATGATGAAACGATTGAAAGAAATAACAAAATCAGAAGAAATGAAAATTGACGATGAGGTTCTTGAACAAGTTGTACGTCATAGCACAGGTTGCGCGCGAGATGCGGAGAGTTTGCTTGGTCAGCTCATGGCTTTGGGTGAAAAACACATCACTGTTGAGCTTGCGTCGCTTGTTCTTCCAGCAACAACTACTGTTTTGGTTGAAACTTTTGTGAACCATCTTTTTGAAAAAAATACACAGGTTTGTATTTTTGACTTGAACACATTTATTGAACAAGGCGTCGATCTGAAAATGTTTATTGAAGATGTGATCGCGAATTTACGCGATCACATGTTTGATCAACTTTCAAAAACTGTCCCAGAGTCGGATGTTTCGTTTATGCGTCAAGCTTTAACCTCATTGCTTGAAGCGAAAACAAAAATTCGTTCTGAACATTTGCCACAGCTTCCGATCGAACTCGCGATTGTTGAATTGTGTGAGTCGGATCACAAAGTGGATTTTAATCAAAAGGGGGTTGTTTCGGATCGGGAAGAAAAGGTCGAGAAGGAAGAAACTAAAGACGCATTACTCCCTGAGCTTGTCGAAGTGGTAAACAAAACAGTTTTTGACACAATCCCAGTAATTTCTCTTGAAGAAGTTCGCGCGAAATGGCCGCAGATTTTCGAGCAGATCAAAGAGTGCAATGCATCATTGCCGCTCTTCATGCAGTCATGCGAAGTTTGCGGTGTAACAGGCGAGCATGTTGAACTTGGTTTTGCGTATGATTTGTATGTTCAAACGGTTAACAAAGATAAAAACCGTCAGGTGATTGAGGATGTTTTGGAAAAAGTAATCGGCAGGCGTATTAAAGTAAAAGCTATTCAAAAAAAGCATGAAAACGAAGAAGATTTGCAAAAGCTCGTGAGCGAGTTTGGTGGGACAGTGATGACATAGAAAGGTCGTCAAAAAAAAGTCGCTTGAAAGTTTTTTTTAATCTAAAACACCGATTTGCATCGGTGTTTTAGATTGGTTCCGGGGCGTGGACTCGAACCACGGTTCTATGCTCCAGAGGCACATGTCCTGCCGCTAGACGACCCCGGAATAATCTCTCAAATTACTACCCAAATCTAGCATTATTGACAAAATCTGTAAATTCTGGTATTCTATTTGGGCAAATCTGCGACAGGCGCAGATAGATCTATACTCTGAAAGGAGCAACAGATGAAGCAGTGCCCGAAGTGCCAGTACAGGACGAACAACCCGGGTCAGATGATCCGACACATCGCCAAGACCAGGCACGGGCAGGGAATCTCTGCGAGGAAGGAGTTCAAGGGCCACCTCAACATCAAGAGCAAGAAGAAGGGCTAGACTCTTTGTTCCACGTTCTATGCAGGCCAACTCGGCTTGCTTTTTTATTTTTGAGCAATTAGCCATTAGTCGTTAGCCGTTATGACACAGTAGAGAATAATTGCTTTTGCGACATCAGTTTCTGTTGCGCGTTCAAGTTCGGTAAATCCTGGATTTGAATTTACTTCCAAAACAAGTGGCCCGCGATTCGATCGAATTATATCAATTCCGATAATATCCAAATCAAACACTTTAGCTGTTTGAAGAGCCAGTTTTTGTTCTTGATCGGTAAGTGTTACTGATCTTCCGGTTCCACCATTGCTCGTGTTTGCTCGAATATCACCTTCAGGCGCGCAACGTTCCATTGATGCAATGATTTTTCCTCCAATAATAAACACTCGCAAATCTTTTCGGTCAGCCTCTTTGATAAACTCTTGTACGATCACTGGATTTCGGTCTCGAATCGCCAAGTACTCAACAATTGGGCCGAACGTTTCCTGATTTGGCGCGTAGAAAACTCCTTTTCCAATTGTTCCAAAAGCGACTTTTATCACAACAGGAAAACCAATTTGTTTTATAGCATCAAGCGCGATCTCTGGATTTTTTGTTATAAAACTTTTTGGATAAGGCAATTTATTTTTTTGAAACACACGCAACTGCTCGATTTTATTTTTCGCGATCGCAAATGACGGTTTACCATTTAGAACTCGATATCCTTTTTCAATCAGTGTGTTTACAACATAAAAATGTAAACTTGGTTCTTCAATAAAGTTTGGTCGCGAAATTATCACGTCAACTTCTGGCACTTGTTTTCCATCGTAAAAAAGTTCATCGCCACAAAGCGAAAAATTTGGTTCGTACAAACGAACAACAGTGTGGCCAAGTGCTTGTGCTGTTTCTTCAAGTCGTACAACTCCGGTGTAGTTATCAAGCGCTGGTTCTGACAAAATTAGAATTCCGATTTTCATATTTTATCTTTCATCTCATCCAAAAGATTATTAATTTCTTCGACCGTTAATGCTGTGTGAAGTTTTTCTTTATATTTTTTTGCGCCTGCAATTCCACGCAAATACCAACTTACATGTTTCCGAAAAGTTGGAACGCCTCGCTCGCCGTATTGTTCAATGTGAAAAGCAAAATGTGTTTTCATCACCTCGATCCGCTCATTCCAAGAAACAGGAGTCGGAGTTTTTACATCCAACATTTCCGAAATTTGTCGAAATATCCAAGGATTACCAAGCGCGCCGCGAGCAATAGAAACTCCATCACATTTTGTTTGTTCTAAAGCTTTCAAAGTCAATTCAGCTGTGTGGATATCTCCATTTGCCAAAACCGGAATTGAAACACGCTCTTTAACTCCACGAATTTGATCCCAATCTGATTTTCCAGAATATCCTTGAACTTTTGTTCGTCCATGAACCGTGATCATGTCAGCCCCAGCGTTTTCAAGCACATGAGCAAATTCCAAACATTGTTTTGAATCAGACCAACCAGTTCTGATTTTGACTGACACTGGAACAGAAACTGTAGCCTTCATTTTTTTAACAATCTCTGTTGCGCGCTCTGGATCGTTCATTAGTGCTGCGCCGTTGAAGTTGTGAACTATTTTGTAAACAGGACAACCCATGTTGATATCAAAACCTTCAGGGTGATGTTCTTCTTCAATTTTTCGCGCGGCTTCGGCCATTACTTCAGGATCGCTCCCAAACAATTGTTGCACTATCGGACGTTCAACTGGATTTATCGTTGTCATGTTGAGAGTTTTTTTGTTTTCGCGCACAACAGCTTCCGAAGAAACCATTTCGCGGAACAACACTAGTCTTGAAGTCAATGAAGTCGAAGAAGTCAATATAGTTGGTTCAGTAGTTTCTTTTAACTCTATTGACTCCATTGACTCTTTTTTAGACTCTCTCGACTCTGTTATTCTTCGCACAATACGACAAAACGCCGAATCAGTCATGTCGGCCATTGGCGAAAGTGCCAAAATCGGGCGTTTAAGTTTTTTCCAATCCAATTTCATAATTTGATTGTCATAGGGTATACTTTAACAACAAATATGACAAAAATATCTTCCTCCTCCTATCTTTACGCGGCCGCGGCAATTATTGTCGTAATTTTGATTGTTGTTGTGATAAAACAAAATTCAGGACCGTCTAAATATGACAGCTTTGCCCAATGTTTAACTGATCAAAGTGTGAAAATGTACGGCGCATGGTGGTGTCCTCATTGTCAGAGTCAAAAAAAATTGTTTGAAGGAGCGTTTGAGAAAGTGGCATATATTGAATGTTCTCTTCCTGGTTCAAAAGCAATGAGTCAAGAGTGCAAAGACGCTGGAATAGAAGGTTATCCAACTTGGGAGTTTGCTGATGGAAGTAGACTTTCAGGTGAACGGTCGCTTGACGAATTAGCAGAGAAAAGTCAATGTGAACTTCCACAAACTCCATGAGCAAAAATATGAAATCAAAACGTCTTACATGGATAATAGCGCTTTCATTAATCGGTTTTGCGATTTCTCTTTACGCGCTTTTTCATAACGCCGGTTTCGCATCTGGAAAATTTTGTTCCATAAATAGCACGTTTGATTGCGATGTTGTTAATAAAGGTACATATTCACAAATTGCAGGAATTCCAGTCGCGCTGATTGGTGTGATCGGATATGTGTTTCTTGCAATCGGAGCGTTTCTTTCGCTTCGCAATCAATCAGACCGCTCAATGGATAAATTTGTTCTTCTGGCATCCATCGGTGGATTATTGTTCAGCCTATATTTAACTGGAATTGAATTTGCGATTTTACGCGTGTGGTGTTTAATTTGTGTTAGTTCACAGATGATTATTCTTTCAATTCTAGGTTTATCAATATGGAATTATCGTTCCACGGAGCCACTCGTGAAGTAACTGGTTCGTGTTTTCTGTTGCGTGCTCTTGATTCAAATAAAAAAGAGCATCAATTTTTAATTGACTGCGGAATGTTTCAAGGAGAACATTTGTGCGGTGGAAAAAACTTTGAGCCATTTGATTTTGACGCAAAACAAGTCGAAGCTGTTTTTGTTACTCATCCGCACGCTGATCACACAGGACGTTTGCCAAAACTTTTCAAAGCAGGGTTTGAAGGTCCTGTTTATATGACTCATCCGTGCATTGGTTTGAGTAAGCTCGTTCTTGAAGACGCGCATCACATAATGAAGGAAGAATCGGAAAAATGTGGAAGTTCAGTTTTGTATGAAATGGAAGATTTGTTGAACGCGTTTGATTCCGTAAATGGAGTCGCTTATCACGAGGAACTTGATATTGCGCCTGGAATTTCTGTGATGTTTCACGAGGCAGGGCATGTGCTTGGTTCAGCTTTCATTTCTGTAGAAGCTGAAGGAAAACGAATTGTTTTTTCCGGTGATATTGGAAACGATGATGTGCCAATTTTACCTGACACGGAAATAATTTCTCATGCTGACATTGTTGTTTGTGAATCAACTTATGGTCATCGTGTGCACGAACCAGTTAGTGAACGTGAGTCAAAGTTGAAAGCCGCGATTGAACAAACACTCAAAGATAGATCAGTTCTTCTTATCCCAGCATTTTCGATCGAACGTACTCAAGAACTTTTGTATGCGTTGAATCAAATTCTTGAGCATGATCTTGTAACCAGTTGTCCGATTTTTCTTGATAGTCCAATGGCGATTCGCGCGACTCAACTTTATCGCGATTTCAAAGAGTATTTGGAATTTGATGCCTCGATTTTACAAGAAGCTGACCGAGATTTTTTTAGTTTTAAGAATTTGAGAGAAACATTGACAGTGGATGAATCAAAAAAAATCAATGACACTCCTCCGCCAAAAGTCATTGTTGCAGGTTCTGGCATGATGTCCGGTGGTCGAATCATGCATCATTTGATTCGTTATCTTTCAGATCCAAAAACAACATTGCTTATCATTGGCTATCAAGCAAAAGGAACGATCGGTCGAAAAATTTACGAAGGAGCAAAACGTGTGATAATTTACGGTGAAGAAGTAAGAGTAAACGCTCGAACAACAGCAATCGGCGCTTTTTCTGCGCATGGAGATATGAATAAACTCACTCGATGGCTTCATCCAGAAGATGGAAAGATTCCTCAAAAGGTTTTTCTTGTGCATGGAGATTTAGAAGCTCAAGAAGTGTTTGCAACACATCTGCGTCATGAATTGAAAACCGAAGTTGTTATTCCAGAGTTTCAGGAGAAGTACGAAATATAAATAGCCACTAGCTTTTAGCCATTAGCCTTTAGGTAAAGCAAACGCATTTTCTGTTCTAACGGCTAACAGCTAAAAGCTAACGGCTTTCATTTTTTATGTCCGATCAATCCAATATCCGAAATTTTTGCATTATTGCTCACATTGATCATGGAAAATCCACTCTCGCGGATCGGTTGCTTGAAATTACAGGAACTGTTGATAAGCGAAACATGAAAGAACAGATTTTGGATTCAATGGATTTGGAACGTGAGAAGGGAATTACGATTAAACTCGCGCCAGCAAGAATGATGTGGAGAGACACTATCTTAAATTTGATTGACACTCCGGGTCACGTTGATTTCAATTACGAAGTTTCTCGCTCTCTTGCGGCAGTTGAAGGCGCGGTACTTCTTGTTGACGCGACACAAGGAATTCAAGCTCAAACAATCGGCAATTTATATCTTGCTCTTGAAGAGGAACTCACAATCATTCCGGTTCTCAACAAAATTGATCTCCCAGCCGCTGATGTTGAACGTAGAAAGGAAGAGCTTGTTCAATTACTCGGATGCAAACCAGAGGAAATTTTATGTGTGAGTGGAAAAACAGGGCATGGGGTTGAACTATTATTGCAAGAAATCGTGAATCGAATTCCGCCGCCATCTGGAAAAAAAGATTCGCCAACTCGCGCGCTCATTTTTGATTCATTCTACGACGATTATCGCGGAGTCATGGCATACATTCGCGTCATGGACGGAGAAATTAAAAAAGGATCCCTTGTGCGCATGGTTGCCACTGATAAAACATTTGAAGTTTTAGAAGTTGGAGCAGTAACTCCTGGCGGTTTGAAATCATCGCCGATTCTTGAATGCGGACAAATCGGGTATATGGTAAGTGGTTTGAAAGAGATTGGAAGTTGTCGTGTTGGTGACACAATCACCGATCGAAACGCGAACGTTTCAGCGCTTGCTGGATACAAAGAAGTTCGTCCAATGGTTTATGCCGGAGTTTTTCCAAAAGAAGGGGATGATTTTCAACGTTTGCGTGAAGCGATCGAACGGCTCAAACTAAATGACTCTTCACTTGTTTATGAATCAGAACATTCACCAGCGCTTGGTTATGGATTTCGCGCTGGACTTCTTGGAATGTTGCATTTGGAAATTCTCAAAGAGCGTTTGGAACGTGAATTCGGTCTTGATTTAGTTGTTACTGTTCCCTCGGTTGCTTATCGAGTGATTTTGCGAAAAGGCGAAATAAAAACTATCAAAAGTCCATTGGAACTTCCTGATCCTTCTTTTATTGAGAAGATTGAGGAGCCTTGGGTGAAAATGGATATTGTAAGTCCTTCAGAATATATCGGTGGAATTATGAATCTTGTGCAAGAGCGACGCGGTGTATATAAAAATACAGAGTATCTTCTTGGCGAGCGCGCGATCTTGCATTACGAAATTCCACTTTCAATGATCATTGTGGATTTTTACGACAAACTAAAAGGCGCAACTGCTGGATATGGTTCGATGAATTATGAATTGATTGGATATCGCGACGCGGATGTTGTGCGCATGGATATTTTGGTTGCTGAAGAAGCTGTTGACGCGTTTGCTACTCTTGTATATCAAAATGAAGCACAGCGCACCGGACGACGCGTGTTAAATATTTTAAAAGACACTATTCCAAGGGAAAATTTTGTTATCAAACTTCAAGCGAGTATTGGCGGAAAAATTGTTGCATCAGAGCGAATATCCGCGATGAGTAAAGATGTTACTGCGAAACTTTATGGTGGAGATGTGACACGCAAGCGTAAACTTTTGGAAAAACAGAAAAAGGGAAAAGCAAAAATGGCAGAAATCGGAAAAGGGACAGTAAACATTCCGACAGACGCTTATCTTAAAGTATTAAAACGCGAATAAAAAAGTATGCACCAAAAAAGGTTTCGAGTATTTTGGACAATCATTGTCGTGATGGTGATTCTCTCAATGGTTTTGTTTAGTGTCGTCGTTGGTCTTGGTTTGTGAGTTACAAAAAATCAATTTGGAAAATTGCTGAATCAATAAGTGAGGAGGTGAAGCAACAGTTTCCGGAAATTCATCCGGTTCTTTTGCAGTTGCTTTGGAATCGGAATTTGCGTACACAAGAAGAAATGGACTTATATCTCGGCCCGGATTGGAGTCGCGATATTCACTCGCCAGCTTTGTTTCATCAAATGAACAAAGCTGTGCAAAGAATTTTTCAAGCGCTTGAACAAAAAGAAACAATAACAGTTCACGGTGATTACGATGCTGACGGTGTTTGTGGAAATACACTTTTGCTAACATGCTTGCGTGATTTGTGTCGCGCATTTTTGTTTGATGAAAAACTTGTCACTTCATATATTCCACATCGTGAAAAAGAAGGATATGGTTTGTCAGTTGAAACAGTTGAACATTTGAACACGCACGAGCACACGAAACTTATTATCACAGTTGATTGTGGGATCAGTAACAAGCAAGCGATTGATCACGCGAAAACTTTTGGTACAGACACAATCATTTGCGATCATCACGCAATTCCTGATGAAATACCAGATCAAACGATTATAATTCATCCTCTTATCAAAGGTGAAACATATCCAAACAAATTTTTGTGTGGAACAGGTGTCGCGTTCAAGCTCGCGTGTTCTTTGTATGAAGAAGCGAGAAAACGTGGTGCTAAAATTCCTGAAGGATTTGAAAAATGGCTGCTTGATCTTGTTGCTGTCGCGACTGTTACAGACGTGATGCCGCTTTTGGGAGAAAATCGATTGTTGGAAATGTTCGGACTTCTTGTTTTGAATAAAACAAAACGAATCGGTTTACGAAAATTGATTGAGATTTCAGGTGGAACATTTGGAACACTTGATACAACCTCGATCGGTTTTCAAATTGGACCTCGATTGAACGCGGCAGGACGAATCAATCACGCAACCGAAGCTTTGGATTTGTTATTGGCAGAAGATGAAACACTAGCGACAGAACTTGCGATGCGTCTACAGGAAACAAATAAAGAGCGTCAGCGTCAGTCTTCACAAATGTTTGGCGAAGCAAAAGTTTTTTTATCAACCCTACCATTCACAAATATTTTGATCGCTATTTCCGATTCCTGGTCTCCAGGTCTTGTCGGTCTTGTTGCTGGAAAACTTGTAAACGAACACAAACGTCCGGTGTATGTGATTGGAAAGTCAGGTGATTTGTATGTTGGATCAGGAAGAACATTTGGAGATTTTGATGTGACATCAGCACTTCACCATGTATCTGCGCATTTGGAAAAATTTGGTGGTCATCCGCAGGCTTGCGGTTTCTCAATTCGCGGAGAAGAAAATCTTAAATTAGTTGTAGATTCACTTCATGCTTTTGCGTTAGAAAAAATAAAACAAGAAGATCTAATTCCACATCTTGATATAGAAAAGGAATTGACGCTGGAAGAAATCAATTGGTCGCTATTTGATTCACTTGAACGATGTCGGCCTTTTGGACATGGAAATACAGAGCCGTTATTTTCTTCACGCGGTTTGACACTTGTTTCTTTTGCGCCAGTTGGAAACGAAGGAAAGCATCTAAAACTTTCTGTTCGTTCTCCGCAAGGTCAAATACTTCCAGCGATTGCTTTTGGTTTTGGTGATCGCGCGCAAAATATCTCACTTGGACAGTCGATTGATCTTGTTTATCATGTTAGAGTTAATGAATGGAACGGCAACCGCGAATTGCAGTTACAAGTTGAAGATATTATCATCAAAAACAACGTATGAACAAAAAAATTATTCTTGCTTCTACTTCGCCAAGGCGAAAACAATTGATGACACTTTTACATATTCCATTTGAAGCTGTTGCTAGTGAATATGCAGAGGATATGGCGCTTGATCTTCCACCAAGAGAATTAGTCCAACATTTAGCTTTTGGAAAAGTCAAAGCTGTTGCAGAAAAATATAAAAATGCGATTGTGATAGGTGGAGATTCAATTATTGTGTTTGGAAATCATCGATTGGGTAAACCAAAAACACCAGGGGATGCGCGAGAGATGCTTAAGCTTTTACGTGGAACAACACACCAGCAAATGACCGGTCTTGCGATTATCGATACAGAAACAAGCATTGTAAAAACCAATGTTTCTGTGTCTTATGTTACATTTAGATCGTATTCAGATCAGGAGATTGAGAACTATATTAATACTAACGAACCGTTTGGTCATGCTGGCGCGTACGCGATTCAGGGATATGCCTCTTTGTTTGCTGATAAAATTCAAGGTGACTATTTTGGTATACTTGGATTATCAGTGACGACACTTGCCAGACTTTTGAATGAATTTGGAATCGATGTTTGGGATTTTATTTCGGAAGACTCAAAACAACACAACGTATGAAAGAGCAAGTGAAAAGATTGGTTCGATACGAAAAATTGAAACTTTTTTTTGAGAAATACGAACGTGTGCTTCTTCCTGGCACGCTCTTGTTTGGTGTTGCAGTTGATTTTGTAACATTCAAAAGCATTCAAATTCAAACTGCGTTTTTGATTCTTGCTGTTCATATTGTAATTGTCGGTTCTGCAATAGTGTTGTTATATATCGTAAACCGTAAAGGCAAAATAATTTCTTATCTTTGTTTGCTTGCTCCGCTTATTCTTCAGTTTTCGCTTGGCGCGCTTTTGAGCGCGTCTTTTATTTTTTATTGGTTTAGCGGATCGTTTTCCGTGAGCTGGCCACTGCTCATTTTGATTGCATTCCTAATGCTGTCAAATGAAGTGTTCCGTACAGCGTATGTCAGGCCGTTGATTCACATGAGTGTATATTATTTTGTTCTCTTTTCTGTTTTCTCTGTAATTTTTTCTTACTTGTTCAATTCAATCGATCCATTATTTTTCGTCGCGTCTGGCGTCTTGAGTCTTGGATTTTTCTTGTTGTATCTATCGGTTCTTGCAAAGTTTTTTGAAAAAATAAGATTAACAGGGAAGCGAGTTATAGTCTGCACACTGTCAATTTTCGTTATAATGAACGCTTTGTATTTTTTGAATCTGATTCCGCCAATTCCTCTTTCACTTCGAGAAGCTGGTGTGTATCATAGTGTCATGCGTTCAGATGGTCAGTATCAAATTCTTGATGAGAATCGAAGTCTGATCGAACGCATTCTTCCAGTTCAAACAATTCACATACAAAAAAGCGATCGCGTGTTTGTTTTTTCATCAATTTTTGCGCCAACCGAACTGAACACGATTGTTGTTCATAATTGGCAAATTTATGATGAAGAAAAACACGCGTGGATTCAAAAAGATCGTTTGTCGTTTTCAATTACCGGTGGTCGCGAGGAAGGGTATCGCGGGTATTCAATGAAAACAGCTATAACCCCTGGTTTGTGGCGTGTTGATGTTGAAACAAAACGCGGGCAAGTTCTTGGCCGCGTGCGATTTCGTGTAGAAACAGTTGCAGAGCTTCCACAGTTAATCAAACTAATTCGTTAATGTTTTTATCCTTTTGGTCCTTTTGGTCTTCTTGGACTTTTTCATATTCTATGCATCTCCGTATCTACACCGACGGTGGTTCTCGTGGAAACCCAGGACCTGCCGCGTCAGCCGCTGTATTAAAAGAAATTATCGCTGGAAAAGAAGGTAAAACAATCGCGACAGCTTCAAAATATCTTGGCAAAACAACAAACAATCAAGCTGAGTACATAGCGATTGTTATTGGTCTTGAAAAAGCTCGCGCGCTCGGTTGCAGACAGATCGAAGTTTATCTCGATTCAGAACTTGCGTATCGTCAGCTTAAAGGTGAATACAAAGTTAAAGATTCAGAAATCGCTAAAAGATTTTTAGAAGTTAAGAATCTTTTGCATTCATTTCGTAAAGTTACATTCACGCATGTTCGTCGTGAAAAAAACAAAGAAGCTGATGAGTTGGTGAATAAAGTTTTAGATTCATTGAGGCATTGACAATATTGTTATATTTTGATACGTTATTTGTCCAGATAATTCTGGCATTTTTGATAAAGATCTCTGCAAAATTGAGACCTTTGAAAAAAGATGAGATGCGACGTGCTGGAGACTAAGAAAATCCGAGGCGTAGCAATCGCTACGGTGAGGGTCTTCTTAGCCGAAGCACGAGCAGATCGTTTTTTTCAGAGGTCTCAATAAGGAATGGCGAGTCTGGGGTCTGGCATGGTGCTAGATGAGGGGCAAGCCAAACCAAATGAGGTGTGTCATGAGAAAACGAGTGTCAGAGATCGAGAGCGGTGCTGGATACTTTGCAGGGCTTGTGAGTGGCCTGATGGAATTGACACGTGAGAAGTCGGTTCCATTTGAAGCCATCTATCGGCTCGTAACGCCTCAAGGAAGAAAAACACTTAAGAAAATGGTCGATCTTGCGCACGAGGATTGGCTGAAAGGACAATCCGTGATATGTCTCGTCGAAAACGAGTATTTTGTTCCAGTATCCTATGCTCCGTTTCCGTCATTCTCCGAGCTCGAGCAGGAGTTCGGCAATGGTAATGTTTCGATCATATTTGACGGTCGTCCATTCAATAAGCACGCTTCTTGCGTTAATATTGCCGAGACTCCAGGTTACGAGATATTCCTTGTGAAGCATTTCAATAGGGAGATCAAGTCCGAAGACGCAATAGTCGAGATGGACAAGTTCGGCTATCGTCCAGCAACTCACATCGAAGCATATGAGTTCCAGAAGAAGAATCCTGACCTCCAGAGTCAGTTTCTGCTCATCGCTCTTGGTTCGTTCGCGATGGACTGCGGCGGCCGGTGCCTCGCTGCGTTGCACAGCATTTCCGCAAGGCGCATCTTCGGCTCCTACTGGTTCGACCGCAGGTGGCTTGCCGACTGCCGCTTTCTGTTTGTCCGCAAGTAAGGCTCTTTGTTCTCTGACCCGATCTCGGGTCTTTTTTGTTTCATCCCTCAACCACTCCATCACTTTTTCACTCTGTGTTATACTTAAACCACTATGAGCCTCTTTGGAAAAAAACAAAAAGGTGGTTATCTTGGAGTAGATATTGGTGCAAGCAGTATAAAACTGGTTGAACTTGCGAATGAAAAAGGCCGTGCGCGTTTGATGACTTATGGATATGCCGAACTTCCGGTTTCAGATGCTGGAGGTTTGTTGATAGACGACACAAAAAAAGCTGGCGAGCTTTTGGCAGAAGTTTGCAAAAAAGCCGGATGCCGTTCAACAATCGCGATGGCCGCGCTTCCAATGTCAAATGTTTATTCCACGATTCTATCTCTTCCACCAACAAAAGATCGCAAACAACTCAAACCAATTATTGATGTTGAGATTGGAAAGCTTTCACCACTTCCTCTTTCTGAAATGATCACGTATTCGACATTTTTAGATGGGGAGGAAAAGAAGTCCGAGAAGTCCCAGACTGCCCAGATGACCGAGATGGACGAAAAAGAAATAAAAGTTCTTGTTACTGGAGCGGCGAAAACGTTAGTGCAAAAATATGTAGAAATTTTTAAAGTTGCGAAACTTCAGTTGCAGGCTTTGGATACAGAGTCGTTTGCGCTTATTCGTTCACTTGTTGGAAAAGACAAAAGCGCGATCATGATTATTGATCTTGGCGCAAGACGATCAAATATCACTATTGTTGAAAAGGGAATTCCATTTGTTACTCGAAGTGTAAATCTCGGAGGAGACGCAATTACAAGTCGAATGAGCGCGTCTATAAATGTTGATATGGCGCAAGCTGAAAGAATGAAAAGAGATTTTGGCGAAGTTCAATCCACACAATCAACACTTGCTGGAGGTCTGCCAGTTTTACTCGAACCGGTTTTTCAGTCACTTGTTAATGAAATCCGTTACGCGTTTCAATTATTTGCAAACATGGAATTTACTGAAACAAAAAAAGTTGAGAAAATTATCTTAACAGGAGGATCCGCTCATTTACCGCGCGTTCCAGAATACCTGTCAGCAACATTAAATATGAATGTATACAGAGGTGATCCATGGGCACGCGTTGTGTATCCACAGGATTTGTCAGTTGTTTTGGAAGAGATTGGTCCAAGAATGAGTGTCGCGGTCGGATTGGCCATGAGAGAAATTGAATAAAAAAATATATGTACACAAAAAAACAAGGTTTTACTCATATAGAAATTCTCGTTGTTGTAGCCATTATCGCGCTTGTTGGAACATTCTCGGCAGTTGCTGTGAATTCCGCTCGTTCTAAACAGCGTGACGCAACACGTTTGTCAAACGTGCGTTTGGTTCAGAGTGCGCTTGAGGATTATTTCAATGAAAATAATTCCTATCCACTTGGAAATTTATTGCCGCTTGGTGATGTTGCGCAAAGCGCGTGTTTAAGTTTGTCGGGATTTGGAAGTGATTGTTCAAGTGAAGAAGCGGTATTTTTGCGACGTGTTCCACGAACATATGAAAATGGTTTGAAAGGCATAATCACATGCGGAGAGCCGGCTCGAAATGCTTTTTGTTACAGTGTTCTTGACGAGGGTGATTCATATGTTATTCATTTTGAACTTGAAAATGGGTTAACTGCTGTTGGACTTCAAACAGGGGTAAATTGCGCAACACCAGATGGAATGGAGGCAGGGACGTGTACGGAGTAGAATTGAATTGCAAATAAGATCGTCCGGTTCCTCTGTTCTTGACCGCCGCCGTGGTCGACGAGGATAACCAACGTGAGTGGTGGCGGCTTAGTCCTCGCCGACGTGAATCGTTGTGGTTAATGAGTGTTTGTACAGGTCGGCTCCGGATGTCGGCGAACAGAGGATCCGAACGATCTTACAAACCTCTCTCTTTAGCCTCAATACATTCAATAAATCAACAAGGTTCACAAGAGACAGTTGCGGGACGCTTTTTCTGCCGTTGGTTCTGTATGAAGGCCAAGAAAAAGGAGTCCCGTCTGTCTCTATTGCAACCAAACGACAGGGATATTTTATGTTTCAATTTCTTGTTTTTGTCTTCGGTGTCTGCATTGGCAGTTTTTTAAACGTTGCCATTTTTCGTGTTCATGAAGGTCGTTCAGTAATTAAAGGACGATCAAAATGCAAAACTTGCGAGGAACCAATTTCAGCTCACGACTTGATTCCGGTGTTGAGTTTTTTTATTTTGCGTGGAAGATGTCGTAAATGTAAAAATGTAATCTCGTGGCAATATCCACTTGTTGAATTTGTTACTGGAATTTTATTTCTTCTTTTTTATTCTAAGTTTAATGACAGTTCGATCGAAGGAATGTACACGATTGTTCGTGATTGGATTTTCATCGCGTTTTTAATTTTGATTTTTGTTTACGATTTGAAGCACATGTACATTCTGGATCGGTTTACAATTCCAGCAATGATAGTCGCGATAATTTTTAATCTTTGGCTCGGTACAGTTCCCGCGATGTCATTAATTACTGGTGCAGTTGTTCTTGGTGGATTTTTTTATCTTCAATTTGTTATATCAAACGGTGCTTGGGTTGGCGGTGGAGACATTCGCATGGGCGCGCTTATGGGACTTATGCTTGGACTGAATCAAGGGCTTGTTGCGCTGTTTTTAGCATATTTGCTTGGCGCGATCATTGGCGTTATGCTTCTTTTGACAAAACGCGTTGATCGGAAAACTCCGATCGCTTTTGGAACGTTTATGGCAATCGGAACCGCCGTGATTCTGTTTTTTGGTAATGCACCATTGCAGTGGTATTTGAGTTTGTTTGTATAGTTGGTAACCCACGGCTTTAGCCGTGGGTTGGATCAGAATTTTTCAAACATCATGAATCCTATTCGAACAAAACATCGTCTTTCATCGGAATGCTACAAAGGCATAATCTGCTGTGCATTCACTTGTTGTGTGAAACAACACGTTAGTTTATTTGTTAACGAATCTATTTTTTGTATTTTTGAAAGAGAATTGATCAATGCTCTCAATCATGACGATGTTGACGCACATGTTTATCTTTTTATGCCGGATCACATTCATATTTTGTTACAAGGAAAATCAAACGAATCTGATTTATTAGGTGTGATGAAATACTTCAAACAGAAAACAGGCTATTGGTTGTCTAAGAACAAAAAAGGTGTAAGTTGGCAAAAGGAGTATTTCGATCATGTGCTTCGTAAAGACGAAGATATAGAAAAACATGTAAAATATATCTTAGGAAATCCGGTTCGGGCTGGTTTAACAGATGATTGGAAGAAATATCAGTTCAAAGGATCGACCGTATACGATTTTGATTCATGGGATTCGTAATTCTTTCCACGGCTAAAGCCGTGGGCTACCGATTACTACAACCACAACAGTGGCCACATGTAATATGTGACTTTGTAGTCCACGGCTTTAGCCGTGGGTACCAAACTATGACCTTAAAAGAAGCAAAACAACGAATTGAAAAATTGAAAACACTCATTTCGAGATATCGTTATGAGTATCATGTTTTGGATAAACAAACTATTTCTGATGCCGCGTTGGATTCTCTCAAGCATGAACTTTACGCGCTTGAACAAAAATTTCCGGAATTTATCACAACTGATTCTCCAACACAGCGTGTTGGAGGGAAAACTCTTGCAAAATTTCAAAAAATCAAACACACAACTCGAATGCTTTCAATGGAAGACGTGTTTACGCCGATTGAATTTCAAGATTGGATTTCACGAATCAGAAAATTATTAGGAATACAAGATATTGAACTCTTTTGCATGCCAAAATTAGACGGGCTTGCTGTTTCTCTTGTTTATGAAAATGGACTTTTGATGCACGCGGCAACTCGCGGCGATGGACAGAACGGTGAAGATGTCACGCAAAATGTTCGAACGATCGAGTCAGTTCCTCTTAAACTAACAACACTGAAAAATATCGATCTTCCAACTCGTGTGGAAATTCGCGGTGAAATTTTTTTTCCACTAAACGCTTTTGAAAAAACAAATAAACGGCTTGCAAAAGAAGGCAAACCTCTTCTTGCAAATCCTCGAAACGCGGCCGCTGGATCAATTCGACAACTTGATTCTTCTATTACAGCGTCAAGACCGCTTGCTTTTGTCGCTTGGGACCTCATTGTTGAAATGAATCAAAAAACAATGGATGAGGAATGGAAGATCCTTCGCGATATTGGGTTTAGACCAGTTCCAGAATCAAGAATTTGTGTAAACATTGCTGACGCTCATGCTCAATGGTCGTTTTTACAAAAAATTCGTGAGAAATTGGATTACTGGATTGATGGTATGGTTGCGCGAGTAAATGACAATTCAATATATGAACAGCTTGGAGTTGTTGGAAAAACACCTCGCGGGCTCATTGCATGGAAATTCCCAGCAGAGGAAGCAACAACTATCGTGAAACAAATCCAATGGTTTGTTGGTCGCACTGGCGCGCTCACCCCGGTTGCGCTTGTTGAACCAACTTGGATTGGTGGAACAACAGTTCAACATGCGTCGCTTCACAATCTTGATGAGATTCAGAGACTTGATGTTCGAGAAGGCGATAGCGTTATTTTGTTCAAAGCCGGTGATATTATTCCAAAAATAAAAAATGTTTTGAAGGAACTTCGTCCACGCAATGCTACAAGTGTGAAACCGCCAACACTTTGTCCTGTGTGTGGATCAAAAATTGAACGGAAAAAAGGTGAAGTTGCAATGTATTGCACAAACAAACGATGTTTTTCTCAAGACAAAGAAGCAATTCTTCATGCGGCGCGAGCTTTCGGAATTGATGGAATTGGTCCGCAAACAATCGCCGCGCTTTTGGAGCAAAAAATAATCAATCGTCCGTCTGATTTATTTTCAATTCAGCCTGACGATTTGTTAGTTGTCGAGGGTTTCGCTGATCTGTCTTCCAAAAAATTAGTTGAAGAAATTCAAACTCACAAAGAAATTTTACTCGCGAACTTCTTGCTTTCACTTGGAATTAGAAATGTCGGAGAACAGACAGCGATTGATCTTGCAAATGCTTTCGGATCACTTGGAAAAATAGTTTCAGCGACATTGGAGAAATTGGAAAGTGTCGAAGGTGTTGGAGGAATAGTTGCAAAAAGCGTAAAAGAATTTTTTTCTGAACAACGGAACATTGATCTTTTGTCAGAGTATGAAAGAGTCGGAGTTAAAATTAAACACGAAAATAAAGGCACAAATTCAGGAGTTTTTTATGGAAAAATATTTGTTGTTACAGGAACATTGGAAGCGCTTTCGCGGGATGAAGCTAAAAATAAAATTCGTGAGGCTGGTGGAAAGTCAGCAGGATCTGTAAGTTCAAAAACTGACTTTGTTGTGGTTGGTGCTAATCCTGGATCGAAATTGGAAGACGCTAATCGGCTCGGAGTTAAGACCTTGTCGGAGAAGCAATTCTTGGATATGCTTGGTGAGTAAATATGCCTTTATCGAACAACGACGTGAAATACATTGCAAAACTCGCTCGATTGCACATCAACGATGATGAAGTCGAACAGTTTAGCGAACAAATAAGTTCAATTCTTGATTATGTTGCGAAACTTCAAGAAGTGAATACAGACAATGTTCCAGAATTGCAACATGCGCTTGATGTTTCAAATGTTTTTCGAGTTGACGTTGAGGAACAAAGTGACGAAAATACGAGAAAAAGTGCCATCAAGAACTTTTCAAACAGTAATGGAGATTTGCTTGAAGTTCAATCTGTGTTTGGTCGAAACGAAAATCTATGATTGATGTTTCAACACTTACTCTCAAAGAAATCGTTAGCTCTCTTGAAAAAGAAAAATTTTCTTCTGAAGAACTTGTTTTGGCTTATCAAAAAAGAATTAAAGATGTTGATGAGGATTTGAATTCTGTTTTGGAAATTTCACCAACAGCGCAAGACGATGCAAAAAAAATTGATAAGGCCCGAGCTGAAGGAAAATCTTTGGGCAAGCTCGCTGGTGTTCCAGTTCTGTTGAAAGACAACATGATGGTTAAAGGATGGGGAAACACTTCAGGCTCGCAAATTCTTGAAGGTCACAAAAGCATTTACAACGCAACAGTTGTTGAGAGATTAAAAAAAGCTGGAGCGATTTTGTTGGGACGAACAAACATGGATGAATTCGCGATGGGTTCATCAACTGAAACTTCGCACTTTGGTCCAACAAAAAATCCTTGGGATAAAAAACGAGTTCCAGGTGGTTCAAGCGGTGGATCTGCTGTTGCTGTCGCGGCTGGACTCGCGCCAATCGCGCTTGGTTCTGACACGGGCGGATCAATTCGACAACCAGCTTCACTTTGTGGCGTAGTCGGACTTAAACCAACTTATGGACGAGTTTCTCGTTATGGTTTAATGGCAATGGCATCAAGCTTGGATCAAATCGGGCCTTTTGCTCGAACAGTTGAGGATGTTGCTTTTCTCATGTCAACAATCGAAGGAAAAGATTCAAAAGATGCGACATCTGTTGAGCTAAAAGACACAAGTGTTCCAGAATTAATGAATCCGTCTGTTGATGGAATGAAAATTGGAATTCCGAAAGAATATTTTTTGAAAGGAATGGATAAGGATGTAGAAAAACTTGTCATGAACGCTGTTGCAGAACTTGAAAAGGGTGGGGCAAAAGTCGAGGAAATTTCAATGCCGCACACAGAATATGCGCTTGCAACTTACTACATAATAATGCCATGTGAAGCAAGTTCAAATCTCGGTCGGTATGATGGTTTGCGTTATGGCTATCATTCAACCGGAAACAATCTTGCTGAAACATACTCACTTTCTCGTGGTGAAGGGTTTGGCCCTGAAGTGAAACGCAGAATAATGCTTGGTTCTTACGCGCTTTCTGCCGGATATTATGACGCGTATTATCGTAAAGCTCTCAAAGTAAGATCACTTATTAAACAAGATTTTGACGAGGCATTTAAGCATGTTGATGCGATTGTGACACCGACAAGTCCTTCGATTGCGTGGAAACTTGGTGAGAAGTTTGGTGATCCGCTCACAATGTATTTGTCAGATATTTATACGATCACAGCAAATCTTGCGACTGTTCCTGCAATATCTTTGCCATGCGGATTTTCAAAAGATATGCCAGTCGGTCTTCAACTAATGGGTCGTCCGTTTGATGAATATACTTTGTTTAGAATCGGAATGTATTATCAGAATCTGACAGAGTGGCACAAGAGAATTCCAGTGTAAAAGCCTTTAGCCATTAGCCTTTAGGACGCACTAGATTGTTTTTCTAAAAGCTAACAGCTAAAAGCTTACAGCTATGCTTCCATATTTCCATCTCGATGTAATTCATCTCGGTCCAATACCAATCCAAGTTTGGGGTCTATTTGTGGCACTTGGTATTTTGGCTGGTGCATCAGTTTCAGCATGGATGGCAAAACGCCGAGGACAAGATTCAAATTTAATTTGGGACCTAGCTTTTTGGGTGATTATTGGCGCAATGATTTTTGCGCGACTATTTCACATCATCTACGAACCGGCTTTTTATTTTAATTCTCCGATTGAACTTTTGAAGTTTTGGAATGGTGGAATGTCAGTGATGGGCGGATTCATTGGTTCAGTAATTTTCGGAATTTTATTTTTACACAAAAGTCGTGTTGATATTTGGTCTTACGCAGATACAGCAATTTTTGGATTACCTCTTGGATTTTTTATTGGACGCATTGGTTGTTTTTTATTGCACGAACACCCTGGACGACTGACAAATTTTTTTCTTGGAGTGAAATTTCCAGACGGAGTTCGACATGATCTCGGTTTATACCTTTCATTAAATGGTTTGCTATTATTTTGTCTTTTCCTACTGCTTGCTCATCGAAAAGCAAAAGTTGGAACTTACATTGTGGTCTTTTTAGTTTGGAAGGGGATAGCTCGTTTTCTACTTGATTTTTTGCGCGCTACTAACGGACCTATTATTGATGTTAGATATTTTGGATTTACACCCGCGCAGTATGTGGCAACGGTAATGGTTGTGTTTGGTTTTTGGTTTTATTTCAAAAAGTTGTCGAAAAAAAATTGACAAAATCTGATTAAAAAAATACCCTTATTTCAAGGGTATTTTTTGTTTATCCACAAATTGTCGTATTTATCTTAACGCCTATGCTTAAACGTCATACACTTTCAGAGGAGACATTGGGAGCGATTGGTCTTCGTCAAAAAGACTACGAAATTTATATCGCTCTCATGAAGCTGGGAACCGCGCCATTGCGTGAGATTGCGCAAGAAAGCGGTTTTAATCGAGGAACTACTTATGACACGCTCAAACGTCTTATGGATCTGGGCCTTGTCAGTTTCGTGGATGCGAAAACGCATCGATTCTTTACGGCAGAGGATCCCAAAAAGCTGACGGGTGTTGCAACGCGTAGAGAAGTCGCAGCGCAAGAAGCGCGTTTGAAACTGCAAGAGATTATTCCAAATCTCCAACAACTTATTGGATGGAGTCAGCACCGTCCTACTGTTTTTTACTACGAGGGCGAGGTGGGCGTTCGTTCGATTTTGGAAGATGTAATTCAGACGTGCGCCCATTCGCTCGACAAAATGTATCGTGTGTATTCGTCAGCCGCAATTCGCGATTTGATTCTAAACGCATGGCCAGGATATACAAAAAATCGTATTCGAGAAAAAGTTCGAGTACGAGCAATCGCGATTGGGCATGGAGGAAACACATCTGGTTTGGATGAGCGAAGATGGCTTACAAAAGAAGATAAAGCTCCAACGTACATTTTCATCTATCCAGGCAAAACTGCTTATGTGTCAGTTGATGAAAAAAAGAAACTCTTTGGAGTTATTATTGACGATACAGCCATTGCATTGACACAAACAATGATCTTTGATTCTCTATGGAAGCAATTGGAATAAGTAGCTCTTTTGTCATCCTGAACAAAGTGAAGTATCTCCCAAAAGATTCTTCGCTTCGCTCAGAATGACGCTGGCAAAAAAAGGAGGAAACCGCCATGAGGCGTTCGATAGTCGTTACATTGTGCGGACCGCACGATGACCAAACACACAAAGATGGCATCTCGTTTCGTCGAATCAATCGAGCAATCGAAGTTTCTCTTCAGCACAAACTTCCAATTGTCATAGCAGGCGATGCCAACAATGGGGCAGACCTGCAAGTGTACGAGAACGAAGCGTGTTGTCGCGGAGTCAGTAAGTGCATTCGACTTTACGATGCACGAGCGAACACTCTTGCTGACGTTCAATCTGTTGTACGCGCGCTGAAGACTGATCCGGAATTCTGTGATGGCGTACTTGTTCATCTTGTCACAGACAACTGGCACATGCTTCGCGCAACAACAATGCTCAAGATTGAAGCATTGAGACGACGTCTTGATCTGCGAATTGAGTGTGTTGAGGTCATACATGTAAGTCTTCCACCAGCAAGGGTGCTTGAAGCGGAAAGACTCGGAACGCTCGACTTTCTCGAAGATCACTATGGGAATCGCGCGCCTGCGCTTTCCTATGGCAAACCTAACGCACAAGCATTTGCAGACGGTGAAGACGAATCCGATTTCGTTCCTGAACCGTTGATTGCTTGACCAAACTCAAGAGCGCCCAACTGGCGCTCTATTTTTTACGTTCTGTCATTGCGATGAGTCCACTCGACTTCGGAAATTATTGCCTGAGCCAGTCGAAGGCTGTAGTTACTTAAAAAATCTTGATATAAAATTTGTTTTCTTTTTTTGCTGTGGAACTTGGGTCTGTGTTGAAACTGTTTTTGGAGTTTGTATGAATTGTATTATTCGTTTCATCTCTTCCTGACAAAGCGGACTTTCATATTCACCAGAGTGGACGTGTGATCCTTCATAGCTCGCTTCTTTTTGATCCATGTGCAAGTTGATTTGTATTCCGTTATTTTTATCTTCCACATAAGCATGGAATCGCGGGAATCGGTCACCAGAAACTCTTCGCACATAACTGATCTGTCCGCTTCGCGCACGCTGTTCACCATAACCAAGATGTCGCATTATATTTCGCGCGTGATCTTGAAGTGGACCTTGAAAAAATTGTTGCATAAGGTCGGATCAATTTTTAATACTTTCAAGTATTTGCGTTATTCTTTGCATCTCTCCAATAACACGTCCTCCTTCATACGACCATGATTGTTCATGGTTTCCTTTGTGCTCGATTGAGTCAAGCGCGTCAAAGTGAAGATCAATTTCAATTCCACTGTCTTTGTGAATTACATAAGCATGAAATCGAGGAAACTCTGGATCATTAAGCGCGCGATGAAAACAAGGACGTCCATCACGACCACAGTGATAAGAGTAGCCAAGACGTTTCATAACGGCTTCAACTGGTTCATGAAATGGTCCTTCAAAAAGTTTGACCATACTTTTTCACTTTATCACTTATGCTATACTATTTACAATATGCAGAAATTCAACGACGACAAAAAAAAGAAAAGTTCTCATTCACTCGATCGCGCGCGCAAGGCAATGTCTTCAGGCGGTTCGAATTGTTCGTACTGTCGAATGAGTAAAGGTGGTCGGCGCTGTCCACTTGGTCACAATCCAAGCCCTCGTCCTGGCCAGTCGCATGGATGGGATCGAAAAAAACGATGAAATAAAAAAACTCTTGTCAGAGAAATGACAAGAGCCAAGGTGGTGAAGTGTTAGCTGTGCAAGAAAGCACGCCAGCAATGAACAACGAATTTCTCGCGGATGATGTATCCAACTTCATCGGGTTCGCTCGCAAGAAAGTCGTTCTCGATGAGATAGTTGAGACCGTTCAATATCTCACTTCTCTTCATCTTAAGACCCAGTACCAACAAGTCGGCTGTTCGAGGACCCCAACTGCTCATCACTCTGGCTAATGTCAGAATGAGGTGCGCGGTTTTTTCTGCTTCAGGTATACCGAGACCTAGTCGTACACCGTCCTCGATTCTTATGTGACATGGCTGAATCGGACACTCTCTTCCGAGCTTGCTCGTGCTGAACATCTTGTTCTCATTCGTATAGCCGGATTCAGCGTAACGAACAAGTTGCCAGATGTGTTTGAGATTTTTCGCTTCGTTGTGGAGGAACTTTTTGTGATCATACAGTTCACCTTCGATCCGTCGTCTGAACATCACTCTCATCCAGTTGCTTTCATCATGAGGTGAGATGAGAATTGTGTGTGGTTGTTCGAGCTTGTTCGGGCACATAAGCTTCCAGATCGCTCGTGCGTGAATGTGAACGATAGCTTCTCTGACATATGCAGGTTCTACATGACTCTGAATGTGCGCCATGAAGTAGACCCAATGACCTTGAACTGTCTCGTGGCTTTCCCAAAGCTCTCGATCCACTGGCTCAACACCGAGTATCATGAGAGTGGACCCGTTGCCGATCGGAACCTGTCGACCCGTGCGAAGAGGCATTACTCTTCTCCTTCCTATGGTCCAAAGGACCAAGTTGGCTGTATGTTTTCGGCCCAGCCACTGGCTTATCCAGAAACACTCTGGAATAGAAAAAATAACAAAAAAACCGCCATTTGTCAATAGCGGCCGTGTCGGAGAGGACTTTATCTCCTTATACCTTTGTAGTAGTTGGTCAGTAACTCAATGTGTTCCTGGCCGAAGTTGCGAGAAGTGAAGGGAAGAGGCAACCATTGCTTTACGCTTGTTTGCCACAGTCCAGTTACCTTGTGTTTATCATCGTATGTTGCGAGAAAGACTGGTGGATCGTTTTCTTCTTTTGCGAGCAATTCTGCTTGTAGATTGAGCGACAGCAGATGCTGACGATCCTTGTACATGACATGAGGCGCTTTTTCGCCGGAGCCTTTGCTTACAATCACGACCGATTGAACAAACGGATCGTGTTTTCGTCTTGCTTGGCGAATAGCGTCGCGAAGCGCGTAGATAGGATGATAATCACACATCACATCGTGCGCGCCGACGAACCTCTCAACTTTGGTTGCAATGAGCGCGTGATATTTGCGTTCAGGGTGAACGTTTTTTGGCGAGAACGCGTCGTTCACCAAAAGATCGCCATGGTGAATTGTTACTTTGATCATGTTATCCAAGTCAGGATGGATTTCGATTGTGCTCAAGGTCTTGAACTTTGAAAACAGAAAGTGGCTCATGTTAGCCACGACCGCTTCTCCGCCGTCTGCCACGCCAGACACGATTTCGAAATCAGTGCCAAGATCATCGAGTAAGATATCTCGACAGTTTCCACAAGGTGTCGCGATGTTGCCAGGACTTCCGGCAATGATTCCGATAACTACGTCTTGAGTAGATCTGCCACACCTACTTCGATACGCGGCCACAATGGCCTCTTCGCCATGAAGTGCTTGGCACAGGCCGTATTCGATGTTGCCAGCCGGTACAATTGCACCAAGTACTGGCACAACGCTCTCTCTGACAAAGTATTGAGAGAAAATCGGATTGGCAACGGTTGAACTTGCGGCCGCCTCAAGTGCAGCTATATATTTGTCGATTCGCGTGAATTGATGCGGTGACAGTCCAACCTTTTCGATTTGGCCATCTTGTCTGACTTGGATTGCGTTGAAAGTCCACTTGCTCATTTTTCCTCCGCTTTTTCCAGAGATGTTCTGGAAAGTTCCCAGACTAATAAAAAATTCGCCATTTGTCAATGGCGAATTTCAAGTTGACTTTCTTGCGTCATCCTGAGGCAATAAGCCGAAGGATCTCTTTTTAATAATGTTCCGGATTCTCCAAATGCATGAGAGCCATCACAACAGCGCCTTTGTTGAATTCAGTGCGGTTCGTACGCCCTTTTGTTAAAATTCCAACAAGACCTTCGTGTTCTCCCAATTTTTCATGTTGAGTTAAACCAACTGCTTTCATTGCTTGACTTCCATCAAGACCTTCTAGTATTTTTTCTAGAACTTTTTTTGGCCATTCGCACGCTTGTGAAAGACCCAAGTGAATTTGCTTGCCATCGAAAATCGCGCAAACCGCGACTTCCATATATCCGGATTTGGTTTGAGGAACTTTCATAAGTCCGCCTTCAATTCCAAAACCAAAGTCGTGATTAACGTATGCTTGTTTTGCACGATCAATCGCTCCAGCGACTGTTTCATCAAGACTTTTTGGATGACCGAATTGCTCGACTTGAACATCAACGCCTTCAATTTCTGCATCAGCAAACATTGGACAGTCGTTAAGCACTTCCGTAACAGCATTAACTTTAGTTTTATTTTTTGACCCAACCCCGATTTTCATATTTCAATTTCGCTGAATGTAAAAATTGGCGGAGAGAGAGGGATTCGACCTCGACTCTCGGCTCGTCAACTCGCCGAGGTCTGGCCACCGCCTCGCCATGCCGTCTACTGACGGCATATGGCTCCGGCGTTCGAATCCCTCCTTTCTGTCTGTGTCCAGTTCAATAAAGCCAAGCAGTTGGCTTCATTGAACTGGCGGAGAGAGAGGGATTCGAACCCTCGATACCTTTCGGTATACGCGCTTTCCAAGCGCGCGCAATCGACCACTATGCGATCTCTCCGAACGCACGAAAGTTTACACAATTAGAACAAATTAATCAAAAAAGCGCCTTTTGTTAAAGGCGCAGAAAGAAGAAACATCTTACTTGATTTGCATGGCTTTGTTGAAAGAGAAGATCCGTCCACGTTGCCCATCAGTCTTTGCTTTTCGAAGAAGAGCATCGGCTTGTTCGAATAGACCTTCGAACACACCTTCGGCGAGTGTGTCTCTGTCTTCAGCTGAAGTGATGATGTGTGTTGCCACAGCAATCGTAACTCGTTGTTTGATCGCTAAACCACCAACCATACATGGTCCAGCCTCAGCACTTGTCATGAAACGACCAGCGACTATCTCTCCATTGTTCAGAACTGGTCCCAGACTTCTATCTGTGGCACCTGTTTGGACAAAGGCGTTAGTCGAAGTGTCTCTGTCGCGAGCCTTGCCACGTTCGTCCGGTGCCAGACCCGCAGAGGTAAAGACCAGGAACTCTTCGCCACCCCATCGCACAATCACATCAGAACTTCTTGTTCTTCTGGTGAGAATATGTGCGAACCAGCGGAGCACTTCATCTCCAACACTCATACCATATTGCTTGTTGAGTATTCCGAAGTGATCAAGATCCATCAGGATGATTGAAATCGTCCCTGTAAATGGCATTGCCGCAATTCGTACCAATTGCTGTTGAATTAACTCGCGGCCAGGTTGACGACGCAAAAGACTTGTGAGCGGGTCGTGAATTTCCCGTCCCCTTTGTCTCATGAGAAGAGTTTGTCCTGCGGTTGTCATGGCAAACTCGAGAACCGTGCGTTTTTCTTGGAGCGAGGTGAATATCCCGGTTCGATCTCGAATTCCTCCGGGGTATTCAACTACGAGTTCACCCTCGTCAGTGAATGTGATTTTCAGCAAGTTTCCTTTGTCAGCCATGATGTCCTCCATACTTTTGACTCAGGACATAGAAAACTACCAAAAAATCATTAGATTGTCAACTTCATTACCATTCTCCAATATTTGCGATGATCCTCGAATAAGAGGTAATGTGTAAGCGTTGTGTCAGATCCTCGCGATGAAATTAAACAAAAACTCGATATCGTCGAACTCATCGGCGAGTATTTGACGTTAAAGCCAGCAGGAACGCACGGCTTCCGCGCGATTTGTCCTTTTCACCCTGAAAAAACCCCTTCTTTTCATGTTTCCTCAGATCGCCAAATTTGGCATTGCTTTGGTTGCGGGGAAGGGGGCGATTGTTTTTCGTTTGTCATGAAAATGGAAGGGATGGATTTTTCCGAAGCGCTAATGCACCTTGGACAAAAAACCGGTGTTGAAGTTCGCAGACTTCCAACAACTGAAAGCAATGTTAAACAACGTTTGTACGAGATCAATGATCTTGCGGCGCGATATTATCAAAAAGTATTTGCAGGTTCTCAAATTGCTGAATTGGTTCGTGTGTATGTAAGTGGACGCGGTATCACGCTTGAACTTTGTGAAAAATTCAAGCTCGGTTACTCGCCAGCAGACTGGGATGCTCTGACACAATTTTTGCTCAAGCGTGGATATTCTGAAAATGAAATTATCACAGCCGGTCTTGGACAAAAAAAACGATCAGGTTCTGGATTGATTGATCGTTTTCGTGATCGTCTAATGATTCCGCTTCGAGATCATCATGGGAAGACTGTCGGCTTTACCGCGCGTCTGCTTCCAGCTTCTTCAACTTCTTTAGCCTCTTTAGCTTCTCTTTCCAAATACATCAACTCACCTGAAACTCCAATCTATCACAAAGGATCATTGCTTTACGGCCTTGATCTTGCTAAAACTTCAATCAAACAAAAAGATTGTGCTGTCGTCGTTGAAGGAAATTTAGATGTTGTTGGTTCACACAAAGCAGGAGTTGAAAACGTTGTCGCAAGTTCAGGAACAGCTTTAACAGAAGATCAGTTGCGACTTCTTGCGCGATACACAAAAAAACTTGTTTTTTGTTTTGATCAAGACGCGGCAGGGCTCAAAGCGGCAAAACGTGGAGTTTCAATCGCTCGTTCACTTGGGTTTGATGTTCGCGCGATTATTCTTCCAGCAGGTTCAAAAGATCCAGACGAACTTGCGCAAAAAGATCCAGCCGCATGGCAAAAACTTTCAGCTTCATCAGTGCCTTTCATGGAATATCTAATTGCTCGCGTGATTCAAGGAAAAAATTTAACAAACATTGATGATAAAAAAACTGTTTCGCAGGAACTCATCCCAGCGCTTGTTGAAATAACGGACGTTGTTGAACAAGAACATTGGTTGAACGAGATCGCGAAACTTCTTGGAATTGACACATCGATTCTTCGATCGCATCTTCCTGCTCCAACAAAATCAGATCACGACAAATTGAAGACAAAAGTTGTTCAACCAAAAACGACTTCAACAACCTCAAAAGAAGAGAGGGCATCATTGTTGATCCTTGGACTTTATGTGATGAACCCAAGCGCGTATCCAGAGTTTTCGATGGACATCCCTTTTCCAGAAAACAGCTCCCCATTAGCCGTTGAGCTTTACACAATAGCCAAAAGGCTCTACAATTCTGGCAACACTGCACAAAAACAATCTTTTTTTTCGAGGCTTGAAAATCACCTAAAAAGCGAGTCAAGAGAAGACCTTGTAAAGCTTCTCATAGAAATTTATTTTCTCGCTGAAACGGCGTTTTCACAATTGCCAACCGAAAACGTGCAGGAACAACTAAATATGCTCTTTTTGCTTCTGCGTCATTCTAAAGCGCAGAACAAACGCAAAAATATTGCGATGGAGTTACGCCAAGCAGAACATGCTGGCGATCAAGAAACTGTTAAACGGCTTCTTTCAGAATTAAATCATTTTTGATGTGAGCTTTTTTGGTTATGAATAAGTTGAAAAAAAAGAATAAGAAATTTGAAAAGAACAAAAAGAAGCACGTGAAAAAAGTTATTCGGAAACACGTGGTTAAAAAACCACATACACCGAGCAAAAAATTTGTTGCAAAAAAAGTTCAACCGGAGCGCGTTCGTTACAAGCGAGCTGAACCTCCGTCTGTTGAGGTAATAAACAAAATTCTTGAGAAAGGGAAACAACGCGGATATATCACTGAAAATGAAGTTTTGTTTACGTTTACTGAAGTTGAGGATTACGTGGATTTTTTTGAGGAATTTTTGGATAGAATGGAACGGCTTGGTGTTCATTTTATCGAACTTAAAGAGGGAATTCTTGGTCGTGAAATCGAACGTGGGGAAGTCTATGACAAGATCCGTCTTACGCACGAGCGTCAAAAAGGCGCGGCAATTCCAGAGTTGACTCAAGATTCAATTCAAATGTATTTGCGTGAGATTGGAAAAATTCCTTTGCTGAACGGAGAACAGGAAGTTTCACTTGCAAAACGCAAAGAGCGAAATGAAAAAGAAGCCGAGCGTCGTATAATCGAAGCGAATTTGCGTCTTGTTGTTTCGATTGCAAAAAAGTTCGTTGGAAAACAAATGTCACTTCTGGATTTGATTCAAGAAGGGAACATTGGACTTTTTCGCGCGGTTAAAAAATTCGATTATCGAAAAGGCTACAAGTTTTCAACTTACGCGACTTGGTGGATAAGACAGGCAATTACGCGCGCGCTCGCAGATCAGTCGCGCACAATTCGTATTCCAGTTCACATGGTTGAGACAATAAATCGTTTTCAACAAATTGAACGTCAACTTATTCAGGACCTTGGTCGTGAACCTCTTCCGGAAGAAATCGCGGCAGAAATGGGCGAGTCAATTTCCAAAGTTCGTCATATTAGAAAAATATCTCAAGACACAGTTTCGCTTGAAACTTCTGTTGGTGATGACGACGAAGACTCAAAACTTGAAGACTTTTTGGAAGATGTCAAAACGATTTCACCAGATCGTCAGGCCGCGCGTGAGCTTTTGAAAGATTATGTTACAAAAGCAATGGAAGGGTTAACACCGCGCGAGCAGAAAATTTTGGAAATGCGTTTTGGGTTGACTGACGGTGTCAGCCACACACTTGAAGAAGTCGGACGAGAGTTTGACGTAACACGTGAACGTATTAGACAAATTGAAGCAAAAGCGCTTGAAAAGATTCAAGCGAATCCATTGATTGAAAAATTGCGTGACTATTAGTTTTTGTCACCCTTGACAACTTCTTGCGCGTTAGTTTTTATTTGGTATTATGATTTTACTAACTCATAACGATCTTTGATCACTACCAGAGACGTATGTTTTGTCCATTAAGTTATGCCATGGGAGACGATGATTGGGGGAACGGCGATGATGATGGGAAAGAAGACGAAGCAACGAAGGACGTGGAAGACGACGAAGAAGATTCGAGCGACGAAGTAGGTGACGATTGGTAATAATAAAACAGGCTCGAGTGAGCCTGTTTTATTTTTGACAAATTCCTGAATAGGTCTAACATCAGCACGTCAGATCTACAAGGAGGGAGATCATGAGGAGATTTGGCCGCTGGCTCAAGGATCCGAAGTTCGGACCTGTGCAAGGGCTTTCGAAATCAGTAGGACGTTGGCTTTCCGATCATTTCACAGCCAATCAAGTGACATTCATCGGTTTGATTATCTGCATTCCGATGTGTCTGCTGTTCATATTCGACCACTACGTCATTGGTGCCATTCTTCTCACTATCAGTCTTGTCACGGATTTCGTGGACGGCGCATTGAGTCGTTATCAACAAGGTGCTCGAAAACCAATGTCACTTGATGAAGAAGTGTCGATGACACTCTGGAAGCGCATCAACTATCGAGGTGTCACGCACCTTGGTCGCACACTTGATCCTCTTGCAGATAAGTTACGGTTCTTTCTCGTTCTTTTTTCGCTCGGAATCGGATATGTTACAACAAGCGTAATTGTCTCACTGACAATCACGGCTGTTTGTCTGACGCTCATGCGTCCGATCAAACAGTATCTCAAGCTCGATAATGTGAGCAGTAACAGATTCGGGAAAATCAAAATCTGGGCCGAGATCATTGGCATGGCGTTTCTGGTTTTCATGCCGGAAGGCTATCGTCATCCAACGATCGTAATGATCGTGGACACAATTTTCCTTTTCGCGCTCGCGTTCGGTATGTTTTCTCTGCTCGGGCACATCTTCACAGGGTATCTCTCATACCGCAGGCGTTCTTGGCAACCATGTCCGAGAATTGCCGCGACTCAAGTCGTTGAAACAGCATCTACTGAAGCAGACGATGAATTCTGAAGCCCGACCGGGCTTCTTTTTTTGAAAAAACTATTTTATTGATTTGTAAAGCGAAGCAAACAACCAGACAAAAACGACATCCAAAACGTTCCAGATGATCAGGCCAGAAATAAAATTTCCTATGTTCATGTCAAGATTTTTGATCGTGATGCTTGTGTGTAAAGCGTATTGGAAAAAGAGTTCTCTGATTGAAGGAAAAATCAATACAACAACGAAGCAAATCACATAAGCGATGGTTGTCCACGCCATTGTGACTTTAAGGAGATGATTTAGATTGTGCATATTTGGAGTAGCTTAAAGAATAATATGGTTAATTTGTTATTTTAACGATGATGGCTTTGCTGTCTTGGACTACGTCGATTTCGTGATTGACCACGAAAATCAGAATCAGTTCGTCTGTTTCGTGGTGTGTGATGATATTGCCGAGGCTGTTCTGGCGCAACAGGTTCTCCTGATGGAGTTTTCATTGCAAGTGTTTTTCTAATTAGTCTTTCAATTCCGCGGACATCTGCTTTTTGTTCAGGCGCCGCGAACGAAATCGCTTTGCCAGCTTTGCCTGCTCGTCCTGTTCGTCCAATACGGTGAACATAATCTTCCAAATGATCCGGTAAATCAAAATTCAAAACAAGTTCGATGTTTTTTACATCAATCCCTCTAGCGGCAATATCTGTTGCAACCAAAACACGATACTTGCCAGATGAAAAACCTCGTATAGCATCTTGGCGTTGGTTTTGTGAACGGTTGGAATGGATCTCCGTAACTGAATGATGCATTAGTTTCACCATGCGCGCGACTTTTGTTGCGCCATGTTTTGTGCGAGTGAACAAAAGAACCGTGCCTTTGTATTCTTTGAGTAAACGTTCGAGCAGTTGAGCCTTTTCAGTTTTTGAAACAATGTAAACTTCCTGATCAACTTTTTCGATCGTTGTTCCAGATGGAGCAACCTCGATGCGCAATGGCTGTTTCATGTATGTTCGCGCGATCTTTGCAATCTCCTCCGGCATTGTCGCTGAAAACAACATTGTTTGACGATCAGTTGGAACAGTAACAAGAATTTTTTTAAGTTGAGGCGCAAATCCCATATCAAGCATTCGATCCGCTTCATCTAGCACCAACACTCCAACTCTATCCAGCTTCAAGTTTTTTTGTTCAAGATGATCAATAAGACGACCAGGTGTTGCAACAATCACGTGAGGTTTTGCGCGAAGTTGTCTGATTTGCGGACTCATTGGTACTCCGCCGATTAGCACTGCTGTGCGAAGACCCATTGTTAAACCAATTTTGCGCAAGACCTCATCAACCTGAACAGCAAGCTCGCGAGTAGGGAGGAGTACAAGCCCCATTTTTGAACGTGCAGACATTTGCTGAAGCATTGGAATCGTGAAAGCCAGTGTTTTTCCAGTGCCGGTTTGCGCAATTCCAATAAGATCTTCGCCTGTTGCGGCAACTGGAATTGCTTTGAATTGAATTGGTGTTGGATGCTTAAATCCAAGCTTTTCGAGTCTTTCTAACAGTGTTGGAGCTATTCCCAGTCCGAAAAATGTTTCTTGGTTGAGTTCTTCTCTTGACATAATGCAAGAAGTCTATCAAATTTCTCAAATTTTAGCAATAAAAAAAGGCCGAAGTATAGAATTTACTTCAGGCCATGAGGGTTTTTCCACGAGTCAAAGTTGAGCCAAGCAGAGAACAATGGTTCTGGAGAGCTGTCGTGTTCTATCCACAGCAAAAACGGATGGTTGAAGATGTACGGTTTTCGAGAAGATCCTCCGATTGTAGGAATTCGAATTTGAACAGCGCTCTGTGCGCGGACTCCATCCTCGTTCATGCGCAGGCGGTTGATCTGAACAGCTTGTTTAATCAATGCTGGAAATCCAGCACTGTCAAACGTCCACATTTTTCTGATCCAGTCGAGTCGCGAATGTTCCTCAAGTTGGATCATTGGAAAGAGCACACCAACAGTGTCATACAAATCCAGACACTGTTTGTTTACGCTAGAGAGGTATCTGGCGTAAGTTACAAGACCGAATTCGCCGAGCGGAGGCTCGTCAAGCATTGTTAGAAATACGTTGATGCTCTTGTTGTCCGTTGGGAGTTTGACGATCGGTTTTTTTGGTGTGTCTTGAGCTGAAGTGTAAAGGAACTTCGCGCCTCGTTTGATCCAAACGCCAGTATAGCGTGTTTCGTCAACGTGAAGTTCAGACTTTTCAGCACAATCTTGAGGCCACTTCAAAAGAACGTCCAAAACACTCGCGACACTGAACTCGTTTCTTTCGAGCGTTTCAATTTTGATTTCGAAGCCGTGTTGTTTGAGCCATGCTTCGATCTCATGCGCTAAATAGCTTGCGATAGATCTCACAACATCAAGTGATCCTCCGCGACTGACACCGAGGTGGTCGCGAATAAAGGCTTCTTGTGTTTGATTGACATATCGCCAAACTCGATTTGGCCCAAGAAGGAATCGCTCTGCCATAACCAGACTGGCATCTATTGGCCAGATACTCTGTGCGAAGCTTCTTTTTTCAACTAATTCCACGCGCACCTCCTTTTCTCAATGGTCAATGCACACTATAGACAAAAAATACTTTTTTGGGTAGTCTGCAAAAGCGTCTGTTTCCAAGACAAGAAAAGAGGTGAAAAAAGTGGAAGCTATGAGAGGAGTCAGGCTTGATCTTGAAAAACGTCTGAAAGCGGCGTTTGGAAACTCGATCGCCTGCGAACAAACCGAAATCGGAACAACTGGTAGCGGCGGATTCGTGGTGGATCATGGGCCACACGCAACGATCACAGCAATGCAGTTCAGAAACGATGGACTCTATGTGAATATCTGTGAGAACACTTGGTACATTGTTCTTAGGATCAAGACGAACAACATGATAAAGGTTGATGGATTTGTTCGAACACAGATTCCATGCAAAGCTCCAAAAACCGAGTGGCCGCCGACTGCTTTCGAGGACAGATATCGGAAGTTTCGCCGACAACTTCGTTCAGCAAGGTTCTATTGCGGAACTCTGTTGTCCGCTGTACTGCGAGCTCCGTTTCAAGCATTGTCTCGTCACCGTCGTTCAACCTGACGCATTTAGCGTCAAGCACAGGAGGTCTCATGCTCATTATCAACGTGAAAAACTGGCCGAGTTCGTTCAACGAACTCGGAAACGGCGATGCACCTGTTGAAGGATGTTTTGCTGGAGCAGTCGCAACTGACAACGCTTTCAAGCGATGCATGAGTGACACTCTTCGTCGGGCGACAATTTCAGCAAAAGTTCCAGAATTGGAAGACGCTATTAATGTCGTTGTTTCATTCGACAGCGGACATGTTCCTTCATTGGTGCATGATCCTTCGATCAAGAACATTTAACTTCTTCCTGTCTGCCGGACTACCTTGATAATAGCTCAAGGGTTTTTTCAAACCAGTGATCTCTCTTTAAGAGATCGAGACCGTCTTGGACGCGCTTTGTTGCAAGCGGCAAAAAGCTGTCAACGGCATGGTTCGAGAACAAAAGTGTTCGTGAGGTTCGATTACGAAGAGTGAGAAGATATTCTATCGCTTCCTGTCATCTACTCTGCGACCCACTCGGGTCGTTTTTTATTTTAGCTTTTCCTGAATCCAAGCGATTATATGTTTTCTAAATTTCAAATCTGGCAAATCTTTCAAGAGTTCTGTTGTTTTCTCATCAAGACAAAGATTTTTTGACGAGACTTTTTCAAGATCCTTAAAATTCACAAAAGTAAAATCGGAGTTGTTTGTCTTTTGAATTTCCCTCATTATGTCCGTGATCTCTTCTCGACGATTTTTCAAAAGCTCGTCAACGCCAATTATCTCAATCTGACCAATCGCAAAAGTTTTCCCTTGAATAACAATTACTTTCAAATCTCCGAACAACATTTCTCTCAATCGATTTCCTGACAAGTCGGATTTTGCAATGAACATTTGTTGTGCAAGATCATCCGGCGCATTTGAAATTTGTTTCAACCAACTTGCCATTTCTTTATCGCGGTCAGTAAATATTCCAGTGAAGTTTTCTGTGTTTGAAATTATTGCTCCATAAAGAAACAACGCTGATTCTTTTGATGGCTCCAGATTCGCTTTTTTGAATCGTTCAGCCACAAGCGTGGCAGACGCTCCAACAAGCTCAATTTGTGAAGTAGCATTTGGAAAAGCGTTAACATCGTTGACTTTTCTGTGGTCTATAATCTCTATAACTTGTTTTGCTTGAAGTGGTTTTGGTAAATCCTCCGGACTGCTTGCGTCCAAAAGAATGACTTCTGATGTTATGTCGTCTGTTTGGCCTTTTGCATTCGGAAGTTTGAATGTATCAAGAAGCCATTGAACTTCAAGATGCGGTGTGCCCCAAATATGAGCAGTAGCGTCTTTTCCTTTTGCTCGAAGAAATTCCGCGTATGCCATTGCGGATCCGTATCCATCAAGATCAGGATTTTTGTATGTTGTTGTGATGGTTTTCATGTGAGGAACATTTTATCATATTTTTAACCTTTTCAATTTTACATATATCTGCTACTTTTCATTTTGAAAGGAGGTCATATGGCAGAAGGAAGCAAGGTGTTTGGGTTTGAACGAGTATTTCGAGTTACAGTTGTGGTATCGAGCTACAATGGATTCAAAGAAAGAGTTACCAATGCCATCTTAGAGCACGATCCGCTTCGTTACGGAGTTAAGTACGATCAAGTTGTGTTCGAGTCGGGGATAGGACTCGAAAAATACCGATCTCTTGAAGGCGCGAAGCCGGCGATTGGTGAAATAGGAAGACGATCAGCAGTTCCATCGATCGAACTTTCGTTCACGCTTCCACGTGGAGGATCAAAAGACGTGGTGCGTCTTCGCGAAGTCCTTGACGCAATTGTCGAAGTTCACCCTTGGGAGGAACCGCAAATCTTCGTTCAAGAAGTTCTTGTGACAAGAACGCGCAAGTCTGACTAGCTGAATTTGACGACCGACATCGTCATTTTTTTTTATTTAATATTTGAAATAAAAAAACCGCCCTCAAATTGAGAGCGGTATTTTTTATTATACGCGTGTTACATTGACTGCAGCTGGTCCCTTTGGGCCAGAGTTGTCGATCTCGAAGTTGACTGTGTCGCCAACGTTCAACTCGTCATATGTCACACCTTGGAGCTCTTTGGAGTGGAAGAAAAGATCCTTTGCCTCGCCTTCGCGAGAAATGAATCCAAATCCCTTTTCCGTAAGAGTCTTGATTGTTCCTGTCATACGAATGTGTTTTGTTTGCTTATTTTGAAACTCGACTTTGTTTCTGTGTCTAAATGACAGCGATAGTATAGCTTAAGTCTCGGATTTTGGCAAGGGACTGTTCAAATAGAATATTTACACAACTATTTTGCACAATCCGACAACATCTTATCTGGAAATTCGTATTTTGAAAGACTGCATGGGATTGTTCCATTGCCATCAAATACTATCTGCCATTTTTCGTCGATTTTTGTAGCTAGGAAGATTCCTCCAGAAGCGTCAGAAACGAATTTTATTATACCTCGTGCGTGCTTTTGAGTTTCTTGATTTATTGTCACTTTGATAGTGTCAGTAAAAGATGGGTACTTTTCTACGAATAATTGTTTAATTTTTTCGTTTGTTTCGTTCTCTGCCAAAGGAGCTTCATGTTCAGAAATTGAAATATCGGCAGTTTGTTTATCGTTTTTAAATTTAGCTAATATTAAAGACGATATGATTGCTGAAATTGCTAAAACAATTAATATGATGATTATTTTTTTCATAATTATTCCTTTATTTTTTCCCTGAATGACATTCTTTTTCGATTTCACGCCAACTTGCTCGTAAAGCAGTCATAAGTGCTTGTCTAGCATCACTTGTAAGATCCATTTTTTTTGCATGTTTCTCAACGGCTTTTGTGACTAATTCATCAAACTCTACTTTTGTAACATCTTGCAACTTATTTAGATTTTTTTTTAAGTCTTTTGCAATTTGTTTCATGTCTTTTGTAGTTGCAAATCCAATTGCTGCTCCGACTGCAAGCAGGCTTCCAATTATGAGCCCTTTTTTTAATTTATTTTTCATATTGAAAAGTGAGTGAATTAGTAAGTTTATAAGATATTTTGTCGTTTCACATTTGGGATATTTTGAACTTATTCGATTTCAAATATTACATTGTTGCTTGTTTTTCCCCATGGCGACACAAAGATTTTATATGTTCCAGGAACTAAAACTAACGACGCGTCACAAGTAAGGCCGCTATAAGAAATATCCTTTTGGCAGAGTTTTGATTTGAGGACGACCTTCAAGAGTTTCTCTGTGGATCCAACTTCTGAATGCAGAACTCCCTTTACTCCATCGATATCTTCGATCCATGCATTCAGGTCTCCTTCGAAACCAGCAAAATTACAGCCGCTTATTTCGAGCGTTGTTCCAACTGGACCAGAGTAACTTGACAATGATGTGATGACTGGCATGCCATCCTCTTGGTCTGTACATGTGGTTGGTAAAGATGGCAATGAATTTTCGGTAGTTGATGAAACAAAAGAATTTTGAGCGCCTGTATTGTCATATTTCCTGTAGCTCGCATTTGTTTGATCATATGTATTTTGAATTGCACATCCGGCACCCATTGATAATAGTGGAAAAGAAAAGGCCATTAAAAATAAATATTTGTTGGTCATATATATGTAATTGAATGTTCGTTAAGGTTGTAAAATATTTTCTGTATTTCCATCAATCGAAATAATCACCTCTTGTACAGTAGGGAATTGTTTTAATAACAGTTTTGACAAACGGATTACTATGTTTAATTTTTGGGAAAATTTTCTTCCCAACCCGTTCCTTTTGCAATATTTTTGCATTCGTTAAGACTTTTACATGTTGCGATGCTAAAGGGACTGATATTTTCAATATTTTAGCGATGTTGCTGACAGTAAGCTGCGGTTGTTTTGCAAGAATACGAAAAATGCGATAGCGATTCACGTCACTAAGCGCTTTAAATGTATTCGCCATTCTTTCATCAGTTTCATTAAGAAGTTTTTGCTTCTTAATGATTTCATTTTTGTTAAGCATAAAATTACATCAATTAAACACTTATTTAATAGTTTAATTGTACTATTACACGGATTGTGTGTCAACAGTGATGATAAAAAAGATACCAGTGTTAATGAACTATAAAAACGTCCACACCTCTGTAAAAGTATGGACGTATATACTTCTTATAAGAATTACTTATCCAAAACCTATCTCTTTTTATTTCTTTTTAGCGTTTTTCTTCGGTTTCTTAATGTTCTTTCTCGCGTTTTTTCCTTTGGCCATATGTTTGCTTTTAAGTTTATAATAAAAGTATATCACAAAATAAAAAAACCTTCACATAGTGTGAAGGCAGACGCGTGAGCGATTCTAGGAAATTTCGAAACGAAGATGAAAGTTTCCTCGATCTGTGAGTCCTGCGTGAGGAAGTACACTCCTTATGATATTGATGATAATGTCGGCTCCGGTCGTTCTACCTCCATCGCCGAGAATCATCCAGTCGTTCCAGCTGTCCAAGTCACTTCCGTTTCTAGCTATCAGATTGATGTCCATTCGCGGTCCGCCATCAGACGCGTTCCACGTTATAGTGATGCTGCTGATGTTCTTGGCGTGTTTAGTGAGCCGTGTGACCAGTTCCTCTTTCGAATCCATTTTTTTATTCCCTCCAAGGAAATTGTGTTCAAATGTATAGCATGTTTTATTATTGTTGGCAATATTTAAAGCCTTGCCTGCAGATTAACCCTTTGCTATAATCTCGACGTTCATAAAAGAACAATATTCGGGGGTAGCTCAGCGGCAGAGCAGTTGGCTGTTAACCAATTGGTCGTGGGTTCGAATCCCACCCCCCGAGCCAAATTGTATGTTGCGAGTTTATTGCCTCGGCGCTTCGCGCCTCGGCAGACAGATTGTATAGTATTTGCCAAGATTTTTTAGGTTCAATCGCCACCTTTTGCGAAAGCAAAACGCGGTTCGAGCCAATCCTTTTGAGAAAATCCCGTCCCACGACGGGATTTTCTTGCAAAGCGATAATTTTGGCTTGTTGAGCCGCTAAAATGAATTGTCTGGCCGGTTCGAGCCAATGATTGCAGTTTCGCTCAAAATCCTTTGATTTTTCGGGAAGCTCGCTTTTTTCGTTGATGATTTTTTCTTTTTTAGCGGTATATTCCTCGCGTGAAATCGTGCCGTCCAAGTGAGCGTCTAAAAGTATGTCGAGCTTTCCTTCAAGCTCTTTTATTTTGTTTTTGAGATTTTGAGCGAAAACGGCTCCGCTTTGGGCGGCTTCCGCTTCTTCCTTGTTTAGTTCGGTGAGCATCCACTCCGCCCAAGCGGAAGACAAAGAAACTTTTTGAAGCTCGTTTGCGACTTGCTCGGCCAAAACTTCCTCGCGGATATATTTTTGCGAACATTTTTTATCCCGCTTTTTGGTGCAACGATAATAGTTGTGTCCTTTTTGCGTTTCGGAAGTTATGGCGCAACCGCACTCCCCGCAAACGAGCATATTTCTAAATGGATATTCTTTTTGGCTCGGCTTTTTCGGGCGGGAGCGATCCGCCATCACTTTTTGGCACGCTTCAAAAAGTTTCTTTGGAATCATTGGCTCATGCTTTCCGTCATACATTTCGCCGTTATATTTAAACACTCCATAATAAAATGAATTGGAAAGTATGCTTTGGATATTGGAAACGGAAAGCATATTTTTCTTTCGGCTCAACAAGCCAGCGGAAGTTATTAACTTCCGCACATCTTTCAGAGAATAATTTCCGGTTGCGTAAAGTTCAAAAATTTTACGAACGAGGCGAAATCTTTCGGGGTCTTTATATATCGTGTGTTTTAGCAAGTCGTTCAAATATCCCAGCGAAGCGTAGCCTGGCAATTCGCCTCGGCGCAATTTTTGACGCAACCCTCTTTAGTATTCTCTGAAAGATTATCCACAAAGTATTTTGATTGCCCAAAAGCGATATTCAACATGAATTTGCCTTGCGGGGTCGGCTCAAACCAAAATGTCGGGGATTTTAGCGCTTT